>NZ_JADIKL010000005.1:0-279317 GCF_044904705.1 Dyella agri
AGCATCGGCGACCCACTGGCTATGGACATACAACCACGAGCGTCCGAACATGGCTCTCGGCGGCATCACACCCATGCAGAAATTGGCCTTGCCCGCTTAGCTCCACTTTTGGCGAGCGCTAAAAGCGGGGGGATTACCACTCCCTCAAGCGACAGCGTACTCACCCTTGCGGATATCCGGACGGATCGGCAACGTCAGGTCGCCCGCGATGAGCTGCAGTTCGCCGTCCTGGATCAGGCATTGCAGGCGCATGCTGCGTTCACACAGGGCGGCCAGTTGCTGCATGTCGGCGTGGTCGATGGCGAGGACGCTGAGGTTGTCGTGGCGCGTGAGTGTGCTGGCGATCTTGTTCCACCAGATGTCGGTCGCGTGGCCGCCGTAGGCCAGCACCACGACCTGCCGCGATTGGTTGCAGGCTTTGCGCAAGCGTGTTTCATCGGGCAGGCCGACGTCGATCCACAGCTCGATCTCGTCGGTATAGGCCTTGCGCCATAGAGCGGGTTCGTCGGTGTCGCTGAGCCCTTTGCCGAACTCCAGCCGCTCGTCGGCATACAGCGCGAACGCGAGCAGGCGCGCCATCAGCCGCTCCTCGGTTTCCGACGGATGCCGGGCGAGGGTCAGTGCATGAGTGGCGTAGTAGTGCCGGTCCATGTCGCTGATCGACAGTTCGGCCTTGTGGATGGTGGCGGTGAGAGCCATGGGGGCACTTGAGTGGGCGTAAAGCGGCCATTTTACGCGGCTTTGCCCCGGGGGCGGAAAGACGCCAAGGGGCACGCTTGGGCCGCCGGTCTTGCTGCCGTGCCGGGAGGTTGGCTGTCGCCGTCGTCGATCGAATGCGGAGTCGGGCTCACTCCGTTGCCTGCTTCGCCAAATCCGCCCTCCGTTCCGATCAACCCGCTGGCGTGGGATCCCGGGTCAATTGCAGGTCGTTGAACTTGCGCCGCTCGATCAGGGCATCGACGCGGCCGTGGGCGTCGCGCCGGAAGATGAGGAGGTTCCGTTCGTCGTCGCTGCCCATGAACACGTCTTTCGCGATCGGCTGCAGGACGTTTGCGGTGCCGCCGGCATGCGTGGTGTAGCTCAGTACGCCGTGCTGGTCGGCGACGGCCCAGGCGCGCCCGGGCGCATAGCGGTAGGTGCCGGTGTAGTCGGCGGGCGCCAGTCCGGCGACGTGCAGTTCCGGCGGCGCGGTGGGGATGGTGACGTCCGCGTAGCCGGCCACCTTCCATGCGCCGGCCTGCCGTACGAAGGTGAGCAGGCTCTGGTAGCGCACCACCAGTTGCTGGCCGAACACCGTCTCGCGTTCGTATTCCTCGACCTGCATCACCGCGCTGTCGCCGTATTGGCGCACGTGCGCGTCGCGCAGCTCGATGCTGCCGGAGAAGCCGGCCGGAAACGGGTGCAGCGAGGCTACGGTGTCGGCTTTGTGGGTGATGCGGCCGAACTCGTCGACGAGCACGGCGTCGTCGGCGAGCCAGCGCTGCCAGGGGGCGCGATCGCCCCGAGGGATCGCATCGACCAGTTGCTGCGTGATCTGCAGCAGCTGGCTGCGCAGGGCATCCGGCGCCGTTGCCGCTTGTGCGGCGCCGTGCGAGCACACGAGCACCAGGCCGAGCATCCCTACGTACGGTGTTCCGCGCATCGCGATTCTCCCGGGGCTGCGCCACAGCCTAGCGATGGCTTGGCGAGGCGGTATGTGCATGAAGTCATCGGGCGAGAAAGCAGAGGATGGAGTGCATTTCCTCGTGGCCGTTGCTTCGGCTTGTCCCGGCTCTTTTTCCCGGCGCCCGTTCAGAGATGACTGGCGAAGAACGCTTCGGCGATGGCGATCGCGGTGGCGTGGGTACGCTGCTGCGGCACGCGAATGGGCTGGCAAGGCGGCTCCTGCTGCTGGCCCAGTGCCGTGCAGTCGGCGAGGAAGTCGTAGTGGCCGACGTCGGGCAAGGCTTTCAGGGTGGCGTGGGGCAGCAGTGCCGCCACGACCCTGCCGTTGGTGGCTGGCGGGGCCACCGTGTCGGCATCGCCGAGCAGGATGCTCACTGGGGTGACCAGCGTGCGCAGGCTGGCCGGGGCCAGCGCCTGGATGCCGCCCGGCGCCATCACAAACACCGCACGCACGCCGGGGATCGCGTAGTCGTCGCCGGCGTGTTTCGCCAGCGCGGCCATCGCCGGCGCCTTCAAGGCCTGTTCGCGGGCTGCCAGGGTCTGGTCGGGCGCCTCGGCCTGTGCAGTACAGGTGGCGTCGGTGGGATGCGATCGGCAGAACTGGATGTAGTGGTCGATGTCGACTCGCGCGCCGGCGCTCACCATGGCTGCCATGCCGCCCATCGAAAAGCCCGCCATGCCCACGTGCTGCGCGTCGATATGCGGACCGATGAGGGCGTCATGCCTGGCGGTGTCGAGGGCCACGCGCAGATCCACCGCGCGATCCCACACCAGCAGGCCGCCGGTCATGGTCATCGGGTCGCGTGCGTTGGTGCCGGGGTGGTCCACGGCGATCACCACGTCGCCGGCGCGCGCCAGCGCGGTGCCGAACCAGGCCATGATGCGCGCGCTGCCGCCGAAGCCGTGCGAGAGCAAGATCACCGGGTGCCGGCCCGGAGCGAAGGGGGCATCGGGCGCGGCGCGGCCGGCGTCGAACACCGGATGCCCGGGCGGCCCGATCTGCAGCGGCGTCTCGGCGACGCCGGCGGCAGCGGGATACCACACGGTGATACGCACGTCGTCCCGGTGCTGCGCATCGCGGAGTGCGGCGCTGGGCGTGTGCGCCACGCGGTGGGTTTCGCCTACCGTGCCGGCGCGGGCCAGGGTGCAGACGCCCAGCGACGCGGCGGCCAGGGCAATGAGAAGGGTGCGTGCAGTCATGCGGTCCTCGTCGATGGCGGGAGAAGTCAGGTTTGCAGGGGCAGCCAGATCTCGACATCGCCGATGCCGGTGGTGTCGTCGAAATCGGCGCCGTATTTCTCGAACTCGGGCGCATCGGCAACCTGCAGGCCCGAGCGCGGCAGCCAGTCGCCGACGAAGGTCTGCCAGGTGCGGCGGATGTCCGAGATATGGCCGTGATGAGTGGCCACGACGTACTCGCGTGCTGGCAGGCGCAAGGTGCTGAGTGCAGGGTCCAGGCCACCGAAACCCGGCACGTCCACGCCGGCGATGTATTCGAAGCTGCCTTCGTCGTCGCTGTTGCAGCACACGCCGAACGCGGTATGCCGTTTCGGCAGGGCGGCGGCGTGATGCAGGTAGAGGCGTTGCCACTGGGCGGGAATGCCTTGTTTCGTGTCGGCGGTGTAGCGGCAGCCGAGCCCGGCGATGAAGCGGATGCCGTCATGGGCCAGGCGTGGTTCGTCCAGCGTCACCTGCACGCCATCGGCGGTGCGCCAGGGTTCGACCAGCGCCAGGCCGGCCACCGAACCGCGCTCGCGCACGCTGGCCGGGCTCAGGCCGAACTGGTCGCCGAAGGCGCGCGTAAAGGCTTCGTGCGAACCGTAGCCGCTGGCCAGCGCCACCGCCAGGATGTCCGGCGCGCCACCGGCCAGGCGGTGCGCGGCTTCGGTCATCCGGCGTGCGCGCAGGTAGCGCACCACCGAGCAGCCGGTCATCGCCTGGAACAAGCGCGCCAGATGGAACGGCGAGACCCCGGCCACCTCGGCGATGCGGCGCAGCGACAAGTCCTCGCTGTAATGGCTTTCGATGAACCAGAGCGCTTTTTCCGCGGCGGCCATCCGTGAAACCCGGTGGTGGAGTCGAGTGGCGCAGGATAGCGGCAGCTTCGGCGACTGCGTTTGATCGTTCTTGCGGGCGACGCGATCCGCGGGCGACGATCTCATGCCGGCTGACGACCCGTTCCGGACCCTGGTCCGGCTCGTTGCCCCGTGCGGCCGACGGTCGGTGGGCGCCTGTGGCGTGAGGCGCTCACATCACCACGCAGCCGCAGCACGGCTTGGTCTTCTTGAGTGTGTCAGCCATATGGCTGTCCTGGCTGACGTGGCTGGAACGGCGCTGTTCCTGTTGGACTGCCGCCGTCTTTGCTTCGGGCAGTTCGTGCATCCAGGCCGAGTTGAACTTGCTACCACCGGGGTCGAGTTCGGCCGGCGCACCGTTGTGCAACCGGCTGAGTTCGGCCAGCCATGCGTCGGCGGTGCCAATGAACACGCGCCGGTCGCCGCCGAATTGCGCGATGGTCGGGTTGACAATGAGCCGGTCGTTATCGTCGTCGCCAGACCAGAGGGCCGCCATCGCGATATGGTTCTGCGCGTAATCGCCCCGGACCAGCGCATGGATCGGGTAGCACTTACGCGGCGCGTTGCTCCAGAACAGCGCGGCCGTGCATAGCTCGTCGCTGACCTGGTCGCACGAACCCCTTGCATCGGACACGAACTTCAAGGCCTGGGCGTTGATGTAGGTGTGGTCGGGTCTGGGCATGGGCGAGCCTGCGCTGCGGGGGAATCGTTCCCGGCATTCATGTAATGCGGAAGAGCGCGGTCAATTCGATCAGACCGGGAAAGGGGCGGGCGGCAGGGTGCGTACGCGGCCCATCGGAAGGCGCGAACGCGGGATGGGCGCGGCTGATGCTGCATAGCGCGCGAGGCGTGTAGCAAGCGATGGGGGCCGGGACGACCCGGCGCATGGGCCGTTGCCAACTTATGTTGACAACTACTAATCGAATAGTACTATCCGGTTAGTAAGGAGGTTCCCATGACGAACGTGCGCCCTACCGAAGGTGAACTGGCGATCCTGCAGGTGCTGTGGGATCGCGGCGAGCCGTGCACCGTGCGCGAGGTCCATCAGGCACTCTCGCGTTCCAAGGACACCGCCTATACGACGGTGTTGAAGATGATGACGATCATGGCCGAGAAGGGCCTGGTGCGCCGCGACGAGTCGGAGCGCAGCCATCGTTACGCCGCCACGCATCCGCAGGACAAGGTGCAGTCGGCGTTGCTGAAGGATCTCATGCAGCGGGCGTTTTCCGGTTCGGCGTTGCAGCTGGTGCAGCGCGCGCTGGACGTGGATGGCACCAGCCGCGAGGAACTCGACGACATCGCGCAGCTGATCGCGCGCGCCCGCAAGCAGCGCGATCGCTGATACGCGCATGGACCTCATCCCGGACGCCATCATGACCGCGCTCGCGCTGACCCTGCTGCATTCGGTATGGCAGATCGCGCTGCTGGCATTGTTCGCGGCTTTCGTCCTGCGGCTCCAGTCGGGCGCGAGCGCGGCGACGCGGCATGCGACGGGTCTGGCGTTCCTGTTGGCGATGGTGCTGGTGCCTTTGCTGACGCTGGCGAATCTGCTTGCCTCGCGCGCTCAGATCACTGCTGCCGCGACGGTAGTGGGAGGGCCGCTGGCGCGTGTACCGGCCGTGGTCGCGTCGATCGCCTACGCCCCGGCCGACCTGGCGTCGGCCTGGTTGCCGTGGGTGTGGATACTGGGGGTTGCGGCGATGCTGCTGCGCCTGTGCGGCGGCTGGTGGATGGTCCGCAGGATGGAGCGGAAGGCATGCGATCCCTTGCCGGCACATTGGCGCGTGCGTGCCGATGCGCTGCGGCAGGCGCTGGGCATCCGCCGCCAGGTCGCCATCCGGCTGCTGCGCGATGCGGGCCTGCCGTGTTCCGCCTATGCGTGGCGGCCGGTGGTCTGGTTGCCCGTGTCGATGCTGACGCAGCTGTCGCCGGACCAGATCGAAGCGCTGATCGCGCACGAGCTGGCGCACATCCGGCGCCTGGACTGGATCTGGAACGGCGTGCAGTGCGTGGTCGAGGCTTTGCTGTTCTATCACCCGGGCATGTGGTGGCTGAGCCGCCGCATCCGGCGGGAGCGCGAGAACGCTTGTGACGATCTCGCGGTGGCCGCGTGCGGGGACGCCCTCGTGCTTGCCGAAGCGCTCAGCAACCTCGAGCGGTTGCGCGTCCCCGTGCCCATGTTTGCTTTGTCCGCCAAAGGAGGAGTGCTCATGCAACGCATCAAGCGTTTGTTGCTTCCCGATTCACCACCGCACCGGCCGCGCCTAGGCGTAGCGTTGGCGCTGTTGACCATTGCTTGTTCCGGGGCGCTGTTTGCCGCGCAGACGGAGCGTCCTTCCGCCGCTGCTGAAACCGCCACGCCAGCCACGCCGCATTGGTGGGATATGGTCGGCCATGCGACCCGCATCGTCGGCACCCTCGATGGGCACCGCAGCGAGTACCAGCAATGGACGAATTTCGGCGGCCCCTCGCACGAGTTGTATACCGTCGACGGTCGTCCGACGCCTATCGATGCGCAGGTGCGCCGCTGGATAGAGGTCGCGATGCATCCGCCGTCGCCACCTAAGCCGCCAACGCCTCCCGTGGTAGCCGTGCCGCCCGCACCGCCGCCGCCGCCGCTTCCGCCGCGGATCGAGGACACGCAGGCGTACACCGCGGCCATGGCGCTGGTGCAACAGGACGTACGCGTGAGCGGGATGTTGGGGGCGCCGATCGGTTCTGTCCCCCGCCAGTGTTCGCTCGAAAGCGATGCCTTCACCTGCTCGATCGCGCTCAGTGGGCCGCATGGCATCGCGACGTTGCAGGCGAAGGGCCGGCGCATCGCCGGGCAGTGGCGGTACTCGCAGCTGGACGTTGTGCCGGAACGCGGCAACACGATCGACGTGGTGCGCCACGAGTGAACGTCCCCGTGTTTTTTTGACCAAAAGTACTAATCAATTAGTAGATAGACAAGGGGCATCGAATGAAAAAGATCTCGTTCCTGTCGCACATGGCATGTGCTGCATGCTTGTGTGGCGCACTTTCCGTGGTGAGCGCCCAATCGCTGCCGGGCCCGCCTGCGCAGCCCGACATGGTCGTCGACAGCGCCATGCGCCAGCAGGTCGTCGGCATGCTCGCCGCCGATCTGGAGCGCTATTACGTGTTCCCCGACAAGGCGAAGCAATATGCCGCGGCGTTGCGCGCGAAGCAGCAACAGGGCGCTTACGATGCCGTGTCGAGTGCGGATCAGTTCGCGAAGCGGTTGACCGCAGACCTGCAGGCCGTCAGCCAGGACCGCCATCTGGCCGTCGAATACAGCGCCGATGCGCTGCCACCGGAACGCACGAGCGACGAACCGTCGGCCGAGGAAAAAGCCGAGATGCTGAGTATCGGGCGGCGCCTCAACTTCGGTATCGAGACGGTAGGGCGCCTGCCTTTCAACATCGGCTACGTCGACCTGCACGCGTTCTTGCCGGCCGAGCAGGTGCGCAGCCGATACGCCGCCATGATGACCTTGCTGGGCGACACCCGTGCCTTGATCATCGACTTGCGCAAGAACGACGGTGGCGACCCCGACGCCGTGGCCTTGCTCGCCAGCTACCTGTTCGACAAGCGGACGCGCCTCAACGACATCTATTCGCGCATTGATGACCGCACCCACGAAATGTGGACACAGGTCAGGCTCGACGGTCCGCGCTATGGCGGTACCCGCGAGATCTACCTGCTGACCAGCAGCAAGACGTTTTCCGGGGGCGAGGACTTCAGCTATGCGTTGAAGAACCTCAAGCGGGCAACGCTGGTCGGCGAGACCACCGGTGGCGGGGCACATCCCGGCATGCCCCACACGCTGAGCGAGCACTTTGCCGTGTTCATTCCGTTCGGCCGCTCCATCAGCCCGATCACCCATACCGACTGGGAAGGTACCGGCGTGATCCCCGATATCGCCGTGCCGGCGGACAAGGCGCTTGCGACGGCACAGCAGCGGTTGCTGAGCGCATTCCTGGCGACCGAGAAAGACCCCGGCAAGCGCGAGGCACTGAACAAACGCCTGCACGAGCTGGACTGATGCGGCGACCCGGAACGGCCGGCATGGCTAGCCGTTCCGGGCGATCGGTTGAAGCCGGGCCAGACGGGTCGGGTTTGCTTTAGGGCGCGTACGTGGATGCTGCGGGGCGGGGTAGGTGACTGTGGTCATCGGTGCGCGCGAGTAATGTGCCGCGACATGCCCACATTTCCCGCATCAGCCGAAGGTGCGGATTCCGGTCAGGTTGAACATCGATTCCGGCATGTGCTGAACGTCCCGCGGGTTCTGAACATGGGCGCTAGGGGCATTTATGGCTATATGCTGGGCGGGTCCGCTGCCGACCCAGAGCGGACCTAAGAAATAGGCTAGGGTGGATGAACAAACCATCTCTGCACCGCGCTCCGAATGCCTTCCACGACGAGGTAGTTCATGAAGCTTGCGCAGCTCGCCACGTTTCCTGGTCCGGCGGTCCGAAACAGCAACGATCACGAGACGCCGCCTCGGCGATCGAAAAGCAAAGCTGGCGACACTACCCCTGTGTCGAAGTGGCGTATGGCAGGTGGCGTGTTGCTGATCGCGCTGGCACTCGCCGCTGGGCCCTGCGCCGCGGAGACCTTGTCCCGGCAGGATGTGGCAGAGATCGAACACGGGCTGGTGCCGCGTGTCATCGTGGCCGGTCAGACACAAGTTCCCCGCGAATTGCATGAACGGATGAAGCAGACGGCGACGCCGGGCCTGAGCGTTGCGTTGTTTCGCGATGGCCAGGTGATCTGGGCGCAAGGCTACGGCATGGCCGGCGCCGGGCGATCGGTGGATGTGCATACCCGCTTCCAGGCGGCATCGATCAGCAAGCCGGTGACGGCATTCGGCGTGTTGCTGTTGGTCAACGCCAACCATCTCGACCTGGATCGGGATGTGAACGTTTACCTCAAGACCTGGAAGGTCCCTGACAGCCCTTTGACGCACAGCGAGAAAGTGACCATCCGGCGCCTTTTGAGCCACGTCGCTGGCCTCAATGTCGATGGATTCTCCGGCTACGAGGCCTCGGCCAAGATTCCCGATGCAGCGGGTGTGCTGGATGGCAAGGGCAACAGTCCGGCCCTGAAGGTGGAGGCGGTCCCGGGAACGCGGTACTCGTACTCGGGAGGTGGTTATGTGGTGCTGCAGAAGCTGATCGAGGACCAGTCTGGCCTGCCATTCGCCGAGTACATGCGCAAGCGCGTGCTTGAGCCCTTGCGGATGGATGACAGCACGTTCGATGCCCGGCCGCAGGGTGATGTCAGTCTGGCGCATGACTTCAGAGGCAAGCCTTATCCCGGTGGCTGGCACGTCTATCCGGAGCTTGGTCCTGCGGGGTTGTGGAGCACGCCTTCGGATCTGGCGAAGTTCTCGCTGGCCCTGCAGGGCGCGATCGATGGCGCCAAGGGCGCGCTGCTGCCGCAGTCCCTGGCCCGGCAGATGATTGTGCCCAGCGGGGTTGCCGGTGGCGGCGACGAGTACGGCCTGGGTCTTGAGCTGCAGGGCAGCGGCGCGGATGCGCGTTACGGCCATGGCGGTAGCAATGCCGGCTTCAAGAGCGAGTGGTTTTTCTTCCCGAAACGCAAGCTCGGTCTGGTGGCGATGGCCAATGCCGAGAATGGCCGTGTGGTGCGCAACGAATTGATCCGTTCGATTTCGAACAAGTATGAGCTGGGTTTGTTTCCCCCGCGCACTGTGACTCGCATCAAGGTCGAACGCGACAAGCTATCCGAACTGACGGGCAGTTATCGCTACAAGGACGAGCAGGAGGAGGTCTCATTCCGTATGACCTTTGCTAGTGATGGCGAGCTCGCACTGGAAAATCAGAGCAACGGCAAGGTCAATCATCTGATCGCGATCGGACCGGACGCGTTTATCGATCCGGAGACGGGCGAAGAACTCGGTGTCGTCCGTGAGGCGGGTACAGGTAAGCTTCAATCGCTGCTGTACGACCGCGAAGACACGTTGACGAAAGAGCACTGACGGACGGCAACGGAGAGGGGAGATGTATGACGGCTGGTTCATATTCCTGAGGAAGTAGGCCTAATTGGAGGTCCGCTTCCGACCCAAAGCGGACAGTTCAAAGTCGGTAGCAGTCACCGGATTCATTATGCGAATGGAACAAAGGTGCGAATGCATCCTTACTCATACACGATAAGCCTACGAGCATGGCATCCGTCAATGGACCCAGAAGCGATCACCCGAGGACTCGACAAGGTTCCAAAGCGAACCTGCCGGGCTGGCGATGCCAGAAGCACACCAAAAGGCACGCCGCTGGAAGGTACGTACAAAGAGACCTATTGGTATTCGGTGCTTGTCCCCACTGAAGAGGGGGCTTCCGAAATTTGGGGCTTGGAGGATCGGCTGGCCTTTCTGGCTCGTGACTTATCGCCGCGCGCGGAGTTTATTTCTACGCTGCGGGCAAGCGGTGGCCGTGCTGAGCTCTTCATCGGTCTATACGGTGACCGAAATTTCGGCTTTGAGCTGCCGCCTCAAACGGTCGCGACGCTGGCCGCAATCGGCCTTGCTCTATCGTTCGACATTTATCCCGGGCCCGCCTGAGTCGGTATCGGGGCAGTGGAGATCGGAAACTAAGATCTTAATGTCCGCTTTCGACCCGAAGCGGACGTAACAGCAATGCTCAACTCAGGCCTGGTCTGGGCCGAATCCATGGGGAAAATATGGTCAGGATTTGCCTTCTGCTTTTGCTAATCACAGCACCTGCTGCCTTTGCTGCCGATGTGACATTTGCCGACGCCAAGACATGGGCTGATCGCGACGAAGGTTCGCTATCGGCGGAGCAACAACAGGCGTTGGCTCGATCTCAGGCCCCGGTGGTCCAGGCTGCGATGTCGTCCTGTTTGGGGGCTAACGGGCCGAAACCGTTTTCCTTTGTCGTCGTAGTTGAGCTGGACTCGGCAGGAAAGGTATTGAAGACCTGGCGAAGCGATGATTCGAAGATGGCTGGTTGCTTCCAGGGCATGGCCGCGAAGGCCAAGTTGTTCTCGCCACCGAAAAGTCCGTTCTACTCATCTTTCGAAATGGATCTGCCCGCGAGCGCGATAAGCCGTTAGGCAGCTTATCCGGCGAAAGTCAGAACGTCCGCTTCCGACCCATAGCGGACATTACGGTCGCGCACGGTACCGGTTTGCGCAATGCTTCCCTTGCAGCGTTACGTCTTATTGGAGGGACGTAAGAACCGGGGCGAAGCCTCCGCCAGGCGTTCTGAAATTGGTCGTCTGGCCCTGGTACAGCCGAGCCGCATACAGCAAAGGTCGCCCCAGGTACGCGTAACACCGGATATCCATCTTCAACGGCCCGCCATCACCCCTGGTATGTCGTTCACTTGGGGGAACCAGTGCCTGGGCGATGTATGCACTCCCGCCGATGTCGCTCCACACGCGTCTTGTCAGCTTGTCGCCGCGATAACTGGCTTTGCTGCCAAAGCCCGAGGCCGGCTTGAAGAACAGTTCGCGCCGCCGCTGCCAGAGCTGGTCGCGGTTCTCGGGCGTCACAAGGATGGTCTGGGGCACCGCTGCCGTGAGTGCCTGGGTGGCGTGCGCTGATGCCCCGACACGACACAGGAATTCCCGATCACCGAGCAAGGCGAGGTTTCGCTTGTCGGCGTATAGCGCATGCGCACGCGGGTGAGGCGTTACGACCACCTCGCGGCGCAAATAGGCCATCCGTATCGTTTCGTGCGCCGGTGTCGCTAACGAAAAATCAGTCAGACGGTTGTAGATCATGTCCACGACTTTTCCGCCAACGTAAAGGCGGCCATGTCGACGCACCAGATCGGCGGGGTCGCAGATCGTCGCGTCGATGCCAGCACGACGGAGCAGCTCGCGAAACAGCAGGAATTCGGGATAGAGGTACTGACCCTCAGGCGTCGTGTCGACAATCGCGATCGATTCGAGTGGCTGGCTGCCGCGCTGACGCGCCCACTCCTGTCGCATGACACTCGGAACCTGGCGCTCGGCTTCCCCTGCGTCCACTGGGGCGCCAATGGCATCCGGTAAGCATACGTCCACGGCCTGACCGGCAAGCGTATTGAGCAGGACGCCGCCGGGGTTGGTGTTTATCTCAATGAGCTGGGGGCCGCTGGGACTGATGTGGAAATCCAGCCCGAGCATCCCGCCCGGCGAGCCGGGGTCGAACTGCGCAATCTCCGGTGCCCAGGCGAGTGCCGCCGCTTGATAATCAGCGATCGCCGTTACCTCGTGCACGGCGGAGACTACGTCGTTGATCGCCGCGAGGTGCTCTCGCGACACATAGGCGGCTAGCGCCGCAAACAAGTGCGGATGTGTGTCGACAAGGGCGCCGGGTAGTCCGTGCGCACCGACCGCCGAAACCAACGCTGCATGCATGGCCTCCGGTGAAATGGCTACGCAGTGGCAGTCGCGGTTGAGCATTTCAATCGCACGCGGGTGTTTGCACGCGGCGTCGCATGCGTTGGCTGGGGGATTCGGTGAATCCATCGTCATGGTGTCCACGGGATGCTTCAAGGCGCGTTCTCGATGCACTTTGAGTGGTGCGCGCGATCCAGGTTCACTCAGATGGACTCATTGCCGGGGTCGCTGTCCGCCACCCGTGCGCCAGTCGCCCGCGGTATCAGCAGGTTTCCCGTCGCGAATGCAAGCAATGCTCCCGCGACCTGGGCTGCAACGAAGCCGGCCACGTCGTCAGGACGGATGCCCGCGAAGGATTGGGTCAGCGAGCGTGCAAGCGTGACTGCCGGATTGGCAAAAGAGGTACTCGCCGTGAACCAGTACGCGGCAAAGATGTAGCTGGCCACCAGTGCGGGAATGGCCGATGGCCGGTGTCGAACGCCGAGGAGGATGGTGAGCAACAACCCGAACGTTGCAACGCCCTCGCTGATCCATTGGGCGGCTCCCGTCCGTACATGGGAGCTGTGTTCAATGAGCGGCAGATCGAACATCGCGTGCGCCAGCAATACACCCGATATGGCGGCAATGGTCTGCACCAGCACATAAGCCATGGCATCGCGGCGGCCGATCTCGCCGCGCAGGTGCATCACCAGCGTGACGGCCGGATTGAAGTGCGCGCCGGAAATGGGGCCAAACAGCGCGATAAGCACGTAAAGCACGCCGGCGGTGGCTCCTGCGTTCGCCAACAAGGCGATGGCGTTATTCCCGTTGGCGAGCTCGACGCCCATCACGCCCGACCCCACGACCGTTGCCAGCAGCAGGGCCGTACCCAGGAACTCAGCGAGCAGCTTGCGCGAAAGGTCCATCACAGTTCCGCCAGCAGCTGCCTCACGCGGGACGCGATATCGTCGCGCACGGCGCGGTAGCCCTCGTCGTCCATGTGCTTGGGATCGGGCAGGCCCCAGTCCTCACGTCGTTTGGCGGGCACCCAGGGACAGTTGTCGCCGCAGCCCATCGTAATGACGGCATCGAAATCGCCGGTGATGTCATCCAGCGACTTGGAGGCGTGCGCGGTCAGGTCGTAGTCGAGTTCGCGCATGAACCGGATGGCCTTGGGATTGATGACGCCAGATGGCTTCGATCCTGCGCTGAACGCTTCGACTTCATTGCCGCCGTAGATGTGTGCGAACGCCTCGGCCATCTGGCTGCGATTGGAGTTTTCGACACAGACGAATAGAACGCGCTTCATGGTTGCCATCGCAGGTTGGGGAAGGTAATAAGCCGTTCGCTCGCTTTTCGGAAGCCTCAGCACTTACGGACTGAAGCGGGGGCGCAGTCGCCCGCACCGGCGCAACAGTTCTCGGTGAGGTAGTTCAGCAACGCATTCATCTGATCGAAATTGGCCGTCACCCGAATGACCCGCCCCTCGCGCTGGTCCTGCACCATGGAAGCCGTGCGCAACACATTGAGATGTGCGGTCAGCGTGGCGGGAGGGACATCAAGCTCGTCCCGCAATTCACCAACGGACATGCCCGCGGGGCCGGCTTTGACCAGGCAGCGAAACGCGGTCAGCCGTGTCTCATGGCTAAGGGCATTGAGTGCAGCCAACGCGTTGGGTAGCTTCATAATTCGATTATTCTGGAATTGATAAAGTAAGGCAATAGGCCGATGGCGCAGCTTTCGAACAAAGGGAGGGCGGTACGACGGGGAGCGGCAGATCGGGCGCGAGGGAGCCTTGCGGTAGGGCTCCGGACCGGGATGCTCCATCGACAGCGTAATGTCCGCTTGCGACCCATAGCTGACCTTGTGATTGGGCGGTAGCTTGCCGTGTAACGGAGGGGCTCATGAGCACGAAGTGCGCCGAAGCAAGGCGGGATCTCGCGGACGATGAGGCCGATTGAAACCCACATCACAAACGCATGATGTTGCGCCACCCACACAAGCACCATTGTCATCTGCGGCGCAGAGGATGGGCCGCCCAATAGCGGGCGCTGAAAGATCATGCATCTATGAAGGTGATGTCTAAAGCGGCGCTCGCCGCACTGCTGGTCATGGCGATGGCCCCATTTGATGCCGCGCTGGCGACCAACGGCACCAGCCCGAATCTTATTGTGGGCGGCGATGGCGAAGCCGCCGCTTGCTCGACGGACTGGAACGCCGTTACCACGGTGCCAGGCTGGACGGTCCTTCGCGGCAATCCAAGTGTGGTGTGTTATTCCATCGCCAGCTTCTCCACGCCGGATGCATCGGCTCAGGGCAAGGCTTTCATCGCCGACGGCCCTTATGGCGACTCGGCGCTGCAGCAACGCGTGGATGTGTCGACAGCTGGCGCTGCCATCGATACGGGCACCGTCACCTATACCCTATCCGGGTGGTTGGGCGGCTATGGCGTTTACAGTGCGCATACCGAACTGAGTGCAACTTTTCTCGATGCCCACGGCCAACCGATCGGCTCAGCTGCAGCAGTCCCCACGGTGACGGCAACGGACCGTGGCTTGAGCAACGCCTTCCTTGCCCGCGCCATCACCAATACGGTGCCCGTTGGCACGCGCGCCATCTCCGTGTTGTTGCGTTTCGTGGATACCGGCGCCTCTTACAACATCGGCTACGCCGACAATGTGTCGCTCACGCTTTCCACGCCGGTGCCGACGCCCACCTTGATCCCCCCGTCGTCGACTGTGCAAGCGTACGACCACGTCTTCATCGTCATGATGGAGAACACCACGTACAACCAGGTCATTGGCGACACCGCTGACGCACCCTTTATCAACAGCCTGGCCAATCGCGGCACCTTGCTGATGAATTCGAGCGGGACGTACCACCCCAGCGACGAGAATTACCTTGCTGTCGCCGGTGGCGACAATTTCGTCCAGGGCGCGATCTACTACCCGAACATTCACGTCAACTCGCCGCATCTTGGCGATCGCCTCGAAGCCGTTGGCAAAACCTGGAAGGCCTACGAGCAGGGCATGGGCACGCCGTGCAATACCAACAAGAACTACGATTCGTACTACGGGCCCGACGACGCGCCGTTCATCAATTTCACCAATATCAGCAACAATCTGACCCGCTGCCAGTTGCATCTGGTGGATCTAAGCCAGCTCGACAGCGATCTGCAAACGGCCGCAACCACACCGAATTTCGCCTGGCTCGCAGCGGATGATTATTACGACGGCGAAGCCTCGGGTAACGGCTCGTCGGCAAGCCTGCAGGTGCAGGACGGTTGGCTGAAACAGACGCTGCAACCGATTTTCAACTCCCCTGCCTGGACCGGCCAGCGCTCGCTGCTGATCCTGACCTGGGACGAATCCGCCTCCAAGCTCAACAGCTCCGGTAATCACATCGCAACCATACTGGTGGATTCAGCGGGTGCGGTGCGGCCTGGCTACGGCAGCTCGGTCAGCTACAACCACTTCAATGTGGGACGTACGATCGAGCAGGCACTGGGACTGGCCCCGCTGACGGCCAACGACACGTTCGCGACGCCGATCAACGACGCCTTCGCACCGGCCACACCGCCTCCGTCGGCACCGGTTCTGTCAACGGCCACGCCGACGGTGCCGCAGGGCGCCAATATCGTGTTCGACTACGCGACCACTGGCGCAAAGCAAAGCACGTCCAATTGGGTCGGGATCTACAGCGCGGGGAATACGCCGGGCGCACAGGGTTCGATCATTTGGCAATACGTGCCCACCGCCAACGGCAACGTCGCCTTCGACACGTCCGCGCTATCTCCGGGCAACTACACCGCCTGGTATCTCTATAACGATGGCTACAGTGTGTTGAACGGCCCGGTCAGCTTCAGCGTATCACCCTGATTCATCCTGCCGAGACCGCGGCTCGCCCCGGTCTCGGCAACCATCCGAAATAGCCGGGTTACCTTGCCCCGTCCCCTTACGCCCTCCCAAGCACCAGAGCATTCCCGTGGATGAGAGGTCCGCTTCTGACCCATAGCGGACCCCCGGATGGTTGAAAGTGACCGCGGCTGCGCCGGAGACGATGCGCGAGAAGGTGCCAGATACCCATCTTGGAAGGCTGGCCGAGCGTTCCGCGTGGGTTCTTGGCGCGTCCCTTCGTCAGCCGGCTTGTGCCTGACCGGTGAACACCGCCAGCTGGGCGGCGAAGGCGCGTTTGTATGCAGGCCGCGCTTCGCCGCGGGCAACGTAGGCGGCGAGGTTCGGGTACTCGGCCAACATACCGGAGGGCTTCAGCCGCAGCAGCGCGTGCACCATCACGAGGTCGCCCGCGCTGAACGCGCCGTCGAGCCAGTCGGCATCGCCCAGGCGAACGGAAAGGTCGTCCAGCCGGGCGCGGATGCGATCCTTGATGAGCGGCATGCGTTCCGCGTTCCAGGGCTTGTCGCCCTCCTGGAACTTGGCGGTTTGCAACTCGATGATGGGCGGCTCGACCGTGTTGAGCGCGGCGAACATCCAGGTGATCGCGCGTGCGCGGGCGTTCGCTTCGTCCGGCAGCAGGCCTGCACGGTGCTGCGCGATGTGGAACACGATGGCGCCTGACTCGAACAGGGCGAGATCGCCTTCCTCGTAGGTGGGAATCTGCCCGAACGGGTGCAGCGCGCGATGCGCGGGTTCCTTCATGGCCTTGAACGAAACCAGGCGGACATTGTAAGGCTGGCCCGCTTCTTCGAGCGCCCAGCGCACGCGCATGTCGCGGGCGAGTCCCTGGCCGCGGTCGGGTGAGCTTTCAAAGGCGGTGATGGTGGGGGTCATGGGAGATTCCTGCGGCTCTGATTGGCGGGAAAAGAGGGGAGTGCCAGGGCCGACTCGGAAGGCTGTCCGGGTCGACGCTGGCACCTTGCTGCCTTATTCCTCCAGCGGACGCACCTCGGACTCGCCCTCGAACTCGGGCCAGTGGGTGCGGTGCAGCTCCATGAACTTCGTCGCCAGCGCGACGGCGTCCGCGTGCGTGGGGGCTTCGATCAGGGAATACCCGCCCACGACCTCCTTCGCTTCGGCGAACGGTCCGTCAGACACGATCACCTTGCCACCGGTGAGGCGGACACGCGTTCCCTTCGCGAGCGGTTTCAGCCCCGCGCCGTCGATGAACATGCCCTTTTGCGCGTATTCCGCGATGAATCCGCCCATCGCTTCGAACAGGGCGGGCGGGACATTGCTGTGGTCGTAGTCGGTGGGGTGCTTGATGAACATCATGTACCGCATGGCGTGTTGCTCCTTGGGGGATGAAGGCTGGCGTGAAACCGAAGGATCGTGCCAGCCGGATCGGTGGTCACGTCGGGGTGTGCATGGTCACAACGAATAGCGCCCGTCGAAATCGACATCGCGGGACAGGGCACATTTCGGGTCGCGCGTCTTGCCGCCACGCCTGGCGGCTGGACGCGGCCATCGTCAGCCGCGGCGCGCGGCCTCGATGGCGGCGATGTCGATCTTCGTCATCGTCATCATGGCCTCGAACGCGCGCTTGGCGGCGGCGGGATCGGGGTCGGCGATCGCGGCGACCAGGGCGCGCGGGGTGATCTGCCACGACAGGCCCCACTTGTCCTTGCACCATCCGCAGGCGTTGGGCTGGCCGCCGTGGTCGATGATCGCGTTCCACAAGCGATCGGTTTCGGCCTGGTCGTCGGTGGCTACCTGGAACGAGAATGCGTCGGTGTGCGGGAGCCCGGGGCCGCCGTTCAGGCCCAGGCACGGGATGCCCATGACCGTGAACTCCACCGTCAGTACGTTGCCCTGCTTGCCCGCGGGATAGTCGCCTGGCGCGCGATAGACGGCGCCCACCGCACTGTCCGGGAAGGTCTTGGCGTAGAAGGTCGCGGCATCCAGCGCGGTGCCGTCGTACCAAAGGCAGATCGTGTTCTTGCTGCTCATTCCGGTTCTCCTGGTTCAGGGCGGCGAGGAGGCCCTTCATCTACTTCGACGAAGGAGGGGCACGCGAATCGACATGGTGCCATGGCCGCGTGTTTTCCCGCCGTGCAGGGGATCCCGTCAACGGCAAACCGGGAGAGGGAAGGTTCGCCAGGCAAGACGCCCCGGGCCGGTTGCGCCGGCTGCCGGGGCGATGCGATGGATCAGTGCCTGGGTACCAGCTCGCCGGTCACCTTGCCGTCGGCGTCCAGCATCTGCAGCGAGGGCGAGCCGTCCTTGGCGACCTTCATCACGATGCGCGGGCGGCCTTGCAAGTCGTCCATCGCGAGCTGCACGCTGCCATCGGTATTGCGGCCTAGCACCATGCGCCGGGTCGGGCTGCCGTGCTCGGCGAAGAAAGCCTTCAGCCTGGCTTGCTGCTGGTCCGCCGGCAGGTTCTTGATGGCGGCCATGAGCTGGATTTCCTCCAGGATCGAATAGTCCGGGTAGTCGTTGAACTGCAGCTTGGTGTAGCGGCCGTCTTTTTCCTGGTGGGAATCGATCGCCATGGTCTGGTCCTGCTCGTAGGCGTCGAAGGATAGGTGGCCGTGCGACTCCTTGGTGCCGTCCTTGTCCTTCTCGCCGCCGAAGATCAGCCCGCCGTTCTCGGTGCCTTCGTCGTTGTAGAAGATCATGCCGGCGGCCTTGCGGTCGGGGTGCGGATATTCCTTGCCCTTGATGATGATGCCCGGCGCGGTGGCGGTATCCGAGATCACCAGGCGCAGCGTGCCGTCCGGTTCGCGCACATTGATGCGTTGCACGTCCAGCTCGTCGAGCGAGAGCTTCCTGGGCGCCCGCGCGAAGCCGCTCAGCATCGTGGCAGCGAATACCGCCGTCAGCACGCCGGCATAGATCGTCAGGAAACGCTGGCCGGTGGGTTTCATGGCTTGCCTCTTCGGTGGGTGGACGGAATCCCGGCATGGTCACATGGATCGCGCGGATACGGCGACAAGCGCATCCGGGTTTGTTTTTGCGCTGGCGAATCCATGTTCTTGCGGTCCGGGAATGTTTTAGCCGTGCGCGTTAAACCCTCCGCGAGGTCGAGGCATCACAGGGCAAGCCGCATGGCCGCGCTTCGGTGGCCTCCCGCTGCTTCTCCCTGCACAGGCGCCCCCGATGAGATTTCTGTTTGCTGGCTTGCTCGCCGTTGGCTTGTTGACGATGGCTCCGTCCGCGCGGTCGCAGCTCGTACCCGGCTCCGTGGCCATGCACTGGGATGAAGGTGCGGAGGACTGTGCCGTGAAGCCGCACCCGCCCCTTGAGGTGCATGCGTACAACGACCACACCTACATCCTGCGCGAGAACCTGTGCGCCACCTTCGAGGCGCCCTTCATGTACTTGCTGGTGGGTTCCAGCAAGGCGCTGTTGATCGACACCGGCGACGTGGCCGATCCGAAACGGATGCCGTTGGCGCAGACGGTCATGCGGCTGCTGCCGGGCGAAGGGGCATCGAAGATGCCGCTGATTGTGGTCCACACGCATGGGCACCTGGACCACCGCGCCGGCGATCCGCAGTTCGAGCACCTGCCTGGCGCCACGGTGGTGTACGCCGACCTCGATCACGTGCGGTCTTATTTCCATTTCGCCGATTGGCCCAACGGCCTTGCCCAGGTCGATCTCGGCGGCCGGATCATCGACGTGCTGCCGGTGCCTGGCCATTACCCGTCGCACATCGCGTTCTACGACCGCACGACCGGGCTGTTCTTTTCCGGGGACTTTTTCCTGCCGGGCCGGCTGTTGATCGACGATACCGCCGAGGATCAGGCCAGCGCGAAGCGCGTGGTGGATTTCGTCGCGAACCGTCCGGTCAGCCAGGTGCTGGGCGGCCATGTCGAGATGGACCGCGCCGGCAACACCTTCCCGTTTGGTTCCACCTATCACCCGGGCGAACGCGCGCTGCCGATGAGCAAGGCGGACTTGCTGCGCCTTCCCGCCATCCTGGATGGATTCAACGGCCTCTACGCCGAGCACGACGGCTTCACCATCATCCACCAGCCGCACGAAATGATGGCGCTGGGCGTGGCAGCGCTCGTGATACTCGTCCTGGCGATCGCGCTGGTTGTCTGGTTGGTGCGCCGCTGGAAACGCGCCCGGCGGCGGCGCGCACTGGCGCTGGCTTGACGACGCGATGCCTGCGGCACGGTCGCCACGTCGATAAAAGCAAAGGCCCGCGTCGTTGCGGGCCTTTTCAACCGGTGGACGCGGGTGTCTCAAACGTGGGGTCTATGCCGATCCTTCACCTCACGAAGAAGCTCGAGCATATGCTCCCGCTGCACGCGCCGCTTCAGTTCCTGCGCCTCCAGCAATTGCTGCCGTCTCGTCAACGGCGGCGGAACCCGGTTCGCGGCAGCCGCCGACGATGGATGCATGAGGTGCGCGAAGTAATCGACCCACGCCCGGAAGTGCAACGGCGATGGGATGTGCGATTCGGGTTTCATGGTCAGAACCTTGTCCGATTGCCACGGCCAGTGTGGTGAATCTGCGCCGGCGGCTGTTAGCCGGCAGTGATGTAATCGATAACGCATCGGCGTGCGATGGCCGGCCGGGGCGGGCGGCCGGGTTCCATGCCTGAACCCTGTCCGTGAGCCCGTCGAGTTCGCAAAAAGTCGACGCCGAACCCGTCCCCCCGGTGCCTGGCGACGGCTACCTTGGGCCTGGCGCATCGCGCCCCCATGGTTCGCGGGAGCTGGTTGGCGATGATGGAGAGCGGAACATGAAATCCTTCGGCAAACCACCGCAGGGCGAGCGGCTGGAGCGGCTGCGCGACCTGCCGTTGTGGGACGGCGAACGGTTGCGCAACATCCATCCGGTACTGCCCGGCTTGCGCGATCCGCTGGCCCCGCGGCCGACGCTGCGCGAGTTCCTGTGCGGCGACGACGGGCGCACGCCGCCGGAGCCGTTGCCTGCGGATGATCCGCGCGGCGTGTGGTTGCGGAAACCTGCGAGCGGGCTGCGTGCCACCTGGCTGGGCCACTCCACGGTGCTGTTGGAGATCGACGGCTGGCGGGTCCTCACCGATCCCGTGTGGGGGCAGCGCGCTTCGCCGTTCACCCTGCTCGGGCCGAAGCGTTTCCAGCCGGTGCCGGTCGGATTGCGCGACCTGCCCGAGATCGATGCCGTGGTCATTTCGCACGACCACTACGACCACCTGGACTACCCGACGATCCGCGCGCTGGCGAAGTCGAAGGTGCCGTTCGTCACTTCGCTGGGCGTTGGCGCCCACCTCGAAAACTGGGGCATCGCGCCTTCGCGCATCACCGAGCTGGTGTGGTGGCAAAGCCATCGCGTGCCTGGCACCGGCCTTACCATCACCGCCGCGCCGTCGCAGCATTTCTCCGGTCGCGGCCTGAAGGACCGCAACCAGACCTTGTGGTCATCGATGGTCATGGCCGGCGATCGCCACCGCGTGTTTTTCAGCGGCGACACCGGACTCACCACCGAATACGAATCCATCCGCGACCGGCTCGGCCCGTTTGACCTGGTGATGCTCGAAGTCGGCGCGTTCCACCCCTCCTGGGGCGACATCCACCTGGGGCCTGCCAATGCGCTGGCGGCGCACCGCCTGCTTGGCGGCGGCGTGCTGATGCCGGTGCATTGGGGGACGTTCGCGCTGGCCACGCATGCCTGGGACGAGCCGGTCGAAGATCTGCTTGCGCTGGCCGATCCCAACGACACCGCGCTGCTGCTGCCGCGATTGGGCGAACCGGCAGAGCCCGTGGAGCGTCGGGAAGTGCAGCCGTGGTGGCGACGCGGGCAGCATGCCGGCAACCTGCCCGCGACCAGACCGGATGCGCCCGCGGCCGACGCTGCCGATCAGTTGAGCGGCCAGTTGCCCTGGCCGCTGGATTGACCGTTCAGCCCGGCAGGCTGAGCACCGGCGCGAAGCCACCGAAGATCATGCGCTTGCCGTCGAAAGGCATGTCGGCGCCGGGCGCCATGCGCGGATCGTTCATGCATTTCGCCATGCCGGCGTCGCGGGTGGCCTTGTCGGGCCATTCGATCCACGAGAACACCACGGACTCGTCCGGTTTCGCCTGCACGGCGCGGCGGAAGTCGGTGAGCTTGCCGTCGGGCACGTCGTCGCCCCAGCACTCCACAACGCGCGTGGCGCCGAACTCGATGAATATGGCGTCGAATGTCTTGGCGTGCGCAATGAACTGCTTGCGGTTGGCGTTGGGGACGGCGATCACGAAACCATCGATGTAGGACATGGCTGTTTCCTCGGCGGACACGGCGGCCGATGCGGTCGCCTTCTACAAGACGACGAACGAATGCGAATCGGATCGACAGGAGGCCCGATATTGACCGGCCCATGGTCGACGCATGGCATCGCGGTCGCGTCGCCGGACGCGATGCCATGCGTCCGTTGTCCGGAGGAAGTGTCCGCGGACGGATGTCCGCATTTGCCGGTCGATGTGGAAATGGCTTGGGAATGCGGGTTTCGGGGCATGGCAGGCGTTGGCACGGTGCTTGCCATATCTATCTCGAAAGCTTCATTCCCCCGCTCAAGGAGAACCATCATGAAATTCGAAACCCTGATGCTGCAGAGCCTGTTCAGTGTCTGCCTGCTGATCTGCGTGGCGACCGTCGGCGGCATGCTGGTCGCCTAAGCGCATCGAGATGATGCTGCGTCGGCTCCAGCCGCTTCGCACGCGCCGCCCGGCTCCGGCCGGGCGCTCTCTCGATGCCGCCATCGCTGCTGTGCCGCAAAGCAAACATGACTTCTTGCCTACGAAGGCCGGCATGCCGGGCAAGGGTCTGTACGCCGTCGTCCGGTGGTTTGCCCACCGGGCGGCGGTGGACGGTGCGTATCGAAACCGTCCGGCGATCTGCCGGTTTCGGAACGCCACCGTCCGCAACTACCACGGGCGTATCGCCAAACCCCTGGCGTGCCCGTGTTCCCCCACTGACTTGAATGGATACCAAGCACTCATGAACAGCATTTCCTCGTTCCGCCCCGCCTCGCGTCGCCTTGGCCGGGGCTTGATGCTGGCTGGCGCCGCTGCTGTGTTCGCACTGGCCGGGATTTCCACGGCCAGCGCACAGGCCACCACCGGCACGGTGTTCGGCAAGGCGCCGGCGGGTTACAGCATCACCGTGCGCAGCACCTCGAATGGCAGCGGGCGCACGGTCACCGTCGATTCCATGGGCCGCTACTACGCACCCTCGCTGGGCCTGGGCACCTACAAGGTCACGCTGAAGCAGAACGGCCAGGCGATCGCCGAACACCCCGACGTCCCGGTGACGGTGGGACGTGGCGTCGAAGTCGATTTCGACTGCAGCAAGATCAATTGCGGCGAAGTTGCCGACGCGAAGTGAGCGTGCGGCAGGTGAGGCGCTGATGCGTCATCGCTGAAACGGAAGGCCCGGCGGGGAAACCTGCCGGGCCTTTTCTTTCAGGCGACCTGCACAGCGGGAGTATCCGCGGTGAGAAAAGCCAGCGCCTCCTCGCAGGGCGCATCCACCTTCAGCGTGAGCAGCGCATCGGCGCGGGTACGGCCCAGCGTGACCGCGGCGACGGGCTTGCCGGCTTGTGCGGCGGCATGGGCGAAACGGTAGCCGGAGTACACCATCAGCGAGGAGCCGACCACCAGCATCGCGTCGGCCTCGCGGCAGGCATCCATGGCGGCGGCGACGCGTTCGCGTGGCACGTTTTCGCCGAAGAACACCACGTCGGGTTTGACGATGCCGCCGCAGTGTGGGCACGGCGGCACGTCGAAACGTGCGAAGTCGTGATGTTCCAGGTCGGCGTCGCCGTCCGGCGCGTCGGCGGCGTCGAGATTCACCCAGTCCGGATTGCGTTCGACCAGCGCGCGCTGGAAGTCGTGGCGCGGCCCGCGCCAGTCGCAGACCATGCAGCGCACGGTGTCGAGCCGGCCATGCAGGTCGACTACCCGGGTGTTGCCGGCACGCTGGTGCAGGCCGTCCACGTTCTGTGTCACCAGCAGCCCGACTTTGCCTTGCCGCTCCAGCGCAGCCAGTGCGTGGTGCGTGGCGTTCGGCTGGGCTTGGCCGAAGCGGCGCCAGCCCACCATGCTGCGCGCCCAGTAGCGGCGGCGGGTGGGTGGCTCGTGCATGAAGGCGCTGTAGGTGACCGGCGGCGTGCGTTTCCACTGGCCGTCGCGGTCGCGGTAATCGGGGATGCCGGACGCGGTGCTGCAGCCTGCGCCAGTGAGCACGAACAGGCGCGGATGGGAAGCGATGAAATGCTGCAGCGGGGTCATCGGTTGGACATCGGGTGGTGGGAAGCGGATGCGGCATGGGCGTAGTGCCCACGCCGCATCCGGTCACTCCCCAAGGGAGTGGGTTCAGTCTCAGGCAGCCTTCGCGCCCTGTTTCAGCGTGGCCATGTCGATCACGAAGCGGTACTTCACGTCGCCCTTGAGCATGCGTTCGTAGGCGGTGTTGATGTCCTTCATCGCGATCATCTCGATGTCGGAGACGATGCCGTGCCTGGCGCAGAAATCCAGCATTTCCTGCGTTTCGCGGATGCCGCCGATCAGCGAGCCGGCGAGCTGGCGGCGCTTCAGGATCAGGTTGAACACGGTGGGCGAGGGGTGCGGATGCTCGGGCGCGCCGACCAGGCACAGCGTGCCGTCGCGCTTGAGCAGGGCAAGGAACGGATCGAGGTTGTGCGAGGCGGCCACGGTACTGAGGATGAAGTCGAAGCTGGCGGCGTGCGACGCCATCTGCGCCGGGTCCTTCGATACCACCACCTCGTCGGCGCCGAGGCGTTTGGCGTCTTCCTGCTTGCCGGGCGAGGTGGTGAACAGCACCACGTGCGCGCCCATCGCGTGGGCCAGCTTCACGCCCATGTGGCCGAGGCCGCCCAGGCCCACGATGCCTACCTTCTTGCCGGGGCCGACGTTCCAGTGGCGCAACGGCGAATACGTGGTGATGCCGGCGCACAGCAGCGGCGCCACGGCGGCGAGCTGTTCGGGCTTGTGGCCGATATGCAGCACGAACTTCTCGTCCACCACGACGTTCTCGGAGTAGCCGCCCCAGGTGTTCTCCTTGCCGCGGCCGTTGTAGGTGCCGGTGAAGCCGTTCTCGCAGTACTGCTCCTCGCCGTCGGCGCAGGAAGCACAGTGCTGGCAGCTGTCCACCATGCAGCCCACACCCACGGTGTCGCCCGGCTTGAACTTGGTCACTTTGTCGCCCACGGCGACCACGGTGCCCACGATCTCGTGGCCGGGCACGGAGGGATAGAGCGTGTTCTGCCATTCGTTGCGCGCGGTGTGCAGGTCGGAGTGGCACACACCGCAAAACAGGATGTCGATCTTGACGTCGTGCGGCCCCGGCTGGCGGCGTTCGATGCTGAGCGGGCCGAGCGGCTGGCTGGCGGAGGCAGTGCCATAGGCGTGGGTCTGGGTCATGCGGGTTCTCCGGTGCAGGGATGCGGGCAACTCGACTAGCTTACGCCTCGCGGCGAAGATCGATCGCACCGGCTGTCATGGGGACGCCGGTCACGCTTCAAAAGGCCGATGCGCGAACGCACCATTGAAGCGAGGCGGAGCGATGCCCATGATGTCGGGTCCGTCCCCCTGAGACTCCCCATGTCCGATCTGTCCGCCTTCCCGATCAATCGCCGTTGGCCCGCGCAGCATCCCGACCGCATCCAGCTGTATTCGCTGAACACGCCGAACGGCGTGAAGGTGTCGATCATGCTGGAGGAAACCGGGTTGCCCTACGAGGCGCACCTGGTCGACATCGGCAACGACGAGAGCCACCTGCCGGAATTCGTGGCGCTGAATCCGAACGGCAAGATTCCCGCGCTGATCGACCCGCACGGTCCGGACGGCAAGCCGCTGGGCCTGTTCGAGTCGGGCGCGATCCTGCAATACCTTGCGGAGAAGAGCGGCCAGTTCCTGCCGGCCGATGCGGCGCGGCGCTGGGAGACGATCCAGTGGCTGTACTTCCAGATGGCAGCGATCGGGCCGATGTTCGGCCAGGTGGGCTTCTTCCACAAGTACGCCGGCCGCGAATACGAGGACAAGCGGCCGCTCACGCGCTACGTCAACGAGTCGAAGCGCTTGCTCGGCGTGCTGGATGAGCGTCTCGCCGGCCGCGACTGGATCATGGGCGACGAGTACACCATCGCCGACATCGCCACGCTGGGCTGGGTGAACAACCTGATCACCTGGTACGAGGCGCGCGAGCTGGTGGAGTACGACCGGTTCAAGCACGTCGACGCCTGGCTGCAGCGCGGCCTAGCGCGGCCGGCGGTGCAACGCGGCCTGAAGATTCCCTCGCGGTGAGTGCCGGGATGCACAGCTACGTGGTCTTGCTGCGCGCGGTGAACGTAGGCGGCACCGGCAAGCTGCCGATGGCCGATCTGCGCGCGATGTGCGAGCAGGCCGGCTTCCTGGACGTGCGCACCTATATCGCCAGCGGCAACGTGGTGTTGCGCAGTGCGCTGGCGGAGCGCGCGGTGGCGGCGGCGCTGGAGTCGCGGCTGGCGGCATACGCCGGCAAGCCGGTGGGCGTGCTGGTGCGCACCGCGGCCGAAATGGCCGCCGTGCTGGCGGCCAATCCGTTCCCCGATGCGCCGGGCAACCGTGTGGTGGCGATCTTCCTGGACAGCCCGCCGCCCGCCGATGCGTTGGAGCATGCCAGCGGGTGCAAGCACGAGCTGCTGGCGTTGGGGCGGCGCGAGATCTACGTGCACTACGGCGACGGCATGGCCGATTCGCGCCTGCGCATTCCCGCCGCCAAGGCGGGTACCGCGCGCAACATCAACACGATCGCCAAGTTGGCGGCGATGGCGTCGGCATGAGGCCGGCGAGCCGGAGCAAGGGTAGGGGTATTCGATGAGTGCAGCTTTGCAGGTTTTGGTCGAGGCGCTGGAAGCCGACCGCGCGCTGGACGCATCGCCGCAGTTCCGCGAACGCATCGAGGCGCTCGATCGCCTCGATGCCTTGATGTCCACCACGGGCGAGGGCGCGCTGTCGCAACGTGCGCAGGCGATCCAGCAGCGGCTGGAAGCGGTCAATGCAGTGCAGTTCGAAACCCTCCGCGAGGCGATCCGCCGTGGCGAGGGGCACGATGCGCTGTACGGCTGGCGGGGTGCACCCGACGATGCGCCACACCGCCCCGGCGATGCCTACGATTGGCGGGACGAGCTGGTCAGCGGCGTGCTGCCGTTCGGGGAGCCGGGCGAAGCCTCGGCGCTGGCACCGGAGATGGTGTTCTACCAGCCCACGCCGGCGCGGCATGTGTTCGACCTGCTCGATCGTCTGGCGTTGAACGAGAACGACGTGCTGGTCGACCTGGGTTCGGGCCTTGGCCACGTGCCCTTGCTCACGGCGATCTGCACGAAGGCACGTGGCGTCGGCATCGAGATCGAGCCGGTCTATGTGCATGGTGCGCGTGCCTGTGCGCAGGCTTTGCAGCTGGCGAGGGCGCAGTTCCTGCAGGCCGACGCGCGCGAGGCGGATTTCGCCATCGGCAGCGTGTTCTATCTGTACACGCCATTCACCGGCTCGATCCTGCGCAGCGTGCTGGACGCACTGCGGCGCGAGGCCGGGCGCCGTGCGTTTCGCGTGTGCAGCTTCGGCCCGTGCACGGCCGTGCTGGCTGCGGAAGCCTGGCTGGCGACCGACGTGGTGCCGACACTCGACCGCGTGGCGATCTTCCGCACGCGGGACTGAGCCGCAGCCGCGACTGGCGGTGTGCCACAGGCTTGCCATCTGCGTTGCCCGAAAAAGTCCGGGCGCTCCCCCACAGTGGCGGTCCGACCCACCTCCCATCTGCTGGCAAAGGAATCCCATGGATCGCAGAACCCTGTTGAAGACCGCTGTGCTGGGCGCCTCGGCGCTTGCTTTTCGCGCCGTCCCGGCCCGCGCCATCGGAGCGGAAGATGCCGGGACTCGGCTGGCTGCGCTGGAGCGACGCTACGGCGGACGGCTGGGCGTGGCCATCCTGGACACCGGCAACGGCTGCCGCTACGGCTACCGTGCGGACGAACGCTTCCTGATGTGCAGCACGCACAAGGTGCTGGCGGTGGGCGCGGTGTTGGCGCGCGTCGATCGCGGTGTCGAACAGCTGGACCGGCGTGTGGTGTTCGGCAGAGACGTGGTGCTGTCCTGGGCGCCGGTGACCAGCCATCACGTGGGTGCGCCGGGCATGAGCGTGGCCGAGCTGTGCGAGGCGACGATCACGGTGAGCGACAACACGGCAGACAATCTGCTGTTGAAAAGCCTGGGCGGCTCGGCTGCGGTGACGGCCTTCGCGCGGCGGCTGGGCGATCCGCTGAGCCGGCTGGACCGCACCGAACCCGAGCTCAATGTCGGATCGCCCGGCGATCTGCGCGACACCACCACGCCGGACGCCATGCTCGGCGGCTTGCGCACCCTGCTGCTTGGCGATGCGCTTTCCGTCGCCTCGCGCGATCGGCTGGTGGCATGGATGCGCGCTTGCAGCACCGGGGTCGATAAGCTGCGCGCCGGTGTGCCCGGCAACTGGCAGGCCGGCGACAAGACCGGCAGCGGTGCCAACGGCGAGAGCAACGACGTCGCGATCTTCTGGCCGCCGCAGCGCAAGCCGCTGCTGGTGACGGCTTACTACGTCAATCCGGCGGTGAGCGGCGAGGAACGTGCCACGGTACTCGCCGAGGTGGGGCGCATCGCAGCTTCAGTGTGAGGCCTCGCGGCTGCCGCGTGGCGGCTGCGCTGCGCATCTCGGCCACGCCGAAACCGGATGCGGGTCTTGATCGGCCTTCAAACGTGGCGATGGCCGGCAGGTGGATGTGCAGGCATCGTCGCCGGGTCCGCTTCCGACCCGAAGCGGACCTGCCTGCTTTCACAACATGCCGGGGCTATCGCAATGCATCGCGGTGCTTCGCGAGAAACCCGCCAACCAGGCTGGCCACCGTGTCGGGGGCGTCGAGCGTGGCGAAATGCGTAGAGTCGAGTATGTGGATCTCGGCTTGTGGCGCGTCTCGCTTATAGGCAACGGCACCCGGCGTAGTGAAAAACGTGTCCTTTTTGCCCCAGAGCACCAAGACGGGAACCTTCAGCCGGCTGAGCAGCGATTGCCACGCGGGGTAGCGTTTCACGTTGTTGCCATAGTCAAACCAGAGATCGTTTCGAGCATCGATCACACCAGGTCGCTGTTCTGCAGCCATCATCTGCATCAGTGCATCTGGGCCGGCATGATCTTCGTCATCCCAGCCGGCGGACTTCGGATAGGCAAGGGACTGCACGTAGGCGGCGCGACGACTGTCCAAGGCCGCGTTCCGATGCTCCCAATGGCGCCGCAACTCTCCCTGGGGATCCTGTGCGGCGGGAAAGCCATCGAGGTGAATCACGCCGTTCTGCACCATGACGGAAGCGATGGCCTCGGGATGCAGGGTCATCAGGCGGAAGCCCACGGGAACACCGTAGTCCTGCATGTAAAGACTGTAGCGCGCGATGTTGCGTGCCTTGAGGAAGTCATCCACGGTCTGCGCAAGGTGGTCGAACGTATAGGCATAGCGCACATGATCCGGTGCATCCGAGTAGCCGAAGGATGGATAGTCCATGGCGATGACGTGCAGATGCCGGGTGCTGGCCAGCGTCTCCATCACCTCGGCATACATAAGCGAGGAAAGTGGATTTCCGTGAAGAAACACTACGGTCGGATCGGCGGGGTTGCCGCCTTCGCGGTAGAAGATCTGCATGCCATCGACGGATTGCCAACCCTCGTGCAGGGATTTGGCGTGTGAGAGCGGCGCCAAGGTGCACAGCATCAAGAACGAAAGAAGGGCAAGAAGTCGCATATAGTCTCCACCTGGTACGTCGGAACGGCATGACCGGAAAGCGCCCTGGATGCATGGCTTCGTGCGACAAGGGGCGACCGGATTGCCCGGCAGCAAAAGTATTGGTGGCACGCGAGCCGACGTGAATCGATATTTCTTCAAGCACGGTTGAATGCTCTTCAACTCAGGGTAGCCATGCCTTTCGTCCTGCCTCCCATGCATACGCTGCGGACGTTTGAAAGCGTCAGCCGCTTGCGGAGCTTCACCGAGGCGGCGGAGGAGCTGCACCTCACCGTCAGCGCCGTCAGCCACCAGATACGGGCGTTGGAGGCGTTCTACGGGACCAGGCTGCTGCTGAGAAGCCATCGCGACGTCGCCCTTACCAGGGCTGGCGAATTGCTGCGTGACGTGGTCGCCGAGTTTCTCGAGAGACTATCTTCGGCTGGTCGATCGCTGCGTGGCCAGTCGGCTAACCGGCTATCGCTCAGTGCGCCGCCTTCCTTTGTGAGTCGATGGCTGATGCCCAGGCTGGCCGGCTTCCTCGGCGCCAACCCAAGCGTGGACTTCAAGCTTCACGCCACAACGGATTTGATGGATCTGGAAGCTGACGAGGTGGATTTCGCGATCCGCTACGGCAACGGGCACTGGCCTGGACTCGCTTGCGAAGAGCTGTTTGATGAAACCGTTTTTCCGGTTGCATCGGCCGCTTTCCTTGAGAAGCGCAAGATCCGTGGTCTGGCGGATCTGACCCATGACATGCTGTTGCGCGATGACTTCTTCAGTTGGAGCCGCTGGTCGGAGCAGACCGGCAGTGCCCACCCGCTGCAACCCTCGGGTCCGCTCTACAGCGACTCCTCGCTCCTGCTGCAAGCTGCCGAAGCGGGGCAGGGTATTGCCTTGGGCCGCAGCGTCCTTGTGGAAGATGCGCTGGCTTCAGGAAGGCTTGTCCGCATCGGCTCTCAGTCTCTCAAGGCTGATGGTGCCTACTATCTGGTGCGCTCGTCGTCGGCGCCCGCTACCCCGGCGATGAACCCTTTCCGGTCGTGGCTGATGGTGGAGGCGGCTGGCCAGAACTAGCCAGCCCGGCTTCCCGGACACTGGTGACGGTGTGGATTCCGGATGGTGCCTAAATCATGGGGAGATGCCGCTTTGTTAGCGGGTAAGCGCGCACGAGGCGCTGGAGCCGTGCCTCGGCGGCCTGAGGCCAACATCCCGTTTTGCCTCTCCGGTCGGCCGGAGACCCCTGATTTTGGGGGTACCTGAGTCGCCCTTTTTCGTATCAGAATATCCAGTGCAGGGACTACAGGGGCGAAGGCATGAACACCACAGGGGGCGTGGGCTCGACGCATGGCTTTGCGTCGGAGTCCGGTTATTCATTGCACCGGTTCAACGGCACCCGCGCGGGTGCCTTTCTTTGCAGGCTTCTACTGGCACTTGGCGTGCTGGGGTCTGCATGTGTGCCGTTCACGGCACAGGCCCAGACTAGCCTGGCCGGTTGTCCGACCTCGTTTGAAGTGCCCGCCGGCGGATCGGCCACGCTTGATACCTTTCAGTGTCCTGGCGTGAATGGCCTGGGCACGAACTGGCCTGCCTTTGTCCCCGATAGCACCACCACCGGTAACGACATAGTCAATACCTCGCATGGCACGGCCACCAATGTCGGCAACAACGATGAATTTCTGACCTACGCAAACAATGGGGACGGCGCCGCAAGCGATACGTACACCTGGGTCGATGCCAATGCTCTGCAGCATACGGAGATCATCAGCATCCTCAACATCGCCACGGCCAGCCTCCCCAATGCCGCGGCAGGCACTGCGTATAGCCAGACGATCTCCGGTGCTGGCGGCACGACGGCAAGCTACCACTTTTCTGCAACGGGCTTGCCTGCGGGTTTATCCCTCAGCACCAGCGGTGTTTTGTCGGGCACGCCTACGACCGCCGGCGGCAACACGGTCACCGTCACACTGTCTGACGGTGTCGTTTCCGTCAGCAAATCCCTTTCGCTCACCGTTGCCAGCCCAAGCGTCACCATTACCCCCAGCAGCTTGCCCGGCGGCACGGTTGGTATTACCTACAGCCAGGCGGTCAGCGCCAGCAACGGTACTTCTCCCTATAGCTATACGATCAGCGCAGGCGCTCTGCCGGCCGGGTTGACCATCAATCCCGCCAGTGGCGCGATCACGGGTACGCCGACGGCAGGCGGGTCGTTCACGTTTACGGTGAAAGCCACGGATGCCGGTAGCAACACTGCCACCCAGACTTATTCCGGTTTCACCGTAGCCGCACCCACCATCAATTTGTCGCCGTCGACCTTTCCTGCGGCCACGCAAAGCGCCAGCTATAGCCAGACCATCACCGCCAGCGGCGGCACCCCGGCCTATACCTATGCGGTGACCAGCGGCAGCCTGCCCTCCGGCGTTACGCTTTCCAGCAGTGGCGTGCTGAGCGGCACGCCGACGGTCTATGGCAGTTATCCCGTTACCATCACGGCCACGGACAGCAGCACCGGTACCGGGCCTTACACCGGCAGCAACAATTACACCCTTACGATAAATGCGGCGGCGCCTACGGTCACCACCGCCTCCGTGCCAAACGGTACGGTTGGGATCTATTACAGCAAGACCATTACCGCCAGCGGCGGCAATCCACCATACGCCTTCTCGCTCTCCTCGGGCACCCTGCCGTCAGGCCTGACCATCAGCTCGGCTGGCGTCCTCTCAGGGGTGCCCACTGCGGGTGGACCGTACACCTTTGTCGTGAAAGTGACGGATGCAGCGAGCAACGCCGCCACCCAGACGTATACCAATGTGACGATGGCTGCGCCAACCATCACGCTATCGCCATCAACCCTACCAGGCGCGACACAGTACAGCGGCTACAACCAGTCGATTACGGCCACCGGAGGCACGTCACCGTTTACCTATGCGGTGACTGCCGGCAGCTTGCCCGCCGGCGTCCTGCTCAACGCGAGTACAGGCACGTTGAGCGGCACGCCTACGGTGTACGGCAACTTCAACTTTACCGTCACCGCCACGGACAGCAGCGGTGGCACCGGGCCATATAACAGCAGCCAGGCTTACAGCCTGGTGGTCGCTGGCGCAACGCCGGTCATTACCACGGCAAGCGTGGCAAACGGCACGGTGGGTGTGAGTTATAGCCAAACGATCAACGCCAGCAACGGCAACGCACCATATTCGTTCTCGATCTCTTCTGGCAGTCTTCCGCCGGGTTTGCTCATCAGCAACACGGGCGTGATTTCAGGCACGCCCACGGCCGGCAACAGTTACACCTTCACGGTGCAGGTGACCGATGCGGCAAGCAACACCGCCACGCGGACTTATACCGCTGTAACGATCGCCTCAGCGACGATTACGCTGTCGCCGTCGAGCCTGCCAAATGCCACGCAAAACAGTGCCTATAGCCAGACGGTCACGGCCAGCGGCGGTACTTCGCCCTATACCTATGCCGTGACCAGCGGCAGCCTGCCCACCGGTCTCCAACTCAATGCGAATACCGGTGTGTTGAGCGGCACGCCCACGGGGCACGGCCTTTCCAGCTTTACCATCACCACCACCGACAGCAGTAGCGGCACCGGGCCTTACACCGGCAGCCAGGCGTATACCTTGTCGGTCACTGCATCGACACCGGTGATAGGTCCCACCACCTTGCCGAACGGCACGGTAGCCGTCAGCTACAGCCAGACCATCAGCGCCAGCAACGGCAATCCACCCTATGTGTTCACGCTCAATGCCGGCAGCTTGCCGCCGGGCTTGACACTCAGCAGCAATGGCACGCTGGCTGGTACGCCGACCGCAGGCGGGTCTTACGTCTTCACGCTGATGGTGACGGACGGGGTCGGCAACACCGCCACGCGAAGCTATAGCGGCTTCACCATCAACGCACCCACCCTGTCCTTGTCGCCTGCATCGGTCACTGCGGCAACGGTCGGCGCAGCGTATTCGCAAAGCTTCAGCGCAAGCGGCGGCACCGCGCCTTACACCTACGCGGAAAGCGGCAGCCTGCCCGCCGGCATGAGCTGGAATACAAGCACGGCCACCTTGTCGGGCACGCCTACGCAAGCCGGCTCCTTCCCGATCACCGTGCAGATCACCGATAGCAGCGGCGGCACCGGGCCGTATACGCATAACTTCAACTACACCTTGCAGGTAAATGCGCCGAGCTTATCGATCACGCCGATCAACAATTCGGCGTTCACCGCCACGTATGCCACGGCGTACTCGCAGAGCTTCCGTGGTAGCGGCGGCACTTCGCCCTATACCTTCATCGCAAGCAGCGGCAGCCTGCCGGCCGGCTTGAGCCTGTCCAGCAGCGGCGTGCTTTCTGGTACACCTACGCAAACCGGTCATTTCAGCTTTGCGGTGACCATGACCGATAGCTCCGCCGGCACCGGAGCACCGTTCTCAACCACCGCCAATTACAGTATTACCGTCAATAGCAGCGCGATCACACTGGCACCCACCACGCTCGCAGGCGGGGCGGTCGGTGCCCGTTACTCAGCGCAACTGAGTGCGAGCGGCGGTATTGGGCCTTACAGCTTCAGCATCACTTCGGGTGCGTTGCCGGCCGGCCTGTCCTTGAGCAGCAGCGGCGCCCTGGGCGGCACGCCCACCGCAGCCGGTGTGTACAACATCACCGTAACCGCCACGGACGCCAACCGCTTTGCCGGTAGTCAGGCGTACACGCTGACGATCGCCGCACCGACCCTGAGCCTGAGTCCGACCGCGCCCACCTTGCCGACGGCGACCGCGGAAAGCACGTATACGCAAACCTTTACTGCCAGCGGCGGCACGGCGCCTTATCGCTACGCGGTGTCTTCAGGCAGCTTGCCGGCGGGACTCAGTCTGAGCAGCACCGGCGCCTTGTCCGGAACGCCTACCGTATCTGGTGCCTACACGTTCTCCCTAACTGCAACCGACAGCAGCACCGGCACCGGCGCGCCGTTCACCGCAACACGCAGCTACTCGCTCAGCATCAATGCGCCCACGTTGACGATCACGCCCCCGACCTTGCCGAATCCTCAGCAGGCGGCGGTCTATCACCAGCAGTTGAGCGCCAGCGGCGGTGCCGGAAGCTATACGTATACCGTTACGCAAGGCAGCTTGCCGGCAGGTCTGGTTTTGAGCAGTGCCGGTCTGTTGTCGGGCACGCCGACCGTGAATGGCCCGTTCTCGTTCAGCGTCACCGTCAAGGACGGCGACAATTTCACCGGAACGCAAAGCTACAGCGTGACGGTGAGCGCCCCGCCGGTGCCAACGGTGAGCGCCAAGGCGGCCAGCACGCCGTACAACGCGGCGGTAAGCATCGACCTGACCGGCTCGATCAACGGTCTGGACATCACGGCGGTGAACATCGCCGCGCAACCCGCGCACGGCACGGTGTCGGTCTCGGGCGAGACAGTGACCTACACACCGTCCTCGACCTTCTACGGCGGCACCGACAGCTTCACCTACACGGCCACCAATCCTGGCGGTACCTCCGCGCCAGCGGCGGTGACCATTACGGTAACCCCGCTGAGCGTGCCGACCGCTGCCGCGCTGTCGGTAAACACTACGGCGAGCACGCCGGTGACGATCCAGGTCATGACGAATGCCAGCGGCCCGCAGCCGTTCACCGGGGTGAATGTGGCTAGCGTACCGGCGCACGGCAGCGCATCCATCAACGGGGAACAGATCGTCTATACGCCGAACGCGGGCTTCGTCGGTACGGACAGCTTCACCTACCAGATCAGCAATCACTTCGGTAGCGCTGTCCCGGCGACGATCACGGTGACTGTAACGAAAGCCGGCAGCAGCTCCGAGCAGAGCATTACGGTGAGCACGACGCCCAACACGGCTGTCAACGTCAATCTGGCTCAGCCGGCTCCTGGCGACTACGTGTCTTCGGCGGTGCTTGCCGTCTCGCCTGGTAGCGCAGGCAGCACCACCATCAGCCCGCCGACGTCGTTGACCTTCACGCCCAACAGCAGCTACCGAGGACTGGTCCAGATCACCACGCTCCTGACCGCGGCCAATGGGCAGGTCACGACGGTGCACGTGCTGGTGCTCGTGAGCAGCCAGCCCGATCCGTCGAAGAATCCGGATGTGACGGGTTTGATCAATGCACAGGCGATGGCGGCGCAGCAGTTCGCGTTGAGCCAGATCAACAACATCCAGCAGCGCCTGGACGTGTTGCATGAGGGTGCCACGCCCATGTTCAGCAATAGCGTGGCACTGAGCATCGACGGGCAATCGCTGGGTGGCGGCCGCCCCGGCGCGACTCGTCCGGATGCAAACGGTGCGATCAACGAGCAGCGACCGGGCATCGGGGCGGCCGGTGGCTTCGGTGGCGCTGGCCTGTTCGGCGATGGCCGACCCGCCGGCAACTTGGCTGCAACCTCCGGCAACAACCAGGCCGCTGCTAAGCCAAGTCCCACCGGTCTAGGCGTGTGGATCAATGGCCAGGCCAATTTCGGCAGCTTCGACTCCTATCGGCAGGCCGCTGGTTTCGACAGCGACAACATCGCCATCAATGCCGGTATCGACCAACGCATCGGCAACGATGCACTGTTCGGCATGAGCATCGGCTACAACCACGACAACAGCACCATCGGTCGAGACGACACGCGCAGCATCGCGCAAGGTTATAGCGCGGCGTTGTACGGAAGCTTCCAAGCGGCATCCAACATCTACATCGATGGCCTGCTTGGCGGCGGTGGTCTGCGTTTCAACAACCGTCGCTTCGATGCCGACACCGGCGACTATCTGACCGGCAGGCGTACTGGCAACATGTGGTTCGGCGCGCTTACCGGCAGCTATGTGTACCAGCACAGCGGGTTACTGCTGGCGCCCTACGGCAGCTTGAAATGGTCCTACGCCGATCTGAACGGGTACTCGGAAAATGGACCGGCCAGCGCCGCACTGGCCTACGGTAGTCAGACCATGCGCAACGCCGTGGCGGCACTGGGCATCCGTGGCAGCAGCGTCATCACGCTCGACAAGGGCACGTTGTCACCGCACGTGCAATTGGAGATCGGGTACAACTTCCAAGGTATGAGCACCACCACCCTGGGCTATGCGCTGATACCGGCGCTGGGGACGTGGAACATTTCGAACAGCCCCTACGGGTTGAGCGGGGGCCGCGCACAGCTTGGCTTCGGCGTGGACCTGCAGCTGCCACGTAACCTGATACTCACCACGGACTATGGTTACTTCCTACAGGCGAACATGCACGACCAGATGCTCCGGTTCAGCCTGAACAAGCAGTTCTAGAGATAGGTCGCGGTCAACGTGGCCGGACGCGGGTTGCCTCGATGGTTGCTCTTTTGCAGCACCATCGAGGCATGGCGTTGATTGATTGGGCCTTTGCTCTTTCCTGAGTCAGCTTTGGACCTCAAGCAGAAACTGGCGAGCCGGGTTTCGCGCCAGGGGCCGTTGGCGATTGATGGGATTGGCTCGTCGCTTGCACGCGCGTCCCATCGGCTTTCCATCATGCTGGCGCTCAAGCAGATGTCGTTGTCCCTAGGAGGTCAAACCATGGAGTACCACGCTCACTGTCATTGCAAACGCGTGCGCTTTTCCTTCCGCAGCCCCGAGATCACGACCGGCAAACGCTGCAACTGCTCGCTGTGTGTCCGCCGGGGAGCGGTGCTGTCGCCTGCCTACATTCCGGACGCCGACTTCACGCTGCACGCCGATGAGCGCGACCTGGCCGTATACCTTTGGAACGACAAAGTCGTGCGCCACTACTTCTGCAAGACCTGCGGCATCTACACGTACGGTGCCGTTGCTGGCGAGGACGGCAAGGACCGTTACCGGGTCAACCTCGGTTGCGTGGAAGAGCTCGATGCGCTCGCGCTCGATATCACGATCGTCGACGGCAAGGCGTTGCCGCTCGCCGATGCGCCCTGAGTCCCCTGACCCAGCAGCGGCATCGGTGGACGCCGCGTACCGGCACGACGTCGGCGATCTACACATACACCGGAGGGGCAACGAACCCGCCGACAAGGTGACGACGGTTGATGAACATTGGAAATAGAGCCGACTTGTACCGGACTCGTTGTGCCCGCTCCCACCTTATAGCAGACACCTCGCGAGCGTGATCCGCACCAAGCTCGACGGCGGCTGGGCACGCCGGCCGCGATCGTCATCATCGCGGCGATGTTAAACATGCCTTCATGCAATGACTCCGGAATATCGACAAATGCCCGGGTAGGGTCGATACGCGAGCGCGGTATCACGATTTCGCCGTGGAAGTGGAACGTGAGCTGCAGCAGCGCCGCGCTCGCACCCAACCCGCAACGGAGACCTCATATATGAAAGGTTTAGTCACGGCAGGGCTGTTGGTTGCAGCTACGCTGGCATTGTCGGCGTGTGGCAAGGGCGGCGAGATGACACCCTCATCCGAGGCTCCCAGTAATGCGGCGACCGCACAGGCCCCGGCCTCGCCACCACCGGCGATGCCGGCCACCACTCCGACACCTGCGGCGACCGGCGCCGCGCCGCCGTCGGTATCGACTGCCGGGAGTGGATCGAACCCGCAGCATTAAAAAGAAGAGATACCTGGAAAGCGTCGAGGCACTTTGCGGACCATGGAGGGTCCTTGTATGTGTGCGCATGATCGTCGAAGGCGGCCCCGATCGGGGCCGCCTTCGACGATACGGAAACGCGTCACGGGCTGGTTTTCCACGAGTCGCCAAAAGGCCGCTGATAGAGATCGGCGTACCCGGGGGGCGCGCGATCACCCGTCAGCCGGGGTGATACACGCGCTCGATGTGTCCCTGAAGCTGGTCGGGCCAGAAATACACTGTGCGCAGGTTGCCGCTGGCGTAGCGTTCGGCTTCGTCGCTGAAATGTTTCGAGTCCGGCTGGCCGCTCTCGCCGCCTGCGGTGACAGCGCGTGCGCTCACTCGCGGGCCGAATGCCACCACGGCCACGAAGCTGTTGCCGCTGGAGCCGTAGTAGCGTTTCGTCCCGGGCCAACGGTGCGCGCCGAACGAGGCCAGCGAGCCCCAGCGCGAGGAGACGAAGGGCACCGGGATGCTGGGCTTTTCGTCGTTGAAGTGCGGCTGGATCGCGTCGTCCAGGCGCTGGAAGCGGTTGATCCCGCCCCAGGCCACGCCCCAGCTGCCGAAGTCTTGCGTGAGGCGATCCACGGCTTCGTCCAGCGCATGCAGGCGTTCCTGCGCGCCGCCGTCGCGCGCGATGTAGTCGTAAGGCGAGATGCCGGCCGCTTTCGCGCCGGGCACGCTTTCGTCCCACAAGGTGTCGCCCCAGAACACCGCGAGCGAGGTGGGCATGGAGGCGATGCCCCAGCGGTAGTCCCAGTGGCGCAGCAACTCGACCGGACCAGCCAGCTTGGCCTTGAGCGGGTCGCTGGCGGGCAGGGCGTCATAGTCCTTCGCGAGGATGGGGATGAGTTTCGCGAACTCGGGCAGGTACGAATCGAAGGCGTCGGCGATCAGCTTGGGCATGCTGAAGCCGCTGGCGCCGGTGAGCATGCCGGTGGCGTGGATGCCGCGCGGGTTCTCGCCGGCGGTATCCATGTAGCGCGGGAAATCGGCTTGCTTCGGGCTGTACTCGCCCGCGGCGGAGTACGGCCAGTTGTTGGTGTTCATCGCCCAACCGTTCGGCGGGTTCACTGCCTGCGGCAGTTCATTCAGCGGCGTGAGGCCGTGCCAGTCGGTGGCCGGGTCGCTGCCGTCCACGGGCTTGGTGTAGTCGAAACGGTTGTCGCGCTTCGGCACGAACTGCGGCATCAGGAAGGCGATCTCGCCCTTGTCGTCGGCGAACAAGGTGTTGTTGGATGAGTTGGCCTGGAGCGCGGCCACCTTCATGTAGCTGGCGTAATCGTGTGCCTTGGTGCGCAGCCAGCTCTGCTCCAGCGCAGCGACGGGCTTGTCCATCAGCGCCTCGGCGATCCACTTGCCGCCATCGCGCTTCACGACAGGGCCGTGGTGGGTGAAGTAGGCGGTGAAGCTGCGCGTCTTCAGTGTGCCATCGGCGGCGCGGTAGCGCACGGCGATGTCGCGCTCGGTCACCGGGCGAAGTTCCTTGCCGTAGCGGTAGTACGTTTTGCCGTCCTTGTGCACGATGGTTTCGGCGAACTCGTCTACCGCGTCGAGGCCGGTGGAGGTGTGCATCCAGCCGATGTGCCGGTTGAAGCCCTGATAGATGAAGAACTGGCCCCAGGTTACCGCGCCGTAGGCATCCAGCCCCTCGTCGCTGGACATCTGCAGCTCGGAGCGGAAATAGAACGAGGTATGCGGATTGATCCAGAGCAGCGCGTGGCCGTCGGTGGTGAGTTTCGGCGCGATCGCGATGCCGTTGGAACCGGTGGGCTCGGCCCAGCTTGGCGGATTCACCTGTGCCAGCGCGGGATGCGCGTCGCCGTAGAACGCGGCGAGATCCTTCAGCGACACGCGCTCGATGTCGCCGCCGATGCTGCCCTCGGTGAAGGACAGCGCCATCCACGGCTCGAAGTGCGCGATCACCTTCGGGTGCACATCCGGATGCGTGGCGAGATATTCGTTGAGGCCGTCGGCCCAGGCATCCATCAGCTGGCGCAGCCAGGCCGGGCTCTGCGTGTAGTGCTTTTTCAGTTCCGCCGGATCGACCCAGAGCTGTTGGCGCAGGTCCTGCCAGATCGCGGATTCGCCTTCGGCCTGTGCGGTCCAGCCCAGCGCGGTGACGTAGTTCGTTTCAACGCGGTTGAAGTCGTCCTCGGCTTGGGCGTAGGCCATGCCGAATACGGCATCGGCGTCGGTCTTGCCGTGTACGTGGGCGATGCCCCAGTCGTCGCGGGTGATCGTCACCGCCTGTGCTTCGCGTTGCAGGCGCGCCTGTCCAGCCGTCTGCGCCGGCGCCGCGACGGCGAACCCCAGGGCGAGCAGGGCCAGCCACGAACGGGTGCGGCGCAGGGTGGAAGTCGGTTGGCGTGCAGGCATGCGGATTCCCCGGAACATGGCGCCGCGCGGCGCGTGGCCGCTATTTGGCAGGTCGACGGGGCATCTTGCGGTGGCAGGCACGATCGGGCAAGCCAGCGCATGGCCTGCACAAACGACCAGGCCCGCCTTGTGGCGGGCCTGGTCGTTCCGTGCTGCGCGGTAGCGAATCAGTGGTGCTTGTCGTCGTGCCCCCCCTGGCGCCCGCCACCGCCACCGCCCTCGCCGCGTGGCGCGGCGGCGTGCTGGTACTGGGCCGGACGCGCGTTGGCCTGGCGGTACGCAGGCTGCGCGTAATTCGGCGCCGGGCGATAGGTCTGCGGCTGGTAGCTGCGCGGCTGGTTACTCTGCGGCTGGTAGTTGTGCGGCTGGTAACTCTGCGGCTGGTAGCTGTGCGCCTGGTAACTCTGCGGACGGTTCGGCGCGCCGCCTTCATAGCGGCCGGCTGCTGACGGGGTGTAGCGGCCTGCGCCGGCCGGCTGCATGGCCGTGTTGGCATGGGGCGCGTAGCCGGCCGAACGTAGGGCGCCGCGCTGCGGGGCAGATGCCGGCGTATAGCGCGTCTCGCGCGCGGCCGCTGCCGACGGCGCGCCGCGGGCGGCTGCGTTGCGTTGCTGCAGCTGCGCCGCCACCGGCGCGGTGTGCGGCTCGCGGGCCCAGGCCTGCTGCTGCGCGGTGGCGCGAGCGGCGATGCCGTGCGGGCCACCGTTGTAGCTGGTGCGGTTGACCACGGTGTTGTTGATCACCGTCTTGTTGTAGACGTTGGTGATGTTGTTGGTGACGTGGTTCACCGTGCGGTTGTAGTAGAAGCCGTTGCCGCGCCAGTAGCCGCCGTCATAGCCGTGGCCGCCGTAGCCGTAGCCGTAGTTGATGCCACCGTAGAAGCCGACGTGCCGTCCCCAGTAGCCGCCATGGAAGATGTAGACGCCGCCACTCCAGCCCCAGTAGCCCGGGGTCCACAGGGCGCCGACGAACGGCGCCAGCACCCAGGCGCCCGGCACCCAGTAGTAGCCATCAGGGCCCCAGGCCCAGTAGCCGGGCGTCCAGATGTAACCCGGTCCCGGAATCATCGGCTGCACGTAGACCGGCAGCGCCGGCGGCGCGATGTTCACCGAAACGAACACGCCGGCATGCGCGCGACCGGGAATGGCGGCGATCACTGCCGCGGCGAGCAGGGCGGCTGCGCTCCGCAGCAGCCACTGGCGGCGCGGGGAAAGGCTGTTCGTGATGATGCGGGTCTGCATGGCGACCTCCCGGTTGCTGTGTGCGCATGAATAACGCAACAGCCCCCGTATCGGCGACGGTCTGTCGTTGGCGAATTGCAGATTGGTTCAGCGCCAGACGCCACCCGGATGCGCCGGTTCCGGCGGCAGGCCTTGCGCTGCAAGGGTTTGCGGCTTTCCGTATGGCGGTTAAACCGGTTTGTGCCGAGTGTCGCCATCGGAACTCGCCGACTCCGCCGTCGCCGCTGCCGCTGCCGTGGCCGGGAGTGCGTTGACCTATGCCGTGCGTGCGGCGCCGACCGCGCCACGGTTCGTGCCGGCGTGCCGCCTGCGGGCCGTGCGGCACCGCTTTGGCCGCGTGACAATCGGCGTTCAACTTTGAGGGCTTCCACCGCATGCACGCGGTGGACAGCGGCCGGTTTGCGGGCGCCCGGCTCCCGAGTCGGCCGTCGAGCGGCACCACCTTGCCGGGCATCACGACAGACGAAGGAGAATCACATGCATACCCGTTTTGAACGTACCGGTGCGCTGACCGAACTGAGCAGCTACCCGCAGTGGGCGCAGGACATGGTGGCCGATTGCGAGCAGGCGAAGCAGAGCGTGCTCTGCCACGAGCTGTGGGCGCAGATGAGCGAGGCCAGCCTCGACCAGGCATCCACGCGCAACTTCATGGTCGGCGTGTGGCCGGTGATCGAACGCTTCCCGGCCTACATGGCGCTCAACCTGCTGAAGACCCGTTTTGGCCGTAGCCAGGGCGACAACCTGGCCCGGCGCTGGTTGGTGAGGAACATCCGGGTCGAGCAGAACCACGCCGAGTACTGGCTGAACTGGGCCGAGGGGTCCGGCGTGAGTGAGGAGGAGGTGACGATGGGGCGGCCGCCGATGGGCAGCCAGGCGCTGGCCTCGTGGTGCGAGGAGGTCAGCCGCAGCGGCGACCTGGCGGCCGGCATTGCGGCCACCAATTACGCCGTGGAGGGGGCCACGGGCGAGTGGTCCCAGCGGATCTACGAAAGCGTGGCCTATGCGGAGAGTCTGCCGGCGGCCGGGCGGGCCAAGAGCCTGCGTTGGCTTCAGCTTCACGCCGCCTATGACGATACTCACCCCTGGGAGGCGCTGGAGATCGTCTGCACCCTGGCGGGCATGACCCCGGGGGTGGATCTGGTCCAGCATTTGGGTGAATGTGTGCGCCGCAGCTACACGAGCATGCGCATCACCCTGGATCACTGCATCGAGAGGCAAGACACATTGGTCAAGGCGAACACGCGGGTGGAGGCCGCGGCTTGATTCAGGGGGCAATCGAGTGGGCGCGCTGAGGCATTCTGGCGCGCTTGTTGCTTTAGAATCCGCATGATGCAGAACATGACTTCCAATCAGCGAAGATCATTGTCGCAGCACCTGCTCCCGCTGGCGATTGCGCTGGCGTTTGTGGTCGGCCTGATCCTCGCTTTGACTTGGGGTGCTTTGCAGATCCAGGTCACTCTCGCCGGTTTCCTCAACGGCGAGAGTGTTTGGTCGAAAGCACAGAAGCAGGCTGTGATCGATCTCCAGATCTATGCCCAGAGCGGGCGCGCGGACGCGCTGGCGGACTATCGGAAGAACATGGCGGTGCTCGCCTCGGACCGCTGGGCCCGCGATGCCATCGCCAGCGGCCATTTCGACCATGACGCCGTCAAGCAGGCATTCCGCCGGGCGCACGTGATACCCGAGGCGATCGACGGCATGATTTTCATGCTGCACTACTTTTCGTCGGCGCCTTACATGAACAAGGCCATCGCGGCCTGGTATTCGACCGACAGCACCATCGACGGGGTAGACCGCATCGCCGACGAATTGCAGCGGGCTTACGCCGGCGGCAGCGTCACGCCGGCGATGGTGACCGCCGCGCGCGAGCGGATCGCGGAATCCAATCGCTACGTCGAGCCGCGCAGCAACACCTTTTCGGCCCAGATCGCGGATGGCGCGGCCTGGATTGGCACGGTGCTGTTCCTGACCGTGCTCGTCGCCGCCATCGTCGCCTCGCTGCTGTGGCTGCGCATGGCGCGCCGCATCCTGCAGGGCATACGCAACAGCGAGGAACGCTACCGCCTGTTGTTCGACAGCGCCACCGACGCGATCGTGATGATCGACGAGAGCTGCGGACTCATCCTAGAGGCGAACCACACGGCGGAGACCTGGATCGGTGCCGCGAACGGATCGCTGGCGGGGCGGCGCTTCGACGATATCTTTGCCAGCGAGTCGCAGCCGCATGCCAAACGGGGTGCCACCGGCGTGCTGATGGCCAGCGACGGCGACCATCGGCCGGTGGAAATGGAGGGCAGCCTCGCCACCTGGGGCAATCGCAAGGTGCGGCAGGCGATCATCCGCGACGTTTCGGAGCGCGTGGCGCTGGAGCGCGAGCGGCGGGTGGCTGCCGAGGCGCTGGCCGGTATCGCCGAGGGGGTGATCATCGCGGATGCCGACCGTCGGGTGGTGTCGGTCAACGCGGCGCATACCGAACTCACCGGCTTCGGCGCCCAGGCTTTGACAGGCAAGCGGTTCGACGAGACGCGCCGTATGCCGGACGGCGGTCCACTGCCGGAGTCCATCTGGATAAGCCTCGCCGGCGGCCGCCACTGGACCGGCGAGGTGCAGAGCCGGCGCCGGGACGGCAGCGTCTATCCCGAGCAGCTGAGCATCAGCGCGATCCGCGACGCGCAGCACCGCGTGCTGCATTACGTGGCGGTGTTCAGCAACATCCACGCCGCCAAGATGCAGCAGCAGCGGCTGGAGTACATGGCCACGCACGATCCGCTGACCGGGCTGGCCAACCGGGTCGCGTTCCAGCGGCAGTGCGAGGCGGCGATCGCCGCGGCTTCGCGTGCGCGCACCGCGGTGGCGGTGCTGTTCATCGACCTGGACGCGTTCAAGATCGTCAACGACAGCTACAGCCACGCGCTTGGCGACCGCGTCCTGCAGAAGGTCGCCGAGCGGATCGGGCGGCAGATTTCCGGGCACGACGTGGCCGGCCGCATCGGCGGCGACGAGTTCACCGTGCTGCTGGACCGGCTCGAACTGCGCGAGGACGCCAGCGTCGCGGCCGAACACCTGCTTGCCAGCCTGTCCGAACCGATCGTCGTGGACGATTGCGAGATCGTGCTGAGCGCCAGCATCGGCATCGCCGGCTACCCGCTGGACGGTGGCGACGCGACTTCGCTGATCGCCAACGCCGACGCCGCGATGTACGCGGCAAAGAGCAACGAGCGCAACACCTTCCGTTTCTACACGCCGATCATGCAAGCCGACGCGCGCCAGCGCCTGCAACTGGTTTCCGAACTGCGTCGCGCGCTCGTCAACGACGAATTCCGGCTGCGTTTCCAGCCCAGCATGGAATTGAGCAGCGGTCGCGTGGTGGCGGTGGAGGCGCTGTTGCGCTGGGAACACCCGGAGCGCGGCGAGCTGCCGCCGATGGAGTTCATCCCGGTGGCGGAAAGCCTGGGCCTGATCCGCCGCATCGACGAATGGGTGCTGCGCACCGTCTGCGCGCAGATCCGCGACTGGGACCGCGTCGGCATGCCGTCGATCCGTGTGGCGGTGAACGTGTCGGCGCGCTGGCTGAGCCATCCCGCCTTTGTCGAGGGGCTGGGGCGGGCGCTGCGCGAATTCCAGGTTTCCCCGCAACGCCTGGTGCTGGAGATCACCGAGGGCGCCATGCTGCAGTTGGGCGACGATACCGAGCGCACCATGCGTGCCTTGCACGGGCTGGGCATCGAGGTGGCGATCGACGACTTCGGTACCGGCTATTCCTCGATGGCCTACCTGAAGCTGCCTGCCGTGACCTGGTTGAAGATCGACCGTTCGTTCGTCACCGGCCTGCCGCAGGGCGCGAACGACGTGGCGATCGTCGAGGCGATGCTGGCGATGGCGCGCAGCCTGGGGCTCAGCACCATCGCCGAGGGCATCGAGCACGAGGCGCAGCACCAGTTTCTGCTGAAGGCTGGCTGCGACGAAGGGCAGGGCTATCTGTATTCGTACCCGCTGCCGGCGGCGGCGCTCGAGCGCCTGCTGAATCCGCGTCCGCTGCCTGCGCGTCTGAGCCTGGTGCCGCCCAAGCAGCAATGAAGTGGCCCGGGGCTAGGGCAGATACAGCACGGGGAACAGCTGCCTGAGGTGGGTGACCTTGGGGGCGTCGTTGATCGCGATATAGAGGTCGCCCGGATGGCGGCTGGCGTAGTCCTGGTGCCAGTCCTCCGCCGGGTAGAAGGCCTGCAGCGGCACCAGCTGGGTGACGATGGGCGCGGTGTAGATGCCTGCCTTGCCCAGCTGAGCCAGGTAGGCGCCGGCAATGCGCTGCTGTTCGGGGCTGGCGTAGAAGATCGCCGAACGGTATTGCGTGCCGCTGTCCGGCCCTTGCCGGTCGAACTGGGTGGGATCGGCCGCGACCGAGAAGAACACCTGCAACAGCTGGCCGTAGCTGACCTGGGCCGGATCGAACAGCACCTTTACCGACTCGGCATGGCCGGTGTCGCCTTCGCTGACCTGGTCGTAGTGCGCGGTGGCGGCGCTGCCGCCGCTGTAGCCCGCCCAGGTCTTGCGCACGCCCCTGACGTGTTCGAACACGTCTTGCACGCCCCAGAAGCAGCCGCCGGCGAACACCGCGACCTGTTCGCCGTGCGTGGCGGTGCGGGGCGCGTCCAGCAGTGGCGCGGGCAACTTCGCGGCAGCTTCGGCCGCGGGCGGCAGCGCGCAGGCGCCAAGCAGACTCAAGGCGAGCGCGGCACTCAGTGTGCGAAGAGGATGGCGACGGGTGGACATGGCTGACCTCGCGATGATGCTTCGATCACTATTCGCCGGTCATGCCCGAACCGTTACCTGCGCGCCGCGCCCGATGCTACCGTGGCGCCCCCCCCGGAGTTCCCCGTATGCCCGACGCGATCGACCTTGACGCCTACCTGCGACGCATCGGCTATCGCGGCACGCTCGCGCCCGACCTGCCGACGCTGCACGCGCTGGCGACCGCGCACGCAGCGGCGATCCCGTTCGAGAACCTCGATCCGTTGTGCGGCGTGCCGGTGCGGCTTGAGCTGGATGCGCTCGAACGCAAGCTGCTGCACGAGGGGCGCGGCGGCTACTGCTTCGAGCAGAACCTGCTGTTCGCCGCCGTGCTGCGCGCCGTCGGTTTCACGGTGCGCGGCCTGATCGCACGGGTGCTGTGGAACCAGCCGGAGGATGCGGTCACCGCGCAGACGCACATGCTGCTCGACGTCGAGGCGTCGGGCGAGCGCTGTCTGGCCGACGTGGGCTTCGGCAGCATGACGCTGGCCGGTGCGCTGCGCCTGCAGCCCGGCGTCGCGCAAGCTACCGCGCTGGAACCGTTCCGGCTGCTGGAGCACGAGGGCGAATGGCGCATGCAGGCCTGTGTGCGCGGTGACTGGCTGACGCTGTATCGCTTCGACCTCGCACCGCGCGAAATCGTCGACTATGTGGTTGCGAACCACTACGTCTCCACCTGGCCGGCCTCGATTTTCGTGCAGCAACTGGTCGTGGCGCGCACCACCTGCGATCGCCGGCTGACGCTGCGCGACCGCGAGTTCACCGTGCGTCGCGTGGGCGCCGAGCCGGAGCGGCGCAGCCTGCGCGACACGGCGGAGATCCGCCGGGTACTGCACGAGGAGTTTCTGCTGCGCGTGCCTGACAATGCGGAGCTGGAACGCAAACTGGCGGCCTTGCCTGGCTAGTGCGGGCGTTCCCCGGCAGCTTGTCTGCCGGGGCGCGGCGTGCGGGGCAGCCGGTTACTTCGCGGCTTCCGCGTTCCAGGCCGCCACCTGTGCCCGGGTCTTCGCCAGCATGCCGTCCAGACCGATCGCGACGATGTCCTCGCCGCGTAGCACCAAGGCCTGGTCGATCACGGTCCGTGCGTGTTCGACGTCGGCGAGCGCCGCCTACCGATGGTGCAGCAGAAGGACGAAGGCGCGATCGCGGTGTACCGGCGCTGGCGGGAACTCAACGTGCGGTGAGCGGGTGCGGGTCGGCCAGCACGCGGATTTCCTCGCCGCCGATGCGCACGGTCTGGCCCGCCCTGATCTTGCAGGTCTTGCGCAGTTCGACGGTACCGTCCACGCGCACCGCGCCGCTGGCTACCAGGTGCTTGCCGGCGCCGCCGCTGTCGCACAGGCCCACCAGCTTCAGCAGCAGGTTCAGTTCGACGTGGTCGCCGTGCAGTTCGAAGGCGTGGGTGGTCATGCGATTCCTGGTGGAAGTGTGGTGCGGAGGCGACCGTCGTCCGGTGCGAAGTCGGGCAGGGCGAAGAAGGCGAAGAACGGTCGGTCCGCATCCTGCGCGAAGGTGGCGGCATCGTCGAGAATGCCTAGCAGCACGTCGAAATCCCCACTGGCGCCGTGTTGCAACGCGCTGGCGTGGTCGAACAGCAATACGTGGCCCCAGGCCGGCAGCCAGCCGAGGTCGCGCAGGCTATCGGCCAGCGCGTCCCAGTTGTCGCCGAAGTCGGCGGGCAAGGTCAGCGAGCTGGCGAGGCATTGCAGCAGCTCGGCCTTGCCGTGGCAGCCGGCCAGATCGGTGCGGCGCACGGCCAGTTCCTCGCGCACAGCGTTTGCCGCCAGCCGCACCAGGTCGGCATCGCCTACGAAGTACACGCCGTTCTGGCTGGGCCGGGTGAGATCAGGGTCCAAAAGCCTGTTCATGGCAACGTGAAGCGGCGGAAGCTGCGGTAGTGGTCGTCGGTGTAGTAGTACACCTCCGGCGGTGTCCCGCCGGTGATGATGCGCCGCGTGCCGCGGGTGCTCGCGCCGGGTGTTTCCACCGTGTACTCGTGGTAGTAGCCGCGCGGCTGCTTCGGCAGCAGGCCTTCGTAGTTGCCGAACACCACGCCATCCTGGCTGTGTGGGAACGGGCCGCCGCGGGCGATCAGCGCCAGCGTGTCGTGTGCTTCGGGCGGCAGGAAACTCGGCAGCGTGGCGCCGTTGTCGCGGCTCGCCGAAGCGGCGGGTGCGTTCGGCTGCGCGGCCGGGACCGGTGTCTGCGCCTGCCGGTTCCACAGCAGCGCGAGCACGACGACCACGAGCACGAGCAGCGGTTTCCAGTAACGCATGCGGGCGATCGGTAGCGAGTGAGGGGCGAGTCTAGCATCGCGCCGGCGCGCCCCCGGCTTCCCTGATCGCAAGAAATTACGCAAACTCAGACGCTCGTCCGCGGCGCACTGGCGCGCCGCCGTCCCGCCAGGAGTCGAAGCTTGAACATCGCCAGCGATCGTGCGCGGCTGCCGCGGCAGATTCCCTACATCATCGGCAACGAGGGTTGCGAGCGTTTCTCGTTCTATGGGATGCGCAACATCCTCACGCCGTTCCTGATCAGCAGCCTGCTGCTGTACCTGCCCGAGGCCGAGCGTCCCGGTGTGGCGAAGGACGTGTTCCACAGCTTCGTGATCGGCGTGTACTTCTTTCCGCTGCTGGGCGGCTGGCTGGCCGACCGCTTCTTCGGCAAGTACCCGACCGTGCTGTGGATGAGCCTGGTCTATTGCCTGGGCCACGCGTGCCTGGCGATCTTCGAGCACCATCGCGGCGGCTTCTTCTTCGGCCTAGGCCTGATCGCGTTGGGCGCTGGCGGCATCAAACCGCTGGTGGCTTCGTTCGTGGGCGACCAGTTCGACCGCTCGAACAAGCATCTGGCGAAGCTGGTGTTCGACGCGTTCTACTGGGTCATCAATTTCGGCTCGTTCTTCGCCTCGCTGCTGATGCCGATCTTCCTGCGCCAGTTCGGCGCGGCGGTGGCGTTCGGCATTCCCGGCGCGCTGATGTTCGTGGCCACCGTGGTGTTCTGGTCGGGGCGCAAGCAATACGTGCTGCTGCCGCCGGCGCCGCCCGATCCGCATGCGTTCTCGCGGGTGATCCGCACGGCTCTGTTCACGCGAGCGCCGGGACGGGCGCGGCCGGGGTTGTGGATCGCCGGCGCCGGCGTCGTGGCGGCCGGCGCCGCGTTCGCGCTGCTGCCTGCGCTCGGCTTCGTGATCGTCGCCTGCCTCGCCCTGGTGGCGCTGATCGGTGGCGTGGGCGGCGGCGCCTGGCTGCAGCTGGAGCGGGCGCGCGGCGCGCATCCCGACGCGGCGGTGGACGGCGCGCGCAACGTGCTGCGCGTGCTGGTGATCTTCGCGCTCACCACGCCGTTCTTCTCGCTGTTCGACCAGAAGGCATCGACCTGGGTGCTGCAGGGCAACGCCATGGCGATGCCTGCGTGGTTCCAGTCGGCGCAGATGCAGGCACTGAACCCGCTGCTGGTGATGCTGCTGATCCCGTTCAACAACCTGGTGCTGTATCCGATCCTGCGTCGTCGCGGCTGGGAGCCCACCGCACTGCGCAGGATGACCGCGGGCATCGCATTCAGCGGCCTCGCATGGATCGTGGTGGGCACGTTGCAGGTGCTGATGGACGGCGGGGCGCCGTTGTCGATCCTGTGGCAGGTGTTGCCTTACGCGCTGCTCACCATGGGCGAGGTGCTGGTCTCGGCCACCGGCCTGGAGTTTGCCTACAGCCAGGCGCCGGCCTCGATGAAGGGCGTGGTGATGAGCTTCTGGAATCTCACCACCACCGTGGGCAACCTGTGGGTGCTGCTGGCCAACGCGGCAGTGCGCAACGAGGCGGTGACCGGCGCGATCGCCGGCACCGGCCTGGGCCTGGCGGCGTTCCAGATGTTCTTCTTCGCTGCCTTCGCACTGGCCGCCGCGCTGGCCTTCGGCCTGTATGCGCGGCGCTACCGCGAGCAGGACAACTACCGGGCCTGACGCAGCTGCTCAGCCAGCGTGATGCCAATCACCAGCCAGCACGCGCCCAGCGCATAGCCGGCCAGCACGTCGCTGAGGTAGTGCACCTGAAGGATCACGCGGCTGCAGCCGATGATGGTCACCAGCGCCACCGCGGCGGCGACCGCATCGCGATGGCGACGTGGCGACGACCGGTGCAGCAGCAGGTAGGCAAGCAGGCCGAAGAACGCCATCGCGCCGGCGGCATGGCCGCTGGGGAAACTGAAGCCGGCTTCGGCGATGAAGCCGTGGCCGCCTAGCGGCCGCGGCCGGTGCACGAAGCGCTTGATGGCCTGGTCGCTGGCCGCGGTGCCGAGCAGCGCGATGCACCACGGCACGAACAGCCGCCAGCGGCGGCGCAGTGCCAGCACCAGGGCGAACGCACTGGCGGCCAGCACGATCAGCCGGGGATCGCCCAACTGGGTGACCAGGGCGGTGAACTGCAGCGGCCCCGGCGCAAGCTGATCGTGCAGGCCCTGCGCCAGCGCGGTGTCGAAACGTAGCAGGGCGGTTTGCGTCCACACGGCCCAGAACAGCACGCCGAACAGTGCAGCGAGCAGTGCCAGCAGGATGGCGGCCGTACCTGGGCGCAGCGCGAGATAGCCCCCCTTGCCGGTCGCGGCCAACCGGCGGCGGCGCGCGTGGCGCCAGACGGCATCGCCGGTGAGCAAGGCCAGGATCAGCACCGCGGCCCACAACGCCAGGGCATGCTGGCTGATCCAGAGGGGAAGGGCATCCATCGAGGCTCCGGAGGCGTTCGGGGAACGCCGAAGCTTGCCGGATGGCGGCCGTGACTTCCAGCGCTGGTCCCGTCGCGGTTTTGCCGCGATAGTGGCGCGGTTCATGCCTGCGGAGCCCGCGATGTACCGACACCCTCTTTCCCTGCGCCTGGCCGTGTGCGGCGCGCTGTTCGCCTTCGCCACCGCATCGGCCGCCCAGACCGCACCGGCGCCGGCTGCATCGACGGCCACCGCGGCGGCGGCCGCGCAACCGGCCTTGCCGGCCCAGCTGCAGGATTTCGATGCCTACATGGCCGACACCTTGAAGACCTTCAAGGTGCCCGGCATCGCGGTGGCCATCGTCAAGGACGGCAAGGTGGTGATGGCCAAGGGCTTCGGCGTGCGCGAGCTCGGCCAGCCGACGAAGGTGGATGCAGACACACTGTTCGCGATCGCCTCCAACACCAAGGCGTTCACCGCCGCGGCATTGCAGATGCTGGCCGACCAGGGCAAGCTGGACATGGATGGCCGGGTGATCGACTACCTGCCGGGGTTCCGCATGTCGGACCCCTATGTGACGCACGAGATGCGCATCCGCGACCTGCTGGCGCACCGCAGTGGCCTCAGCCTCGGCGCGGGCGACCTGCTGTACTGGCCGCCGACCAGCTACACCACCGAGGACGTGGTGAAGCGCCTCGCCGACGTGCCGATCAAGAACAGCTTCCGCGGCCACTACGCCTACGACAACATCTTGTTCGCGGTGGCGACCCTGGTGATCGAGAAGGTCTCCGGCCAGCGCTATGCGGATTTCATCCGCCAGCACATCTTCCAGCCGGTAGGCATGGACGAATCGCTGGTGGACATGACCTACCTCAAGCCCGGCATGGACGCGGCCACCGGCCACGCGCCGTACAACTTCAAGGACGTGAAGCCGGTGCCGCCGATGGCCTGGCTCAACGACCCCGGCGCGGGCGGCATCTACGCCAGCGTCAGCGATCTCGCCAAGTGGATGAACGTGCAGCTCGCCGGTGGCCAGCTGCCGGACGGCAAGCAGCTGTTCACCGAGAAGAGCCATCGCGAGATGTGGTCGATGCTGACGCCGATCCCGGTCGGCAAGCCGCCGATTCCCGAACTGGCGCCGCTGGTGCCGCAGTTCTCCGGCTACGGCGAGGGCTGGTTCCTCAGCGACTACATGGGCAGCAAGCTGGTGTGGCACACCGGTGGCTGGCCGGGTTTCGTCTCGCGCCTCACCCTGGTGCCGCAACAGCACCTCGGCGTGGTGGTGCTCACCAACCAGGAATCCGGCGCCGCGTTCAACGCGGTGACCTACCGCGTGCTCGACGCCTACTTGAATGCCGAGCACAAGACCGACTGGGTGGCGGTGTACGACAAGGCGGTGAAGAAAGGCGAGGCCAAGGCCGACGACAGCTGGGCCAAGCACGAGGCCACGCGCAACAAGAACGCCAAGCCTTCGCTGCCGCTTTCCGGCTACGCCGGCGCCTACCGCGATCCGTGGTATGGCGACATCCTCGTCAGCGACGAGGGCGGCAAGCTGCGCCTGCGTTTCAGCAAGACCAGGCAGCTGGTCGGCACGATGACGCCGTGGCAGCACGACACCTTCATCGTGCGCTGGGACGATCGCTCGCTGAATGCCGACGCCTTCGTCAACTTTGCGCTGGACGACGACGGCCACGTGCGCGAGATGCGCATGCAGCCGATCTCGCCGATGACCGATTTCAGCTTTGACTTCCAGGACCTGCGACCGGTGCCGGTGAAAGCTGGCGCGGAGTCGGATTGACAGCTTGACCCTCTCCCGCAAGCGCGGGAGGGGAGATAAACAGCCAACCCAAGGGGATCACCATGCGTTCAAGTCGTCCCGTCGTTGCCACGCTGCTCGGCTGCGGCCTGCTGTTTTCCGCCACTACGTTCGCGCGCGACACCGCGCCGGCCGTACCGGCGCATCGCTTCTTCCACGTGCAACTGGGCAGCACGCAGACGGAGCCGGTGTCCGGCCGCCTGCTGTTGTTCGCGATCGGTGCGAAGGATGCCGAGGCCGCGGCGAAGGAACAAGGCGGCGCCGGCAAGGTAGAGGAGGTGGACACCAGTCCGTTCTTTCCCACCCAGACCGCGGTAGCGGCACGCGAGGTGGGCCGGCTGGCGCCGGGGCAGACGATCGACATTGACGCCGACCACACTGCATTCCCGCAGGGCTGGTCGCAGTTGGCGCCGGGCGACTACTACGTGCAGGCCGTGCTGGACGTGCACCACGACTACAACTACCACGGCCGCGACGGCGGCGACCTGGCAAGCAAGGTGGTGAAGCTGCATCTGCCGATGGCCGCCACGCCTGACCTGACGCTCACGGATACGCTGCCGGAGCGCAAGGCATGGGATATCCCGAAGCGCTACATGAGCGAGGCCTCGCTCAAGCACATGGACGAGGCGCGCCAGCATACGCAGTCCCTCGACTTCGTTAGCCCCGTGCTGAGCACGTTCTGGGGCCGGCCCATCCACATGCGCGGCTGGGTGATGCTGCCGCCGGGCTACGACCCCAAGGCCGCTGCGACCTATCCCACGGTGTACTTCACGCACGGCTACGGCGGCGACGCGAACAGCCTGTCCGGCACCGCCGCGATGGTCTACGGCGCCACGGCGGAGAAGCAGATGCCGCCGATGATCTGGGTGTTCCTCGACGAATCCAGCCCCACCGGCACGCACGAGTTCGCCGACTCGGTGAACAACGGGCCGTGGGGCGTAGCGCTCACTACCGAGCTGATCCCGCAGTTGGAGAAGACCTACCGCATGGACGCGAAGCCCAGCGGCCGCTTCCTGCAAGGCCATTCCTCGGGCGGCTGGGCCACGCTGTGGCTGCAGACGCGCTACCCGAAGGTCTTCGGCGGCACCTGGTCCACCTCGCCTGATCCCAGCGATTTCCACGACTTCACCGGCGTGGACCTGTACGCACCGCACGCCAATGTCTACCGCAAGTCGGACGGCACGCCGTACCCGCTTGTGCGCGACCACGGCAAGGTGCTGGCGACCTTCGAGCAGTTCGCACGGCTGGAGCGCGTGCTCGGCGCCTACGGCGGCCAGATGGGCTCGTTCGAGTGGGTATTCTCGCCCAAGGGCAAGGATGGTCGCCCGCAGCCGATGTTCGACCGCGACACCGGCGACGTTGACCCCGCCGTGATGGCGTACTGGCACGACCATTACGACATCGCCCACCGCCTCGCACAGCACTGGCCTGAGCTGAAGCCCGACCTCGACGGCAAGATCCATCTGTACGTGGGCACCGCCGACACCTTCTACCTCGACGGGGCCGCGCACAAGCTCAAGGCGCTGCTGGACGGCTTGCACGCAAAGTCCGACATCCGCTTCATCCCGGACCGCACGCACTTCGATCTGTACGGCATCGGCAAGGATCGCCAAGGCCTGCTGAAGGACATCAGCTGGCAGATGTACACCGTGGCGCGGCCGCATTCGGCACTGAAGCCGGCGGCTGCCGCGGCGCCCTGACCGGTGGTGGGCGTGGTGCTGGCCGGAGCCTGTGCCACGCCCGCCCGCGGTGGCCTTGCACACCGACATCTACTTTCCGGTGGCCGAAGCGGTGGCGCAGTAAGCCCCCCGCCTTGCGGTTGTAACGGACGTGGCCCGCACATGAACGGCGCGCGCACCGTCGCATTGCACTCACACCGTTTTGCGGCATAGTCGCGCCGCAAGCGCAGGGGATATCGGCGCTTGGGCTGCCATGGCGCATGGTCCGGCTCCGCCCGAGGCGGACGCGGACCGGGCGTATGGTGCGGCGGTACGGGGCTTTGCAGCGAATGGGCGCCGGTCGTCGCGACAACCAACATCGTGTAGGGAGGGAGTCTGAAGATGAAAGCGTCCATCGTGTTCGCCTTGGCGTTCGGCTGTCTGCTGGCCATTCCGGCTGCGCAGGCACAGCAGTCCGCCGCGCCCACCGGTTCCACCGGCCAGTGCAAGGACGGCAGCTACACCAGCAACGCCACCAAGCGCGGCTCCTGCAAGGGCCACAAGGGCGTGAAGGAGTGGTACGCCGCCGACAGCGCGTCGGCCGCGGCATCGGCGAAGTCGCCGAAGGCGGCAGCTGCCGCGGCAGCGGCTGCGCCTGCCGCCGCCGCGCCTGCGGCAGCCGCTGCAGCAGCGGCGGCTCCGGCGGCTGCGCCGAAGAAGGCGATGGCGGCAGCCAAGCCGGCGGCCGCCGCGGCGCCGGGCGGTGGCCCCGGCATGGTCTGGGTCAACGCCAGCAGCAAGGTCTACCACTGCCAGGGCGACAAGTGGTACGGCAAGACCAAGCACGGCGAGTACATGAGCGAAGCCGACGCCAAGGCCAAGGGCAACCATCCTGACCATGGCAAGGCCTGCGGTTCCTGACCCGCATCAACCGTAGAACGACGAAGGCCGGCGCAAGCCGGCCTTCGTTTGTGCGGGTCAGTTCATGCCGGTTGCCAAGGGTCGTAGCTGCCGAACCACCACAGGTGGCCTTCGGGGTCGCGGCAGCTGTAGCCGGCGCCGCCGTAGTCCTTCTCCTGGTAGGCGTCCACGATCTCGGCGCCGGTGGCCCTGGCATGGTCGTAGTGGGCCTTGCAGTCGGCGACTACCACGCAGGTGCACTGGGTTTCGCGTCCGCCGATCTCGTCGGGCTGGGCCATACGCCGGCCGAACGCATCGTCGCGCACGCTGCCCAGCATCAGCATGCCGTGGCCGTACGTGAGCTGGGCATGCGCTACGCCGCCGGCATCGTCGTCGTACACCGCATGCCGCTCGAAACCGAACGCGCGACACAGCCAGTCGATCATGGCGTGGGCGTCGCGGTAGCGCAGGCTGGGGATCAAGGTGCTGCCGTGGGTCGGGTTCGGCATGGCTGGCTCCATGGTGGCTGGAGTGGGCAGCCTACGTCGTGCCGCGGCAGGCGGTCTTGTAGATTTTTTCGCCCGGTTCAGTCCAGCGGAAGATGGTTGGGATACGGTCCGCGCATGGCCATGAAGGCGGCCGGCGTGAGCCCCGCGAAGGCGCGGAACTCGTGGGTCAGGTGTGCCTGGTCGCAATAGCCGCCGTCGGCGGCGATCGCGCTCCAGTGCAGCTCGGTCAGCGAGTGCACCTGCGCCACCACGGCGCGGAAGCGCAGCAGCCTGGCGAACTGTTTCGGCGTCATGCCCACCTGCTGGCGGAAGCGCGTGCCGAAGCGGTGCGCCGACCAGCCGCTGTCCCGCTGCAACGCGCCGATGCGTGCCAGTTGCGGTGCGCGGCTCAGGGCGGCGACGGCGTGGGCAATCACCGGATCGGGCGCGGGTTCGGCACGCAGGCCGTGCAGCCAGCCTTCCAGCAGCGCCAGCCGGTGCAGCGGTTCGGGTGTTTCCAGCAGGCGCTGGCGCAGACGGCGCGCGGACGCGCCGAATAGAGCGTCAAGGTCTACGTCGCGCCGGCCCAGCTCGTCGATGTCGATGCCGACCAGGGCGTGCGCACCGCCGGGGCGGAAGCCTAGGCCCATCACGCGGATCTGCTCGGCCGTGTCGATGATCCAGCTATGCCGGTACGGCCCGCCGATGACGCTGCCAGAGGCACGCTCGCAGCGGCCGTCGTCGTGCCACACGCGGGTCTCGTCCTCGTGCAGGTTGATGATCAGCGCGGTGCCCGGCACCGGCAGGATGCGCTCGCGGCCGAGCGCGGCGGGCGGCATGTCCCAATCCCAGATCGTCTCGATCAGGGCATCCAGCGGTGGCGCGGGGACGATGCTGTGCCAGCCCATCGGTCTGCTCCGCGCGTCGCCGTCACGACGCCTGGAACGGCGCGGCGGGACTGTCTTCGCCCAGCGGCCCCAGCGTGCGTACCACCATGCTCTGCGGCGTGGACAGCGGCAGCTGCGACTCGCGCAAGCGTTGCAGGATGTCGAACAAGATGTCGCTCTTCACAGCGGTCACGTCGCGCGGGCTGCGCACGTAAGAGGTGATGCTGAAGGTCATCGAGCTGGCGTTGATGTTGTCCAGCCGCACCACCGGCGACGGGGTGGACAGCGTAGCCGGATGCGTCTTCAGCGCCTCGAGCATCAGCTGGCGGGCGCGCGCCGCGTCGGTGTCCAGCGGCATCGGCAGCATGATGCGCACGCGGCCTTGCGCGCTGGCGTGGGTCACGTTGCGCACGGTCTGGGAGATCAGCTGCGAGTTCGGCACGATCAGGGTGGAACGGTCCCACAGCTGGATTTCGGTGGCGCGCACGTTGATGCGGCGGATATCGCCTTCCACGTCGCTGGACAGGCTGACCCAGTCGCCGACTTTCACCGGCCGCTCCACCAGCAGGATCAGGCCGCAGAAGAAATTGGACACGATCTGCTGCAGGCCGAAGCCGATGCCTACCGACAGCGCGCTGGCGATCCACGCGATGCTCTGCAGGCTCACGTTGAGCGCGGCCAGCGCCAGCGCGAACACCAGTACACCACCCAGATAGCCGAGCAAGGTGACGATGGAGTCGCGCATGCCCGGGTCCATCGCGGTCTTGGGCAACAGCTGTTCGCCCAGCCAGCGCTTGAGCATGCGCAGCGCCATCAGGCCAAGCACGAACACGCCGATCGCACCGAGCACGGTGCCGGGCTCGATGTGCAGCTGGCCCAGCTGGAGTCCGCCGAACAGCTGCATTGCGCGTTGCGCCAGTTCCGTCGGGCCGGCATCGAACGGCGCCAGCACCAGCGCCAGCGCGGCCAGCGCCAGCAGGACCCGGGTGATGCCGGTGAGCACGGTGGCCGCCTGCTCCAGCGTGTCGGGAGCGAGATCGAAGCCGGCCTGCAAGTGCGCGCCGCCGCGCCCCTGCGGCGACAGCAGTGTCTCGAACAGATCGCGCGCCAGCTGCATCAGCAGGTACAGGCTGGCGGCCACCAGGCCCGTCCACAGCATCTGCACGGCCACGAAGAAGCCCAGCGCGATGTAGCCGAACAGTACCGCCAGCCAGCACACCACCACGCCCAGCGTGGCGGCGAAGCTCAGCAGGCCTACCCACAGCGGCCGGCGTGCCTTGTTGCCGTCGGCCGCATCGGCGTCGCGTCGCGCACGGCGCAGGCGCAGCAGCATCGAGCCGACCAGGCCACTGATCAGCAAGGCCAGCAACGCATGCAGCAGCACCGTGGCCGGCAGGCTGGCGCCGACGTTGCGGATGACACGCTCGGTGAGGCCCGTCAGCAGCGCCGCACCGCCCAGCAACCACGGGTGGCGCCGCAGCCGTTGTGCCGCGATGTCTGACAGCGGCAGCAGTCGCCACGAAGCGCGCTTCGCCGACAGCAGGGCGCTGCCCAGCCCGGCCATCAAGGTGGAGAAGATCACGACGCGCATGGCCGACGTGGCCAGTGCGTCGAGGTCGGCGCCCAGCGTGTCGTTCCAGTTCAGGCCCAGGTGCACCAGCTTTGCGCCCAGGCCGATCACCAGCGTGGTGGACAAGGCCATTACCGCCGCCATCGCACTGCGGCGCAGATGGCCGTCCGGCAGCCAGCGCGTGGCGGTGAATTGCCAAAGTCGATGCAGCGCCTGGCGGCCGCCGGCGATCAGCAGCACGGCAAGGGCCAGGCACAGCAGCAGCGGCAGCCGGTTCGGCGGTTGCCAGGCATCGCCCCAGCCCTCGGCCCATTCCCCGGCGAAGCGTTGCATGCGCGCCATGTCGCTGGGCAGCGCGCGCACCTGGTCGGCCCAGAAGGCGTGGCCGAGCGGCGTATCGGTGCGCTCCGCCAACCGCGCCTGGAACTGGTCGCTGCGCAGGCCGCTGATCTGGGTCACCACTTGCGTGGCGTCCAGGTTCAAGGACTTCGCCTGCACGATCTGCGCGTTGAGATTGGCCTGCGACTTGTCCAGCTGGCGACGCTGCGCGGTGACTTCAGGCGCCTCGGCCGGGGCGCCCTTGGCCGGCGGCGGCCCCAGCACCGTGATCTGCGCCTGCAGGGCGGCCATCTGCGGTGCCAGGCTGTCGGCCAGCTGGCCTGCCTGGCTCTGCACCTGTATCGCGCTGGTGCGCAGGTCGGCCAGCGGGGGCGTGCCGGGCTTGCCCGCCTGGGCGTTTTTCAGTGCAGCCTTCACCGTGTCGAGCTGGTCGCTCAACTGCTGCAGCGCCTGCGCCGGCGTGGCAGTGGAGGCGGTGGTATCCGCATCGGCACGCGCCCAGGCGGGGGCTGTGCCGAAAGCCAGCACCAGGGCTAGCAGGAGGGTCGGGAACGCCGACAGGCGACGGAGCAGGGTAGGCATCCCGGCATGATCCGAGCCGGGCGGTGGGCGGTCAATCGGTGGCGGCGACCGGGCGTGGCTGGCGTTCAGGCCGGCGTCCCCTTGCGAACATGCTTCCGCGCACCCACGCTAGGAACTCACCCGCTTCGTGCGCCCCCCATGATCTTCCGCTGGTTCGAATCCCTGATCGACGCGTTCAAGGAGCCGGTCGACGGCATGCCGCCGCAATCGGTGTGGCGCTTCTACGCGTTCTACCTGCGCCAGGTGTGGCCGGTGTTCGCGGCGGCCATCGTGGTCGGTTTCATGGTGGCGGTCGTCGAGGTATCGCTGTTCGGCTTCATCGGCCGCATCGTGGACATGGCGAAAGGCTTGCCTGCCGCGGACTTCTTCCACCAGCACGGACGCGAGCTGCTGGGCATGGCGCTGGTGGCGCTGGTGGCGCGGCCGGTGTTCAACAGCTTGCACGACTTGCTGGTGAACCAGGCCATCGTGCCCAGCCTCACCAACCGCATCCGCTGGCAGAACCACCGCTACGTGATCCGCCAGAGCCTGGGCTTTTTCCAGAACGACTACGCCGGGCGCATCGCCAACCGCATCATGCAAACCGGCGGCTCGCTACGCGAGTCGGCGGTGCAGATCGTGGACGCGATCTGGTACGTGCTGATCTACACCGGAAGCGCGATCGCGCTGTTCGCCCACGCGGACGTGTGGCTGGCCGTGCCGCTGGTGGTCTGGGTGTTCGCCTATGTGGGCTTGCTGGCGTACTTCATTCCGCGCATCAAGCAGCGTTCGTGGAAAGCCTCGGAGGCGCGCTCGAAATTGATGGGCCGCATCGTCGACGGCTACAGCAACGTGCTCACGCTGAAGCTGTTCGCGCACACCCACCGCGAGGAGGCCTGCGTGGCCGAGGCGATGGGCGAGCAGACCGACAAGCTGCGCCGGATGACCCGGCTCACCACCGGGATGGACGCCAGCATCACCACACTCAACGGCTTCCTGATCGCCGGCACCACGGCGCTGGCGCTGTGGCTGTGGAACCAGGGCCACGTCACCGTGGGCGCCATCGCGCTTTCGACCGGCCTGGTGATCCGCATCAACAACATGTCCGGCTGGATCATGTGGGTGGTCAACGGCATCTTCGAGAACGTCGGCACCGTGCAGGACGGCATCACCACCATCGCACAGCCGCGCGCGGTGCAGGACCGCGAAGGCGCGATGCCGCTGGAAGTGACCAACGGTGCGGTGCATTTCCACGACGTCCACTTCCATTACGGCAAGAAGGGCGGGGTGATCGCAGGCCTGGAGCTGGCCGTGCGCGCGGGCGAGAAGATCGGCCTGGTCGGGCCGTCCGGCGCGGGCAAGTCGACCCTGGTGAACGTGCTGCTGCGCCTGTACGACCTGGAAGACGGGCAGATCACCATCGACGGCCAGGACGTGGCGCAGGTGACGCAGGAAAGCCTGCGTTCGCAGATCGGCGTGGTGACGCAGGACACATCGCTGTTGCATCGCTCGATCCGCGACAACATCTTGTACGGTCGGCCGGACGCCAGCGAGGCGCAGGTTGCCGAGGCCGTGCGCAAGGCGCGTGCGGACGAGTTCATTCCCACGCTGCTGGATGGCGAAGGCCGCACCGGCTACGACGCACTGGTCGGCGAACGCGGCGTGAAGCTCAGCGGCGGCCAGCGCCAGCGCATCGCGATCGCCCGCGTGCTGCTCAAGGACGCGCCCATCCTGGTGTTGGACGAGGCCACCAGCGCGCTGGATTCCGAGGCCGAGGCGGCGATCCAGGAAAGCCTGGACCTGTTGATGCAGGGCAAGACGGTGATCGCCATCGCGCATCGCCTGTCCACCATCGCGCGCATGGACCGCCTGGTGGTGCTGGACAAGGGCCGCATCGTGGAAACCGGCACGCATGCCGAGCTGGTCGCCCGCGACGGTTTGTATGCGCGGCTGTGGAAGCGGCAGACCGGCGGCTTCGTGGCAGTGGAGGACGAGTCGGCCTGAAACAGGAAAGCCGGATGCTTGCGCATCCGGCCCTGGTGCCCGACCGCTTCGAAAATGCTGTTTTGCAATTCCCTCTCCCGCTTGCGGGAGAGGGTGCCCGAAGGGCGGGAGAGGGAGCGGGCGAAGCGAAAGCCGGCCCTCTCCCCAACCCCTCTCCCGCAAGCGGGAGAGGGGCTTTCGGCGGCCTTACATCCCGATCGCGGTTTCCGCCTTCACGTACGGCAGGCCATGCGCTTCGGCCACCGGCTCACAGGTCACCTTGCCTTCGCACACGTTCAGGCCGTTGCGCAGGTGCACGTCTTGCGCCAGCGCCTTCTTCCAGCCGTTGTTGGCCAGCGACAGCGCGAACGGCAAGGTCACGTTGTTGAGCGCGAAGGTGGAGGTGCGCGCCACGGCGCCCGGCATGTTGGCCACGCAGTAGTGCACCACGTCGTCGACGACGTAGGTCGGGTCGGCGTGGGTGGTGGCGTGCGAGGTTTCCACGCAGCCGCCCTGGTCGATCGCGACGTCGACGATCACCGAGCCCGGCTTCATGGTCTTCAGCATGTCGCGGGTGACCAGCTTCGGCGCGGCCGCGCCGGGGATCAACACGGTGCCGATCAGCAGGTCGGCGCGACGCACCAATTCCTCGATCGCCGAGCGGGTGGAGAACACGGTGGAGATCGCGGTGCCGAACTGGGCCGAGAGGCGCTTCAGCGCGTCGGCGGAACGGTCCACCACGGTGACCTTGGCGCCCATGCCCACGGCGATGGTCGCCGCGTGCGTGCCCGACACGCCGCCGCCGAGGATCACCACTTCCGCCGCCGGCACGCCGGGCACGCCGCCCAGCAGCACGCCGCGGCCACCCTGGGCCTTCTCCAGCGAGTGCGCACCCACCTGCGGAGCCAGACGGCCGGCGACCTCGGACATCGGGGTCAGCAGCGGCAGCGTGCCATTCGGCGCGGTCACCGTTTCGTAGGCGACGCAGATCGCGCCGGAGTCGATCAGATCCTTGGTCTGCTCCAGGTCCGGAGCCAGGTGCAGATAGGTGAACAGGATCTGGCCCTTGCGGAGCTTCTTGCGCTCCACCGCCAGCGGCTCCTTCACCTTCACGATCATGTCGGCCTCGGCGAAGACCTGGTCGGCGTCCGGGGCGATGGTGGCGCCCGCCGCGACGTAGTCGGCGTCGTTGATGCCAGCGCCCAGACCGGCGCCGGCCTGCACCAGCACCTGGTGGCCGTGGTGCACCAGCTCCTGCACGGACGACGGGACGAGGCCCACGCGGTATTCGTGGTTCTTGATTTCTTTCGGCACACCGATGCGCATGGCGGGATCTCTCTGGGCGAATGGAAGGCGGACCGGCGGCACGCACCGGCGGTGCAGCAGTATGAGCGCAGTGTTGAGCAATTTCTCGCTTATTTTTCGAGGTTGCCGCAGAATGTGTGGAACTTAATAAGTAGAAATGACGAATAATTGGAATTTCATGTCAACTTCTGATCCGGCCCTCGACGAGCGCGATCGCGCCATCCTCCAACTGCTGCAGCAGGACGGGCGCCTGACCAACCTGGAGCTGGCGCAGCAGATCAATCTGTCGCCCTCGGCCTGCCTGCGCCGGGTGAAGCTGCTGGAGGAGCGCGGGCTGATCTCGCGCTACGTGATGCTGCTCGACGAAAAGGCCGTGGGCCTGCCGGGCACGGCCTTCGTGCTGGTGACGCTCGACCAGCAGGGGCGCGCCGCGCTGGACGCGTTCGAGACGGCGATCCAGCGCCACCCGGAAGTCACCGAGTGCTGCCTGCTCGCCGGCACCGCCGACTACATGGTGCGGGTGGCCTATGCCGACTCCGCGGATTTCGAGCGCATCCACACCGACATCCTTACCCAGCTGCCCGGCGTGGTGCGCGTGCAATCCACGCTCGCGCTGCGCACGGTGAAGAAGACCACGGCGCTGCCGGTGTAAGCCGGTCGTGGTTGGTTCGATGCGCAGCCGGATGTGCCATCGGACCAACCCTATGCCCTTAGTCATGTTCCCTGAGCCTCCTGGCTGCCCGACACTCGGGGAACACTCGTAGGGGATTCAAGCATGCGACTCAAACCGCTGGCTTCCGCCTTCGCCTGTGCGTGGGCTTCGTTCGGGCTGTCGCTGCCCGTGGCCGCCCCGGCCGCCGCGCAACAGCGACCCGACTCGCAAGCGCAGCTGATCGCCAAGCGCAACGCGATCGAGAACGAGCTCGAGCAGGTCGCGGTCGTCGACCGCAAGGTGATGGTGAAGATGCGCGATGGCAAACTGATGGCCGCCGACATCTATCGCCCGAAGGGCGCGGGCAAGGTGCCGATCATCTTTTCGCGCACGCCGTACAACTTCAACTTCTGGGACGTGAAGCTCGGCGCGCCGCGCGACATGACGCGCGAGCTCGAAGCGGTCAAGCACGGCTACGCCTACGTGGAGATGCAGGAGCGCGGCCACTTCTTCTCCGAAGGCAACTACGACATTCTCGGCATGCCGCTGAGCGATGGCAGCGACGAACTCAAGTGGATGTCCTCGCAGCCATGGTCCAACGGCAAGGTCGGCACCACCGGCTGCTCGTCGACCGCCGAATGGCAGCTCGCCGTAGTGGCGCAAAACGACCCGGCGCTAGCCACGTTCAACGTGCAGGGTTTCGGTGCCGGCGTCGGCAAGGTCGGCCCGTACTACGAACAAGGCAACTGGTATCGCGGCGGTGCGGTGCAGATGCTGTTTATTTCCTGGATCTACGACTACGGCATCCAGAACCAGACGCGACCGCTGTTCCCGCACAGTACCTCGCAGGCGGACCTGGTCAACGCATCGCACTTCTACGATCTCGCCCCGCAGATGCCGCCGGTCGACTGGGACAAGGCGTTCTGGCACCTGCCCGAGAAGGACATGATCAAGGCCGTGGGCGGGGCGCCGGGCATCTTCGAGACGCACATGCCGGTGGCCACCGGTGGCGACATGATTGCGCGCGCGCCCAACGATCCCGCCTGGTACAAGGGCGGCCTGTGGAACGAAAAGCTCAAGGTCAGCAAGCCGGGCCTGTGGTTCATGAGCTGGTTCGACGTTTCCGTGTCGCCCAATCTCGCCGCCTACAACGAAGTGCGCCGCGCCGCGCCGAAAGCCGTCGCCGACCAGCAATACGCGATCATCGCGCCGGTACTGCATTGCGCGTATGCCCGCGCCAGCGAGCACACCATGATCGGCGACCTCGACGTGGGCGATGCGCGTTTCAATTACAACGATCTCGTCTACGGCTGGTTCGACCACTATCTCAAGGGCGAAGACAGCGCCGTCCTGGCCAAGCAGCCCAAGGTCATGTACTACGTGATGGGCGCGAACCGCTGGGAGAAGGCGGACACCTGGCCGCCGGCCGGGGCCACCACGCAGGACCTCTACTTCACCAGCGAGGGCGAGGCCAACACGCTCTACGGCAACGGCAAGCTGGTCGACGCGGCGCCCGCCGCGGACCATCCCGACAAGTTCGTCTACGACCCGGAAAATCCCGTGCCCACCTTTGGCGGCGGCGGTTGCTGCCAGGGCTCGGCGGTGAAATTCGGTTCCTACGACCAGCGCCCGCAGGAAACCCGCAACGACATCCTGGTCTACGACTCCAAGCCGTTCGAGCAGGGCACCGAAGTCAGCGGACCGATCACGGTGACGCTGTATGTTTCCTCCAGCGCGAAAGACACCGACTTCACCTTCAAGGTGATCGACGTCTACCCTGATGGCCGCGCCTTCAACATCACCGAAAACATCCAGCGCATGCGTTACCGCAACGGCTACGACAAGCCGCTGGCGTGGATGTCGCCCGGCCAGACATACAAGGTCACCTTCCAGCCGATCGACACCAGCTACTACTTCAAGCCGGGTCACAAGCTGCGCGTGGATGTGTCCAGCAGCAACTTCCCGCGCTTCGACCGCAACCTCAACACCGGCGGCAACAACTACGACGAAGCCAAGGGCGTGATTGCCCGCAACGTGATCCATCACGACGGCGAGCATCCGTCCAAGATCACGATTACGGTGGTACCGAACGCCGAGCTGGTTGGGGGTGCGGCAACCGGCAAGGGCGGATGAGGTGACTGGCCAGCCGGGGTCCGGGGTTGCGCAGCGACGTAGGTGACGGCTGCAGACATCGTGGCGCTCGAAAGGGGCTTGACTCTAGACCTTGATCAAAGGTCTAGACTTGCCCCATGAACACCCAAACCAGCTCCCTGACCATCGGTGCCGTCGCCAAGCGCGTCGGCGTGGCTATCGACACCATCCGCTACTACGAACGCGAAGGCTTGCTGCCCGAGCCGCTGCGGCGGGCTTCCGGCTATCGCAGCTACGACGAGAGCACGGTCACGCAGCTGCGCTTCATCCGCCGCGCCAAGGACCTGGGTTTCACGCTGGAGGAAATCCGCGAACTGCTGGCGCTGTCGGCGGATCGCCAGCGCGGGGTGAAGGCGGTGAAGCAGCGCGCCGAGCAGCGGCTGGCGGCGATCGAGCAACGCATCGCCGAACTGCAGCGGGTGCGCGACGGGCTGGCGCAGCTGGTGGCTTCGTGCCCTGGCCACGGCAAACCGGAGGAGTGCCCGATTCTGCGTGCGCTGAGCGACGCGGAGATGCACTCGTGAGCGGCCAGGATAGTTGCTGCGCCGCCGAACCCGTCGGCATGGATGCCGCGCCGCGTGACCCGGTGTGCGGAATGGCGGTGGACCCGGCCGGCGCGCAGCACCGCAGCGAGCACGAGGGTCGCGACCTGTATTTCTGCTGTGCCGGCTGCAAGGCACGGTTCGATGCCGAGCCGGCGCGCTATCTGGCAGATGGAAAGGCGGCGGCTGCCGGCTGCTGCGCGGCAAAGAGCGCGCCATCGCTGTTGCAGGCGCCACTGGCGGCGCATGCTCACCATGACAATCACAATCACAACCACGCGCATCACGCCCGCATGGTCAAGGACCCGGTCTGCGGCATGACCGTGGATCCGCAGACCAGTGCGCATCGTGCCACGCATGCCGGCCACGATTACCACTTCTGCTCGGCGCGTTGCCGCGAGAAGTTCGTGGTCGATCCGGCGGCCTATCTCGGCGAGCGCCGGCCCGCGCCGCCGGCTCCCGCTGGCGCGATCTACACCTGCCCGATGCATCCCGAGGTACAGCAGACAGGCCCCGGCGACTGCCCGAAGTGCGGCATGGCGCTGGAACCGATGATGCCCACGCTGGATGAGGACGACGGCGGCGAGTTGCGTTCACTGGGGCGGCGGTTCTGGACGCTGGCGGCATTGACCTTGCCGGTATTCCTGCTGGCGATGGGGCCGCATCTGTTCGGCTGGCATCTGCCGGCGCCGTGGGATGGCGTCGCCGGATGGGCCGAGGCGCTGCTGTCGACTGCGATAGTGCTGTGGGGCGGCGCGCCGTTCTTCGCGCGCGGCTGGCGCTCGCTCAGGCCGTGGTCGCCGAACATGTACACCTTGATCGCGCTGGGCAACGGCGTGGCCTGGGCGTACAGCGCGGTGGCCTTCCTGCTGCCCGGCTTCTTCCCGCCTGGGTTCCGCGACATGCATGGTCGGGTGGGCGTGTATTTCGAATCGGCGGCGGTGATCGTAGCGCTGGTGACCTTGGGCGACTTCCTCGAACTGCGGGCGCGCCGGCGCACCGGTTCGGCGCTGAAGGCGCTGCTGGGGCTGGCACCGAAGACCGCGCGGCGTATCGCCGCCGATGGCAGCGAGGCCGATGTACCACTGGACGCGGTGCAAGCCGGCGACACGCTGCGCGTGCGCCCCGGCGAGAAGCTGCCGGTGGATGGCGTGGTGCTCGAAGGCACGAGCCATGTCGACGAATCCATGCTCACCGGCGAACCCATGCCGGTAGCCAAGGGCATTGGCGATAGGCTGGCCGGCGGTACCTTGAACCGCGACGGCGCCCTGGTCATGCGCGCGGAGAAGGTGGGTGGCGAAACCTTGCTGGCGCAGATCGTGGCCTTGGTGGCGCAGGCGCAGCGCAGCAAGGCGCCGCTGCAGCGCGTGGCGGACAAGGTCGCCGCATGGTTCGTGCCGTTGGTGGTGGCCGTGGCCGTGCTGGCCTTCGTGGCCTGGGCGGTGTTCGGGCCGTCGCCTCAGCTGGCGCATGCGCTGGTCGCGGCGGTGTCGGTGCTGATCATCGCCTGTCCCTGCGCGCTGGGCCTGGCCACGCCGATCTCGATCATGGTGGCCAGCGGACGCGGTGCGCAGCATGGCGTGCTGTTCAAGGACGCCGGTGCGATCGAGGCGCTGCAGGACATCGACACCTTGGTGGTGGACAAGACCGGCACGCTCACCGAAGGCCGGCCCGCGCTCACCGAACTGGTGGCGCTGGACGATCAGCCGCGCGGACGCCTGCTGGCCCTGGCTGCCGTGCTCGAACGTCCCAGCGAGCACCCGCTGGCCCATGCCATCGTGAGCGCCGCCGACGAAGAAGGCGTGGCCTCGTTCACGGCGACGGGATTCCGCGCGCTTGCCGGCTGCGGCGTCGTGGCTGACGTGGATGGCGCCACGGTGGCGCTGGGCAACGCGAAGCTGTTGCGGGAGCTGGGCATCGCGTCCCACGACGCGGCGGATGCCCGCGCCGAGGCGTTGCGCGGGCAGGGCGCCACGGTGATGTATCTCGCTGTCGACGGCGTGCTCGCCGCCTTGCTCGCAGTGGCCGACCGCATCAAGCCGGAGGCGCGAGACACCGTGGCGGCGCTCAAGGCGGCGGGCTTGCGCGTGGTGATGCTTACCGGCGACAGCGCCACCACGGCACAGGCGGTGGCCGGCAGGCTGGGCATCACCGAAGTGCATGCGGAAGTCACGCCCGCTGACAAGGCGGCGGCGGTGAACGCGCTGCGCGGCGAAGGGCGCAAGGTGGCGATGGCCGGTGACGGCGTCAACGACGCACCCGCGCTGGCCGCCGCCGACGTCGGTATCGCGATGGGCAACGGCAGCGACGTGGCGATGGAGAGCGCGCAGGTGACCCTGGTGAAGGGCGATCTGGGCGCGATCCTGCGCGCTCGCACGCTGTCGCAGGCCACGGTGCGCAACATCCGCCAGAACCTGTTCTTCGCCTTCGTCTACAACGGCATCGGCGTGCCGCTGGCGGCGGGCGCGCTGTACCCCGCGTTCGGCATCGTGCTGTCGCCGATGATCGCGGCGCTGGCGATGAGCCTCAGCTCGGTGTCGGTGGTGAGCAATGCGCTGAGGTTGCGCCGCACAGCCCTGTGACGACTGTCACTGGCGATCGCTGACGGACGCTTCTGCCGCACACCCGCCCATCGGAGGAGCATCTCCCTCGCACCCAATCACGGGTCGAAGGAGATGCCCCATGAACACGATTGCCCAGGTCCGCACTGCCATGGACCGCCTTGCACCGTTGATGCTGGCTCTGTTCTCCAGCGCGTCCATCGCCTTTGGCCTTGCCTGGTCGATGCACGCGATCATCCACCCGCTGGTTTGAGGAGATAAGGCGCCGAGCCCTCTTCGATGCAAACCGGAAAGGAGCAAAAGTCCGCAGGGAGGCAGCATGGACGATGCCGGTTCCGGAGAGCATGGGACGGGCGTCCACTCGTCAGCCAGGCAGGCGTTGCACCATGCTGCGCCACCTGGCGGCCATCGCAAGCACGTTATGCGGAAATGTTGAACAAGCTCTAAGCTGCGCGCCTCCCGCAGCACGCGAAATCCCGAGCATGCCCCGCACCCTCGCCGAATGGCTGGCCTACCAGGAACACGTCAACCCGCGCAGCATCGAGCTGGGCCTGGAACGCGTGCGCAGCGTATGGCAGCGGATGGGCGCATCGGCGCCTGCGCGGCGGGTCGTCACCGTGGGCGGCACCAACGGCAAGGGTTCTACCGTGGCCTTGCTGGAAGCAATGGCGCAGGGCGCCGGCTTGCGCGTCGGCTCGTTTACCTCGCCGCACCTGCTCACCTACAACGAACGGGTACGTATAGACGGGCAGGACGCGGATGACGCTGCATTGGTCGCCAGCTTCGAACGCATCGAAGCAGCGCGCGGCGACACCCCGCTGACTTATTTCGAGTACGGCACGCTGGCGGCGCTGGACCTGTTTGCGCGCGCCGGACTCGACATCGCGATCCTCGAAGTGGGCCTGGGCGGCCGGCTGGACGCGGTGAACATCGTCGACGCGGACGTGGCCGTGGTGACCACGGTGGATCTGGATCACATGGACTGGCTGGGGCCGGACCGCGACAGCATTGGCCGCGAGAAGGCCGGCATCGCCCGCGCCGGGCGCCCGGCGATCGTGGGCGAAGCCGATCCGCCGACCGGGTTGCTCGATGCATTGGCCGTCGCCGGCGCGCGGGTCGAGCGTGCTGGCGTGGACTTCTTCGTGGAACGGCATGCCGATGGCTGGTGCTGGCGGCACCGCGACGGTACGGCGATGGACCTGCCCGCGCCCGCGCTGGCGGCGCCGGTGCAATACGCCAATGCCGCCGCGGCGATCGCCGCGCTGCACGCGCTGTGGATCGATGGCGGTCCGCTGGCGCCGCAGGATACCTACGCCGCGGTCTGCCGCGGCCTGCGCCATGCGCGGATCGCGGCGCGCCTGCAATCGCTGGGCGGCGACCCGCCGCTGATCGTGGACGTGGGCCACAACCCACAGGCGGCGCGCGCGCTGGCCGCATGGCTGGACGCGCAGGCCCCCGCACGCACCCATGCGGTATACGGCGCGCTGGCCGACAAGGATGTAGCCGGTGTGATCGCCGCGCTGGGCGCACGCATCGACCACTGGCACCTCGCCGGCCTGGATGGCGCCAGCCCGCGCGGCCTTGCGGTGGATGCGCTGGCCGACATCCTGCGGCAGACCCTGCCGCAGGCGCGTCACGACCGGCATGCCGATGTGGCAAGTGCGCTGTCGGCGGCACAGGCCAGGGCAAAGCCGGGCGAACGCATCCTCGCGTTCGGTTCGTTTTTCGTGGCGGCGGCGGTGATCGCTGAACGCGGCCGGTGAGCCACGGGCGGCGCGCGGAGCAGGGCAGGTATAATCGCCGGATTGCGGGCCGTGCCGGCCGCCTCGGAGCGAACTCTTGAAAACACGTCTGCTGGGTGCTGCCGTACTGATAGCCCTGCTCGTCATCTTCGTGCCGATGTTCTTCTCCAGCAATCCGCCGCCGGCCACGGCGAGCGACCAGTCGGTGAGCCTGGCGATCCCGCCCCCGCAGGACAGCAACCTGCAGACCCGCACCATGAGCCTGACGCCGGGCGCGCCGACGACTGCCGGCAGCGCGGCGCCAGCGGCAAGCGGCACGGTTGCGGCGGCGCCGGCGGCCAGCACTGCCGCGGTGACGCCGGGGCAGGGCAACCAGCTCGCCACGGTGGACATCGCCTCGCGCCGCCCCGCCGACGTGGGCACCGATGCCGCGGCACCCAAGGCACAGCAGCAGGCCGGGCCGGCGATGGGTTCCGGCGCCTCGCCTTCGCAGCCGGTCATTCCGCTGCAGGGCGGCAGCTCCAGCGTGCCGAAAGCCGTCGTGGCAGCAGGCGCCGTGGCCGCCGGTGCTGCGGTGGTGGCGGCGGCGACGCATGGTTCCCCGCAGGCCCAGGTCCAAGCTCCGGTCGCTGCTCCGGCAGCGGCGCCGGTGGCGGCGGATCATTCGCTCTACGTGCTCAACCTCAGCGCCTACGCCAATGCGAACAGCGTGGACCATCTCGTGCGCCGCGTGCGCTCGCTCGGCTATCCGGTGTTGACCCGCGTCATCACCCAGGCCGGCAAGCAGCTCACCCTGGTCACCGCCGGCCCGTTCGATTCGCGGACCGGCGCCGAGGCGGCGCGGCTGAAGATCACCCAGTCGATTCCCGGCGTGCCGGCAAAGCTGGTGGAAGGGTTGGGCCACGCCGATTCCAACATCGCGTCGACCCCGGTCAAGGCGGCCAGCACGACCGCGGCGCCGGCCGCAGCACCGGCTGCCACTGCGCCGGCCCCCCGCGCCGGCAGCTACGCGGTGCAGCTGGCCGCGCTGGGTAGCGAGGCCGACGCCAATGCGCTGCGCGACAAGCTGCGCGCCAGCGGTTTCGACGGCTTCGTGGATTCGGTGAGCGCGGGCGGCAAGCGCCTGTGGCGCGTGCGCGCGGGTCCGCAGACCCAGCGTGCCGACGCCGAACGCGTGCGCGACCAGATCAAGGCGAAGTTCGGCATCAGCGGCAACGTGGTCGGCGTTCCCTGAGCGAATCACCGGTACGAGCGTGGGCATGAACTGGATCGACTACACGATACTCGGCGTGCTGGGCCTGTCGGTGCTGGTCGGGCTGTGGCGCGGCCTGGTGTCCGAGGTGCTGGCGCTGGTGATATGGATCGCCGCGTTCTGGGTGGCGTGGCTGCTCGGGCCGGCCGTGGCGGAGCGGCTGCATGTGATCACCGTGCCCACGCTGCGGGTGGTCGCCGGCTATGCGCTGTGCTTCGTGCTGGTGCTGGTGCTGGGCGCGTTGCTGCGCTTCCTCGTGCAACGCCTGCTGGTGAGCACCGGCCTGTCGGGTACGGATCGCCTGTTCGGCATGGTGTTCGGGCTGGCGCGCGGCGTGTTGCTGGTGTGCCTGCTGGTGTTCCTGTGCCAGTTCACCACCTTCACGCGCGAGCCGCCGTGGCAGCAGTCGCTGCTGCTGCCGCCGTTCCAGAGCGCCACGATCTGGCTGGGCCAGCAGGTGCCGCCCAGCGTGCGCGAACATTTCCATCCCGCGACGGTGTCGGATTCGCTGCGCGAGCACCTGAATCCGGCAGCGGTGTCGGGTGCACTGGGCGGCAAGCTGGATCCCGCGGCCTTGCCCGAGGCATTGCGCAAGCGGCTGCCCGCCACCATATCCACGCCGGGCGCGACACCCGCGCCGGCCGCCACCGTCTCTCCCTCGAATCACCCGTAGCAGGCCATTCATCATGTGCGGAATCATCGGCATCGTCGGTACCACCGAAGTGGCATCGGCGCTTTACGACGGCCTTACGGTGCTGCAGCACCGCGGCCAGGACGCGGCCGGCATCGCCACGGTGGATGGCGCGCGGCTGCGCTTGCACAAGGGCAACGGCCTGGTGCGCGACGTGTTCAGCCAGCACGCGATGAACCGGCTGCGCGGCCGCATCGGCATCGGCCACTGCCGCTATCCCACCGCGGGCTCGGAGGGCGCCGAAGAGGCGCAGCCGTTCTACGTCAACTCGCCCTACGGCATCGCCTTCGCGCACAACGGCAACCTGGTGAACACCGAGGCGCTGCGCAAGGAGATGTTCGAGGACGACCGCCGCCACATCAACACCGATTCGGATTCCGAGGTGCTGCTGAACGTGCTGGCGCACGAACTGCAGATCCAGGAGCGGATGGCGCTGACCCCGGACCACATCTTCAAGGCGGTGGCGGGGGTGCATGCGCGTGCGCGGGGCGGTTACGCCTGCATCGCCCTGGTGCTGGGTTACGGTCTGCTGGCGTTCCGCGATCCCAACGGCATCCGCCCGCTGGTGCTGGGCGAGCGGATCACCGCGGAAGGCCGCGAGTACGCGGTGGCCTCCGAGTCGGTGGCGCTGGACGTGCTCGGCTTCAAGCGCCTGCGCGACGTGGCGCCCGGCGAGGCGGTGTTCATCACCGACGACGGCCAGCTCTTCACGCGCCACTGCGCGGACGGCGCGGTGCACGCGCCGTGCATCTTCGAATACGTGTACCTGGCCCGCCCCGATTCGATGATCGAGAACGTGTCGGTGTACAAGGCGCGGCTGCGCATGGGCCAGAAGCTGGCCGAAAAGATCCTGCGCGAGCGCCCGGACCACGGCATCGACGCGGTGATCCCGATCCCCGACACCGCGCGCACCGCCGCCAGCGCGCTGGCCGAAGCGCTCGGCGTGCCGTTCCGCGAGGGCTTCGTCAAGAACCGCTACGTGGGCCGTACCTTCATCATGCCGGGGCAGGGCGACCGCGTGAAATCGGTGCGCCGCAAGCTCAATCCGGTCGAGCTGGAGTTCCGCAAGAAGAACGTGCTGCTGGTGGACGACTCCATCGTGCGCGGCACCACGTCGAAGCAGATCATCCAGATGGCGCGCGACGCCGGCGCGAAGAACGTGTTCTTCGCCTCTGCCGCGCCGCCGGTGCGCTACCCCAACGTGTACGGCATCGACATGCCCTCGGTTACCGAACTGGTCGCCGCCGGCAAGACCGAGGCCGAGGTGCAGCAGATGCTGGGTGCCGACTGGCTGATTTACCAGGAGCTCCAGGACCTGGTGTGGGCGGTGCAGGACGGCAACGAATCGCTGAAGCACTTCGATTCCTCCTGCTTCAACGGCGAGTACGTCACCGGCCTCGACCAGCATTACCTGCAGCAGATCGAGATGCTGCGTTCGGACGACGCCAAGGCTGCACGGCGCAGCGCGTAAGCTCCGATATGCTCAGCGCGTGTTGTGGCCGATGTGCCACAGCACGCCGCTGGGGTCGATCAGGTGGAAGTCGCGCATGCCCCATTCGCGGTCGCCGGGCTCGCCCATGCGCACGCCGTGCGCGGCATACCTGCCCACGATGTCCTGTCCGGTCAGCCGCCGGTGCCAGGCGTCTGCGTCGTCCACCAGCAGGTGCATCATGAAATTGTCGGCGTGTACCTGCTGGTAGAAATCCTGCAGCAGGAAGCTGCATTCGCCGAGCGCGAAGTAGGCAATGCCTTTGAACTCCGATTTCTCCACGAAGCCGACATCGACGTAGAAACGCCGCGAGGTTTCGTAGTCGCGGGCAGGGACGAAGGCCTTGATTTCGATGGCGCCGAGTCCGGTCATGGTCGATTTCTCGCGAGGGCCGCGCAAGACTATGCACGCCGCGCATGACGGCGGCAATGCGGGCCGTCATCCGGCGGGCACTACACTGCGCACCATGAGCAATCTGCACCAAGCCGCCAGGCGCTGCCTCGACACCAGCGACCCCGCCGAGAAACTGCGCCTCACCCGCGAGACCTGGCAGGCACTGCTGGCCGGCGATTTGCGGCCGGACGATGCGGCACCGGCGCCGGAACCCATCGGCGCCCCCGGTCGTCCCGCCCGGCCGCGGCTGGTCAGCGGCCGCCAGGTACCGCAGCGCGGACTGGGTAGCGCCGAGGGCCGCGCCGCGCTGGTGCACGCAGTCGCGCACATCGAATTCAACGCGATCAACCTCGCCTGGGATGCGGTGTACCGCTTCCGCGGCATGCCCGGCGACTACTACCGCGACTGGGCCAGTTGCGCGCACGACGAGGCGCGCCATTTCGCGCTGCTCAGCACGCGGCTGGCCGAACTGGATCATGCCTATGGCGACTTCGACGCCCACAACGGCCTGTGGGAAATGGCCGAGAAGACCGCGCACTCCGACACGGCGCGCATGGCCTTGGTGCCGCGTGTGCTGGAAGCGCGCGGACTGGACGTGACGCCGGGCATGATCGAGCGCCTGCGTCATGCCGGCGACGAACGCACCATCGCCGTGCTGGAAGTGATCCTGCGCGAGGAAGTGGCCCACGTGGCCGCTGGCACGCGCTGGTATCGCTGGTGCTGCGAACGCGATGGCATCGATCCCTTCGAGACCTTCTTCGACCTGTTGCGCGACTATCTGGGTGTCAGCCTGCGCGGCCCATTCAACCGGCCTGCACGGCTGGAGGCGGGGTTCGTCGAGGCCGAGCTGGACCGGCTTGCAACCTTGGCCGTCGCGGGTTGAAGCCAGCGATCCACGCACACTCGATCCTCATCTTGCTGAATGGTTGCCGGCGTCCGGTTTGACAGCGACATCCCGGCTCACGAGGATGGGGACGCGTCACCCAGACGACGCTCTCCGCGACGGCTCTCGCCGTTTCATCTCCGGCATTTTCCCGCGCTTCGGTCCGATCTATCCCCCTGACCGGCACGCTTGCCGTCGCGCTCGCAATCCGAACGAGGAGGAGACGACATGAAACAGGCCATTCCTTTCATTCTTCCGGCCATGTTGCTGGCCTATGGCAGCGTGCAGGCGCAGACAGCTCCTGCGCAGCAGGCCCCACAGCCGATACAGCAGCAAACGCCGCAGCCGCCTCCACAACCGGCAGCGCAGCCTTCGCAGCAGGCAGCGCAGCCGACGCCGGCTTCGCCCGAGCAGGCGGCGACGTGCGGCGGCGTGGTGAACAAGACGGTGACCGCGATGAGCAAGGGTGATTTCAACGGCGCGACGCAGTCGTTCGATCCCAATGGGAAGCCGTCCAGCGACAAGCTGCAGCAAGCCTGGGATGCGCTGACCAAGCAGTACGGCAACGCCAAGTCGATCGGCGATACAAAGAAGGGACAGGCGGTGCAGGGCTATACCGTCGTGCTGGTGCCGATGCAGTTCGACAAGGGGCAGGTTGGTGCGGAGGCCGCCTGCGGCATGAACGGGCAGCTGGTGATGCTGCGTTTCGGCCTGATGCCGAATGCCTCCTCCAAGTCCTGACGCCGGCAGCGCGAAGCGTCCCGGAAACAAGAAAGCCGCCCTGGAGGGCGGCTTTTCCGTTCCTGACACCAGCGGATTCAGGCGTTTGAACTGGTCGGGGAGACAGGATTTGAACCTGCGACTTCTACGTCCCGAACGTAGCGCTCTACCAGGCTGAGCTACACCCCGTGGGAGCCGCGTATCTTAATGACGGTTGCGTGGCTTGGCAACAGGCTTGCGCATCTGGCGTGAAGCTTCGATGGCGGCTGCGGCCGGTGGATGGCCATCTGTTAATCTTGCAGGCTGCCGCCGCGCGGCGATTTCACCGGCCGCGTGTTCCTCCCCGTCCATAGAGGTTTCCATGGCGCTTACCCAGGCCCGCACCATGCCCGGCGTGCTCGAGCTGCTGCCGCTCGACCAGGTCGCGTTCCAGCGCATGCTCGACACGATCCGCCGCAACTACGAGCGCTTCGGCTTCCTGCCGGTGGAGACGCCGGTGATCGAGTACGCCGACGTGCTGCTCACCAAGACCGGCGGCGAGACCGAGCGCCAGGTGTATTTCGTGCAATCGACCGGCTCGCTGGAGCAGGGCGAGAAGCCGGACCTGGCGCTGCGTTTCGACCTCACCGTGCCGCTGGCGCGCTACGTCGCCGAGCACGAGCGCGAGCTGAGCTTCCCGTTCCGCCGCTACCAGATGCAGAAGGTGTACCGCGGCGAGCGCGCCCAGCGCGGTCGCTTCCGCGAGTTCTACCAGTGCGACATCGACGTGATCGGCAAGGACAGCTTGTCGATCCGCTACGACGCCGAGCTGCCGGCGGTGATCTACAGCGTGTTCCGCGAGCTGGCGATCGGCCCGTTCACCATCCAGCTCAACAACCGCAAGCTGATGCGGGGTTATTTCGAGAGCCTGGGCGTGGCCGACGCCGAGCAGCAGATGCTGGTGCTGCGCGAGGTGGACAAGCTGGACAAGCGCGGCGCCGATTACGTGCGCGACACGCTCACCGGCGAGGCCTTCGGCCTCTCGCCGGAGGTGGCGACGAAGATCCTCGCCTTCGTGCAGGTGCGTTCCACCTCGCTGCAGGATGCCTTCGACAAGCTCGATGCGCTGGGCGCCGGTCCCGAGGCGCTGGAGCAGGGCCGTGCCGAACTGAAGGAAGTGCTGGGGCTGATCCATGCGCTCGGCGTGCCGGAGACGCATTACGCGCTGAACCTGTCGATCGCGCGCGGCCTCGATTACTACACCGGCACCGTCTACGAGACCACGCTGAACGAGCACCCGCAGATCGGCTCGATCTGCTCGGGCGGCCGTTACGAAAACCTCGCCGGCCAATACACCAAGTCACACCTGCCCGGCGTGGGCATCTCGATCGGCCTGAGCCGCCTGTACTGGCAGCTGCGCGAAGCCGGCCTGGTGCATACCGCGCAAAGTACGGTGGATGTGCTGGTGACCCAGATGGACGAGGCGCAGCTGCCGACCTATCTCGCATTGGCCGGCGAACTGCGCGGCGCGGGCATCGCTACCGAAGTGGTGCTGGAAGCCGGCAAGCTGGGCAAGCAGTTCAAGTACGCCGACCGCGCCGGCATCCGCTTCGCCTTGGTGTTGGGCGAGGACGAGCTGGCCAAGGGCGTGGTCACGGTGAAGGATCTGCGCCGCGGCGACCAGTTCGAGGTGGCGCGTACCGAACTGGTCAAGACGCTGCGGGTGGAGCTGGAACAAGCCGCCGCGATGGGCTGAGGCCCGCGGCTGTCGCCGCCGCGCTGTGCGGCCGTCGTTGCATGAACCTGTTGGAGCATTTGTGAGCGAAACCATTCTTCTCGACGGCAGCAGCCTGACCCGGGCGCAGCTGGTGGCGGTGGCCCGCGGCGGCGCGAGCGTCGCGCTGGACGCGAAGCAGTTGCAGCGCGTGCAGCGCGCGGCCGATTTCCTTGCCGACAAGGTCAACTGCGGCGAACCCACCTACGGCGTCACCACCGGTTTCGGCAGCAATGCCGACAAGCTGCTGGGTGCGCATCGCGTGCGCGACGAACTGCCGGGCAGCCGCGCCGAGGCGCCGGAGGGCACGCTGCTGGAAGAGCTGCAGCACAACCTCATCACCACCCACGCCGTGTGTGTGGGCAAGCCGTTCGGCGCCGACGTGGTGCGCGCGATGCTGGTCATCCGCATCAACACCTTGATGCGCGGGCATTCCGGCATCCGCGTGCAGACGCTGGAAGCGCTGACCGCGATGCTCAACGCCGGCGTGGTGCCGGTGGTGCCGGAGAAGGGCTCGGTGGGCGCCAGCGGCGACCTCGCGCCGCTTTCGCACCTGGCCATCGTGTTGCTCGGCGGCGGCGAAGCGTTCTACCGGGGCGAACGCCTGCCAGGCGCCGAGGCGCTGAAGCGTGCGGGCCTCGCGCCGGTGCGCCTGTCGTTCAAGGAGGGTCTGGCGCTCAACAATGGCACGGCGCAGATGCTGGCCACCGGCGCGCTGGCCTTGCATGATCTCGAAGGCATGCTCGACGCCGCCGACCTCGCCGCGGCGATGACCCTGGATGCCTTCGCCGGCCGCAGCGGCGCCTTGCGCCCCGAGGTGCATGCGCTGCGCCCGCATCCGGGCCAGACCGCGGTAGCCGCGCATGTGCGCGAGCTGCTGCAGGAATCCACCCTGGTCGACATCCCTTATCACCTGGTGCCGCATTTCAAGCCGTGGACGACCGAGGCGTGGAGCGAGCCGGACGACCAGGCGCTCAGTTTCGACATCGGCTGGAACTGGGTGCCGGCCAATCAGCGCCACGGGCGCGAGGCGTTCTATGCGCGCTTCCTGCCGTTCAAGGGCGGCAAGAAGCATCAGCCACAGGATGCCTACTGCCTGCGTTGCATGCCGCAGGTGCACGGCGCGGTGCGCGACGCCTGGGCACAGGCTTGCCGCGTGTTCGACATCGAGTTGAACGCGGTCACCGACAATCCGCTGATCTTCCCCGATGCGGAAGGCGCGCAGTTCATCGAGGAACAGGTGATCTCCGCCGGCCACTTCCATGGCATGCCGCTGGCGCTGGCGATGAGCTACGTGAAGGCGGCGATCCCGGTGCTGGCTTCGATCTCCGAGCGGCGCCTCAACAAGCTGGTCGACCCGGCCACCAACGACGGCCTGCCGGCCTTCCTCACCGGCAACGAGGACGGCACCGACTCCGGCTTCATGATCGTGCAGTACACCGCCGCCGCGCTGGTCAATGACCTTGCCACCCGGGCGCATCCGGCCAGCGTGTACTCGGTGCCGACCAGCGCGAACGCCGAAGATCACGTCTCGATGGGCGCCAACGAGGCGCGCCATGTGCTGGAGATGATGGAAGACCTGGGTCACGTGATCGCGCTGGAGCTGTACACCGCGGCACAGGCACTGGATTACCGCCAGGAAATGTTGAACGCCGCGCGCCGTCTGGCGCAGCGCGGCGGCTGGCAGGCGCTGGCGGCGAAGGTGGCCAATGCGCCGCGCGAGGGCCAGCCGCATCACGAGCAGTTCGTCGCCGAAGTGCGTCAGCTGGCCGAGGCCTTGGCGGGCACCAGCGATTTCCACGCCGGAACCGACGTGCGCCGTGCCCACGCGGTGCTGCGCCAACACATCGACTTCCTGCATCGCGACCGCGCACTGGATGGCGACGTCCGCACCGTCTGCGAACTGCTGCGGCAAGGTGTCTTCCACCCCGCCCACGCCGCCTGAACTTGGAGTAAGACATGAGCCTGATCCAGACCCCGGTGTCCTACGGCGAGTTGATCGACAAGATCACCATCCTCGAAATCAAGTCGCAGCGCATCGGCGACCCCGCCAAGCTGGCCAACGTGCGCACCGAACTCGACCTGCTCAACGCTACGTGGGCGGCGCATTCCGCTTCGAAGACCGACATCCGCGACGAGCGCGCGCGCCTGCTCGCAGTGAACGAAGCGCTGTGGGTGATCGAGGACGATATCCGCATCAAGGAAAAGGCGCAGGCCTTCGATGCCGAGTTCATCGAGCTGGCGCGTTCGGTGTATTTCAGGAACGACGAGCGCGCGGCGGTGAAGCGCGAGATCAACGTGAAGCTCGGCTCGCAGCTGGTCGAGGAAAAGTCCTACCAGGACTACCGCGCCGTCTGAGGCTGAACCCCTCTCCCGGAGGGAGAGGGGCTTTCAGATCAGGCCGAGGTGACTTGCGGCCGCCTCGAAACGTTCGACCACGTCCTCGACGCCGATCAAGTCCATCACGCCCGGCTTCTCGATCTTCGTGCCCCAGGCCAGTTCGCCGGCGGGCTTGCCGAGGAAACGGCGCGCGGCTTCGTCGTACTTGTCCACGCACCAGCGGCGGTCGGAGTAGGGACCGGAACGGTTCGGGTTGCTCGCCGCATGCAGGCCAAGCACCTTGGTGCCTACGGCGTTGGCCATATGCATCGGGCCGGAGTCGGGCGTCAGCAGCAGTTGCGCGCGCGACAGCAGGGCCAGCAGCTTTTTCAGCGTGTCCTTGCCGGTGAGGTCGAGCGGCGCATGGCTGCATGTGGCCAGCACCGCATCGGCCATCGCGCGTTCGCTAGCCGAAGGGCCGCCCACCAGCGCCACGCGCCAGCCGCGCATCGTGGCGTGGTCCATCACGGCCGCATAGCGCTCCGGACGCCAGTTGCGCAGGGCATGGCTGGAGCTGGGACTCACCAGCAGGGTGGGGGTGTCGCCCGGCAGCTGCTCCGCGGCCCAGGCATGCGCCTCGTCGGGAATCGGGATGTCCCAGCGCACCCCGGTCTGCCTCAGCCCCAGCGGTTCGCAGAAACTGCCGATGGCGTCCAGGACGTGTTCGCCCGTGCGTGCGGGAATGCGCTCGTTGACCACCAGGCCGTGCAAGTCCTTCGCGCGCGCGGCGTCGTAGCCGATGCGCCGGTCCGCCTTGATGCCCAAGCTGAGCAGATTGGAGCGCAGCGCCACCTGCATCTGCAGTAATGCGTCGAAGCGGCGGCCGCGCAGCGCCGTCCATATGGCGCGCATGCCGGCCCGGCCGGCGGCCTTGTCGAAGGTGACGAATTCCACGCCGGGCAGGTCGCCCACCAACCTGCGTTCCAGCTTGCCCACGACCCAGGTCAGCTGCGTCTGCGGCCACGCCGCCTGCAGGGTGCGCAGCAGCGGCACCACGTGGGTGACGTCGCCGATGGCCGAGGTGCGCAGCAGGCAAATCGAGGCAGGAACGGACATGTAGAATCGCTGGAGGTAAACGGAAAGTGGACGGCAGTACCGATGCGGGAGCAGCTGCAGATGGATGCCGATGGCGCGATTCTGTTCGACGCCACGGTATCGCCACAAGTCGACGCCGACTGGTTCGTGCCGGAACGCTGGCGTGAGCGCGGCGCGCTGCGCTCGCAGGTGGGCGGCCGCGGCGGCGTGCAGCTGATAGCCACGCCGGCCGGCGAATGCGTGCTGCGGCACTATCGCCGCGGCGGCATGGTGGCGAAGCTGATGGGGGATCGCTACCTGTGGCGCGGCGCCGATGCCACGCGTTGCTTCGCCGAATTCCGCCTGCTGGCCGAAGTCGCGCGGCTGGGCCTGCCCGGGCCGGCACCGGTAGCGGCACGTTACCAGCGGCATGGCCTGTTCTACCGTGCCGACCTGATCACCCGACGTATCGCGGATGTGCAGACGCTGGCTGAATGCCTTGCCGCCGGCAAGCTGGATGCGGATATGGCACGCGAGACCGGTTCGCTGGTGGCGCGTTTCCATCGCGCCGGCATCTGGCATGCCGACCTCAACGCGCACAATGTGCTGGTGGCGTCCTCGGCGTTGTATCTGATCGACTTCGACCGCGGACGCTTGCGCGCACCCGCCGAAGGCTGGCGGTTGGCCAACCTTGAGCGGCTGCACCGTTCGCTGGTCAAGCTGGGTGCCGCCGCGCAGGGCGAGGCGACCTTCCGCGCGGCGATCTGGACACCTCTCCTCGACGCCTACGAGGCTACCTTCGGCGCATGAACTGGCATCTGCATTTTCTCGGCACGGGCGCGGCGCACGCGGCAGGCGAACTGGGCTCCTCGGCAGTGGTGCTGGAACGCGACGGCGTGCCGGTACTGCTGGTCGATTGCGGTCCGGACACACTGGCCCGCTACCTCGATGTCTATGGCGCGCTGCCGCCGGCGCTCTACATCACCCATACCCACATGGACCACGTGGCCGGGCTGGAAGGCCTGTTCATCAAGCTGTGGTTTGACGAACACCTGCGTGGCACTACACGGCTGTTCACGCATGCGGCGCTGCTGCCCTGGCTGCAGGCGCGGGTGGCCGACTATCCCGGTGTGCTGGCCGAGGGTGGGGTGAATTTCTGGGAGGCGTTCCGGCTGGTGCCGTGCACGCGCGGCTTCTGGCTCGACGGTCTGTGGTTCGATGTGTTCGCCACCCGCCACCACCGGCCCAACACCTCGTTCGGCATCGCGCTGCCAGGCAGTTTCGTCTACACCGGCGATACCCGCCCGATCCCCGAGACGCTGGCGCAGCATGCCGGCGGAGACATGCTGGTGGCGCACGATTGCGGCCTGGTCGGCAACCCATCGCACACCGGCATCGACGACATCGAACGCGAATACGATGCAACGTTGCGCAAGCGCCTGCTGCTCTACCACTACGGCAGCGTGGCCGATGGCGCGGCGCTCGCGGCGCGCGGCTACCGCGTCGCCACGACCGGGCAGCGTGTCGCCCTCGGCGAGCCGTCGCCGCCGCACGCGGATGCCGGTTGAACCCCGGCATCCCTTGTCAGTCGCCACAGGGGTCGCTATCCTTTCGCCTCTTGACCGGAGCGGTTTGGCCGGCAGGAAGGTTTTGCGTGCGGAGAGGTGTCCGAGTGGTTGAAGGAGCACGCCTGGAAAGTGTGTATACGGCTTATCCCCGTATCGCGGGTTCGAATCCCGCCCTCTCCGCCAGTTTCGAGTGAGTCACGACCAAGCGTCGTGCACGTCCATGGTGGCCCCGTCGGTCCCCCCGCGACGATAGTCCGCAAACCCCGCCAGGTCCGGAAGGAAGCAACGGTAGTGGATGATTCGGGTGCCGGGGTGTGGCTGGCGGGGCCGCCGCCATTTCGGGGCTTCGACGTGTTCGGCTGACTTGCCGGCGTCGACTTGGCACAATCAGCTTTCGACCCTAAGTCAGTGCCGACTGACCCCGTCGCAGCAAAGCAGGCCCCCAACGCATGTCCTATCAGGTTCTCGCCCGCAAATGGCGCCCGCGCAAGTTCGCCGAACTGGTGGGGCAGGAGCACGTGGTGCGTGCGCTTACCAATGCGCTGGACACCGGGCGCATGCACCATGCCTACCTGTTTACCGGCACGCGCGGCGTGGGCAAGACCACCATCGCGCGCATCTTCGCCAAGTCGCTCAACTGCGAGCGCGGCGAGTCGGCCGATCCCTGCGGCGAGTGCGCGGTCTGCACCGCGGTGGACGAAGGCCGCTTCGTGGATCTGCTGGAGATCGACGCGGCCAGCAATACCGGCGTGGATGACGTGCGCGAGGTGATCGAGAACGCGCAGTACGCACCCTCGCGGGGCCGTTTCAAGGTGTACCTGGTGGACGAGGTGCACATGCTCTCCAAACCGGCGTTCAACGCGCTGCTGAAGACGCTGGAAGAGCCGCCGCCGCACGTGAAGTTCCTGCTCGCCACCACCGACCCGCAGAAGCTGCCGGTGACGGTGCTGTCGCGCTGCCTGAAGTTCAACCTGAAGCGCCTGCTGCCCGAGCAGATCGCCGGCCAGATGCGACACATCCTCGGCGCCGAGAACATCGCCTACGAGGATGGCGCGATCGAGGAGCTGTCGCGCGGCGCCGATGGCTCGTTGCGCGACGGCCTGTCGCTGCTGGACCAGGCCATTGCCTATGGCGGCGGATCGCTGCACGCCGACGACGTGCGCACCATGCTGGGCAGCGTGGCGCGCGGCCAGGTGCTGGGCGTGCTCGACGCGCTGGCCGACGGCGACGGCACGCGCCTGCTTGCCGAGTGTGCGCAGATCGCCTCGTATTCGCCGGATTTCGGCGGTGTGCTGGACGACCTTGCCGGCGTGCTGCACCGCTTGCAGCTGATCCAGCTGATTCCCGGCTATCGGCTCGACGACGACGCCGACGGCGAGGCCTTGCACGCGCTGGCCGCGCGCATCGCGCCGGAGGACGTGCAGCTCTATTACCAGATCGCCCTCGGCGGTCGCCGCGATCTCGCGCTGGCACCGGATGCGCGCACCGGCTTCGAGATGGCGCTGCTGCGCATGCTGGCATTCCGTCCCGGCGACGAGGCCCCGCGTCCGTTGGCGGAGCGCGCGGCGCCCGCCCCGCGGCCCGCGGCCTCGCCGGTACGCAGCGCCGCGCCAGTCGCGCCGCCGGCTCCGGCTTCGGCGTATCGCGCGGCACCGCCGGTTGCTGCTGCGGCGCCGGCCGTGCGCGAATCCGCCCCGGCGGCTCCGCTGGTTGGCGCCGGTGGCCTGCCGCACTGGGAAAGCCTGATCGAACAAGCCGGCCTGCGTGGCCCGTTCAGTGTGTTGGCGCAGCATGCGGTGCTGCGCGAGCGCGAAGGCAACACCTTGGTGCTGGCGCTGCAACCGGCGCATATGAGCATGGCGGTGGAGCCGATGGTCAGCCAGATGGAGGAGCGGATCAGCCAGGCGCTGGGCGAGCGCATCAAGCTGCGCTTCGTCGATATCGACAAGGCCGCTGTCGCCGCCACGCCGGCCGCGCGCGCCACCCAGGCGCGCAACGAGGCGCAGGCGGCCGCCGAGCAGTCGATCGAAGACGATCCCTTCGTGCAATCCATGAAACGCGACTTCGGCGCCCGCGTGGTGCCGCAGTCGGTGAAACCCTTTGGCAGTTGAAGACGGAGCACTGAGATGAGAGGTCAGATCGGCCAGCTGATGCAGCAGGCCCAGCGCATGCAGGAAGACATGAAGCGTGCGCAGGAAGAGATCGCCAAGCTGGAGGTCACCGGCAGCGCCGGCGGCGGCCTGGTGAGCGTGACGATGAGCGGCGCCCACGAGGTGCGCAAGGTGGTGATCGACCGGCAGACCTTCGCCGACGATCCGGAGATGGCCGAGGATCTGGTCGCCGCCGCGATCAACGACGCGGTGAACAAGGTCGCCGAAGCCAGTCGCGCGAAGATGGGCGGCGTGACCGCCGGCATGAACCTGCCGCCGGGATTCAAGATGCCGTTCTGAGGGCAGGAGTGAACCGGGAGGCGCGAGAGCGCAGCACTGGGCCGTTTTCCGCATTCCCCCTGCCTCCCACGTCTCTCCCTCACTTCTTGAATCACCCATGTCATCCGGCTCCCCACTTCTCGCCAGCCTCATCGAAGCTCTACGCTGCCTGCCCGGCGTGGGCGGCAAGAGTGCGCAGCGGATGGCGTTCCATCTGCTGGAACGCGATCGCGATCGCGGCCTGAAGCTGGCCGACGCGCTGCGCGAGGCGATGCAGCGCATCGGGCAATGCCAGCGCTGCCGCAATTTCAGCGAGGAGGCTTTGTGCGCGATCTGCGCCAGCGCCAGCCGCGACCGCCAGCTGCTGTGCGTGGTGGAGTCGCCGGTGGATCTGGTGGCGATCGAGCAGGCCACCGGCTATCGCGGCCAGTACTTCGTGCTGCATGGCCGGCTGTCGCCGCTGGATGGCCTGGGGCCGGAGGAGCTGGGCCTGCCCCTGCTCACGCAGCGGCTGGGCGAGGGCGAGGTGGAGGAGCTGATCATCGCCACCAATCCCACCGTGGAAGGCGAGGCCACCGCGCACTATCTGGCGCAGCTGGCACGTGCCGGCGGCATCAAGCCGACGCGGCTGGCGCACGGCGTGCCGCTGGGCGGCGAACTGGAATTCGTGGACCGCGGCACGCTGGCGCATGCGTTCGGTGGCCGCCAATTGCTCTAGCCTTGCGATCATCCCTGATCGCGAGAGTCAAACGGGCGGCCATCCGTGGCCGCATTCGGCATGTCCTGCGATCATCCCTGATCGAGAAGATAAAACGGGCGGCCATCCCTGGCCGCACGCCGTACGTCTTGCGATCATCCCTGATCGCGAAAATCAAATGGGCGGCCATCCCTGGCCGCACTCCGTATGTTCTGCGATCATCCCTGATCGCGAAGATCAAACGGGCGGCCATCCTTGGCCGCACTCTTAAAATTAGGGCGACAGCATGGCCGACACTATCTTCGACAAGATCATCCGGCGCGAGATTCCGGCCGACATCGTCTACGAGGACGACGAGCTGCTGGCGTTCCGCGACGTGAATCCGCAGGCGCCGGTGCATGTGCTGTTCATCCCGAAGAAGCCGATCGCCACCTTGAACGACGCCACCGCGGAGGATGCGGCGCTGCTGGGACGCCTGCTGCTGGCCGCGGCCGGCTACGCCAGGCGCGAGGGCTTTGCCGACCAGGGGTATCGCACGGTGCTCAACTGCAACGAATACGGTGGCCAGACCGTGTTCCACCTGCACCTGCATTTGCTGGGCGGCCGGCAGATGCACTGGCCGCCGGGCTGAGCAACGGCACGGAGCCGCAACGAAAACGCCGGCCCAAGGCCGGCGTTTTCGTTGCGGGATATCACTTGCCCGAGGGCGGCGGCGGCGGCGGGCGCACCACGATCACCCGCGGCGCGCGCCAATACGGGCCGTAGCCATAGCCCCACGGACCCCAGGGCCCCCAGAACGGATCGTAGAAGCCCGGCGGATAGGGCGTGTCCACGTAGACCGGGCGCTTCGGCCACAGATACACCACGTCGGCTTCCACACGCGGGTAGGGGTAGTCGTAGTCGCCTACCTTCTGCGTCACCGTACCGTGGATGGTGCCGGTCACGGTCAACTCGCGGCCGCGGGAGAACACCTCCGGATCGTAGAAGCCGCTGTGGCAGGCCACGAAGCGGCCCTGGTCGCCGCCGGAGCGGCCCAGTTCCGGTCGGGCCTGGCTGTCCAGCGGGCGCGCCAGGATGTAGAAGCAGGTCTGCTGCGGGCCCGGCTCGGTCTTGATGATCTCGCCGCCCCAGCGCACCTGGGTGCCGCCCGCGCCACCTTGCTGGGCGGCGGCGCTGGAGATGGCGGTGTAGTTGCCCTGCAGCGGTTGCGGAATGGTCGCGCAACCGCCCAGCAGGGCGATGGCCGCGACTAGCGCGAGGGGACGGTAGAGGGACATGGCGGTTTCTCCATCATGGATGATTGTGTGCACAACCCTATCAACGCTCATTTGACCATGCGGACGACAGGAAAATCCCGCACCGCGCGTTGCAGCGCGCGCAGGGATTCGATCGACGGTTCCGGTTGGGCATAGCGCAGTTCGAGGTAGCGGTGCATCAGTTCGATCAACCTGTCGTGTTGCGCCGGCAGCGCATGGGCGGCGCGTTGCAGGTAGTCCCGCGGTCCCTCGCCAGCCTGCCGCACCACGCCCAGACGCGCCAGCTTGCGTTCCAGCCGGCGCAACGCGGCGCGCGCGGCGTCTTCCGGTTCATGCCGCCGCCACACCCATGCGAGCCCGGCGGCCATGCACAGCACGCAGCCGATGGCCAGCAGCAGCGCCAGCGTGGAGGTGTCCATTTCGCGGATGCCGAACGGCTTCAGCAGGCCACGCTGGCGCAGCGCGTCGAAGCCATTAACGCTCAGGTTCCACCAGCGGTTGACGATGTCCCAGTGGTTGCGCAGCGACTGCAGCCAGTTGCTCTGGTACCACGGCAACTGGCCGCCTGCCGCGGCAGCGGCGCCCAGGCTGATCCGTTGCGGACGTACTGCGGCGGTGGGATCGACCCGCACCCAGCCGCGCCCGGCCAGCCACACTTCGCTCCAGGCGTGAGCGTCGGAATTGCGCACCAGCAGGTAGCCGCCCATCGCATTCCAGTAGCCGCCCTGGTAGCCGGTGACCACGCGGGCGGGGATGCCGGCGGCGCGCATCAGCACGGTGAAGGCGGACGCGTAGTGCTCGCAGAAACCCTCGTGGGTGTCGAACAGGAAATCGTCCATCGCGTCGCGGCCCAGCGGCGCAGGTGACAGCGTGTAGCGGAAGCCGCCGTCGTGGAACAGCGCCAGCGCGGCCTGCACGATGGCGCCGTCGTCGTTGCCGTAGCGCGTCCGCCACGCGCGGCCCAATTCCAGCGTGCGCGGATTGAAATCGGCGGGCAGTTGCAGCCAGCGGGCGAGGTAGCCGCCGGGTTGCGGTTCCAGCCGGTAGCGGGTGGCCGAGCTGAGCGTGTAGTCGAGCAGGGAGTTCACCGGCCGGTCGGCGATCACTTCGCGATTGCGGCGCAGACTGGCGCCGGGCGGTGCGGCCAGCGGCACGTCCAGCGTGGGCAGCACGCGCTGCCGGGTCGGCTCCAGGCTGATGCGGTAGTGGATAGCTTGTGCTGCCTCGATCGGCGCTGGCGACTGTTCGCCCGGGTTGAGGTAGATCCAGCTGGTGCCGTCGTAGTGGCCCATCACGAAGGCACGGAAATAGCGCTGCTCGGCTGGCGGCGGCGGGCCGTCGAAGCTCACCCGCAGGGCGGGGCTTTCGTCGGTCAGCAACTGATTGAAACCCGCCGGCGTCATGCGGTCGCTGAGGCCGGTGCGCTGTTGGCCGGCGTTCGGCGCGCCCCACAGCGGCGAGTTCAGTCGCGGCAGCAGCAGGAAGGCGAGCAGGGCCAGCGGCAGGGCGGCAGCCAGCAAGCCAACGCCGGGGACCAGTTCCAGCCACCATCGGGCAGGCGGCTGCCGTCCCGGCTCCAGCGAACGCAGCGCGGCCAGCGGCGGCAGCAGGCCCAGCGCTATCGCGGTGGTGGCGGTGAGGCTCTGGTCGAACAGCAGCGCGGCCATCAAGGTGAAGCAGGCGAAGCTCATGCCCACGCGGGCATCGCGTATCGTCTCGGTTTCCAGCAGTTTCATCACCAGCAGGCCCACCGCCAATGCGGCACCGGGCGCCTGGCCGAACAGGTTGCCGTACCAGCTCACGATGGCCAGCAGCAGCACCGCCAGCAGCGGCAGCTTCAGCCAGGTCGGTGTGGGGGTGCGATGGCGGCGGCGCTGCCACCAGCGCAGGCCCAGGATCGGCGCCAGCGCGGCGCTCAGCCACCACGGCAGGTGCGGCGCGTGCAGTGCCAGCACGGCGGCAAGGCCTAGTGCGACCAGGTCGAAGCTGCGCCTGTCGAGCGACGTAGTGGCTGCGCTGGTCATGGCAGCACGGCCAGCGCGCTCATGCAGCGTGCGTAATGGGGCGGGCCGCTGCCGATGTCGATGCGCTGCTCCGGCAGCTGCAGGCTGTAACGCCGGCCCTGTGCCTCCGCCTCGCCCAGCCAGCGCGCCAGCCGGGCGATGCGCGTCTCGCGGTCCAGCGTGCGCAGCGCGTTCCAGTCCAGGCGCCAGGTCTCGCGTGGCTCGGGACGGTCGAAGTCCTTCACCAGCAGGTCATGGTGACGGGCACTGGCTTTCCATGCGATGTGCCTGGGCGCGTCGCCGCGACGGTAGTCGCGCAGGGCCGCCAATTCCTCGCCGGCCTGCGGACGCAGGCGTTCGCGTGCATCGCCCGGCAGCAGCGGCGGCGGCCCGGCAGCCTCCGGTCGCGGCCACACCAGCACGGACTGCTGCGGATGCAGCCAGCTCCAGGCACGGAACAAGCCCAGCGGCCAGGTGCTCCACAGCTTCAGCCGCGGCAAGGCCTGCCAGCCGCGGCGGGTGGTGGCCAGCCGCAGCCGCAGCTCCGTGGTGCCCTGCAAGGCGAACGCAAGCGACTCGCCGGCGCAGTCCAGGCGCACCGCTTCGCGGGAGCGTTGCGCGCTGAAGTCCAATACCAGTTCCAGCGGTTCGCCGGCGACGGCGTGGCCGGCGCGGATGTCGCGCAGGCACAGGCCGTCCAGGGTGCGGAAAGCGAACAGCATGCTCGCCGCGGCAGCGGAGCCCAGCATGCAGGTCAACAGCACCGCCGCGTTGTTGGCGTAGTTCAGCGCGCCGACCAGCATCACCATCAGCAGCACGCCGAAGCCGAGGCCGAACGCAGTGGGCACGATGTAGATGCGGCGCCGGCCCAGTTCGATCGGCAGTGGTTCGGCTCGGCGCAGGCGGGTGAGTGCGGGCAGGCGGCGTTCGGCGAGTTGCGCGAGCCGGCGCAGGTCGGCGCGCATCAGTCCACCGCCACCTCGGCGAGCAGCTGGCGTGCCAGTGCCTCGCCCCCGGCACCACGCGCGGCCACCAGTCGATGTGCGGCCAGTGGCACGAACAGCGCCTGCAGGTCTTCCGGCAACACGTAGCTGCGGCCATGCAGCAGCGCCCATGCGCGCGCCACGGCAAGCAGCGACAGCCCGGCGCGCGGCGACAGCCCGGTGCGGATCTCGGCGTGGCGGCGGCTGGCGCCGATCAGCGCCTGCAGGTAGTCGAGCAGGGCCGGGCTGACGGCGATCGCCTGCGTCTGCCGGCGCAGCGCGAGCAGCGCGGCACCGTCCAACTGCGGCTTCAGGCTGGCCAGCAGGTCGTGGCGGTCGACGCCCGTGAGCAGTTCGCGCTCGGCAGCGGGATCGGGATAGTCCAGCGACAGCCGCAGCATGAAGCGGTCGAGCTGCGAATCGGGCAGTGGGAAGGTGCCTGCCAGGTCCAGCGGATTCTGCGTGGCCACCACGAAGAACGGTTGCGGCAGCGCATGGGTCTGGCCGTCCACGGTGACCTGGCCCTCGGCCATGGCTTCGAGCAGCGCGCTCTGCGTCTTCGGCGTGGCGCGGTTGATTTCGTCGGCCAGCAGCAAGCCGCCGAAGATCGGGCCGGGGTGGAAACGGAACTGGCCGGTCTCGCGTTCGTACACGCTGACGCCGAGGATGTCGGAAGGCAGCAGGTCGCTGGTGAACTGCACGCGCTGGAATTCCAGCGCGAAGCTGGCGGCAAGCGCGTGCGCCAGCGTGGTCTTGCCCACGCCGGGCACGTCTTCCAGCAGCAGGTGGCCGCCGGCGATCAGGCAGGCCAGCGCCAGCTTCACCTTCCGCGCCTTGCCCAGCACCACGCGGTTGAGCTGGGCCTCGGCGGCAGCGAGGCGCTGGCGCAGTTCGTCGGTGGGCGGATGGACGGGCAGGGGCTGGCTCATTGCGGGGCGGACTCGCGGCAGGATGTCGGCAGGTAGCGATCCGGCAGTTCGGAGCTGCAACGCCAGGTCGGTGTGACGCCGCCCTTGTCCATCGTCAGCCAGATGCGCTTGCCATCAAGCATGGACTGACCCGGCAGGTGCAAGGTGAGTTCCAGCGCACAGCTGCCATCGGTTTTCATGCTGCCGACGTCGATGGACTGCAACTGCCTGCTCGCGTAGCTGCCCGCATCGCCGATGCCGGCCTGGCCATTGCGCGGGCATTGGCCGTTGGCCTTCCACGCTTGGTAGACCAGCGCCTTCACCGGTTCGGCCTGCACCAGGGCGCCGGCGATCTGCGAGCGCTGTATGTAGCTCTGGTAGGCGGGAATTGCGATGGCCGCGAGTATCCCGATCACCGGCACGATCAGGAACGCGCCTACCAGTACGACGATAAGGCAGCCGGACGTCTGCGTGTTCTGCCGCTCCGGGTGGTCGGTGAAAGCCCAGCGGTCCGTCACCAGCGTGCTCGCCACCATGTCGTGCAGCGCCTGCCGGCGTTCGGTGAACGCGGCCATCAGAAAGCCGATGTACATGGTGAGGTAGGACAGCGCCGCGGCGAACCAGCGGCCGACGGCATGCTTCCAGCTGATCCGCTGTCCGCTCAGGTCGGTAACCTTGATGCCCAGCGCGCGCTTGCCCAGCGTGGCCTGGTGCGCGGAGCTTTCCTGCAGCGAGTAGTACAGCAGCGCCACGCCGAAGATCACCGGGTAGATCAGCAGGAACAGCATGGCATCGGCGGGATTGGATGCGTGGCTGCGCCCCATGGCCGAAAGGCCGAATGCCAGCGCCAGCACGAAGATCAGCGCGACATTGATCGCGCCGATGACCAGGCCGTCCAGCAGGATGGCCGCCAGGCGCCGCACAAAGCCGGCATAGATGATCACCTGGGCCGGCGCCGGCGCGAACGCGGGCGCCGTGCGGGATGGCGGCGGTGGCGGAATGGGCGGCATCGCCGGCGGTGTCGCGGCAGGCCAGCCCAGTTCCTCCGCCAGCGAGGACAGCGGCTGCCACTGCGCCAGTCCGTCGCGCCAGACCAGGGTCTCGGGCGGCAACTGTTCGCGTTCCAGTACGCGCAGGAAATCCTCGCGCGACAATGGCCCCTGCTGCTGGCCGTGGCGGTCCGCGTAATACCAAGTCGTTTCCGTGTTCATGTGCAGCCCCCTGTGTCCAGCGCGCAGAGTAGCGGCAGCTTGCGCGGACTGTCACCGGCACGACGGCAAGCTATGGCACGGCCAGGCCTGCGGCTCGCAGCAGTCCAGCCAGCGCGATCAGCGGCAGGCCGATCAAGGCGCTGGGGTCTTCACTGTCGATGCGCTCGAACAGGCTGATGCCCAGGCCTTCGCACTTGAAGCTGCCGGCGCAGTCCAGCGGTTGTTCGCGCGCTACGTAACGATCGATCTCTGCGATGCCCAGCGTGCGGAAGTGCACGCGGGTGCGGTCGACGTGGATCTGCCGGCGGCCGTTGCGCGTGTCGAGCAGGCACAGCGCGGTGTGGAAATGCACCACGCGGCCGGAGCTGGCGGCGAGCTGGGCGCGGGCATTCGCCGCGCTGCCCGGCTTGTCCAGCACATCGCCATCCAGTTCGGCGACCTGATCGGAACCGATCACCAGGGCATCAGGCAGGCCGTCGGCAACCGCTGCGGCCTTGGCGACAGCCAAGCGTGCTGCGCGTGTGTCCGGCGCCTCGCCGGGCAGGGCGGCCTCGTCGGTGCCGGGCGCGCGCTGCTCGAAATCAGGCAGCAGCCGGCGCAGCAACTCGGCGCGGTAACGCGAGGTGGAAGCCAGCACGATACGGGGCGCGGCAGCGTTCATTCGGCGTCGCGGTGGATGTGTTCGCGCATCGCGCTGTCCAGGTCGCGTTGGGCGGCATCCAGCGCCTGCAGCAAGGGTTGCAGGCGGTCACGGCTGGCGCGCATCGCGGCGGCGGTCTCGTTCAGCTCTTGCCGGCTGGCGCGGGCGGCGTGGTCGCGGATCCAGATGCGCTGGCGCAGCAGCGCCTGCAGGCCGGCGTCGACGGCCTGGCGGGCGTCCTGCTCGCTGGCGCCGGGCAGGTCCGGGTTGATCGCCATCACCGCATGTGCCTGTTGCAGACCGGTGCGGCAGCTTTTCAGGTCGGTTTCCAGCCGGTCCGCCAGGTCGAGCAGCTGCTGCAGGTCGGCGGTGCGCCGGTTCTGCCAGCGGCGCGAGGACAAGGCCCAGGCGGCCGCGATGACCAGCGCAAGCAGCGCGAGCACGCCGAACGTCAGGGAAAGGTTCAAACGGCTGGGCTCGGATGGGGTGGGCGTGCAGTCTGCCGCAAGCGGGGCGTATCAGGCAAAATGCGCAGTCCGGGCGGCGACATGCGGATGACGCAAGCGCTTGATCCGTCTGTTGACTTCGGTCGTTCAGGAACTTACCATTTGTCGATTATGTCCGTGACACTGCCAGAGTCCGTGGACGCTTGGCGCATGGTCTCGGCGCGGCGTTCGTTCGAGGGATCGATGCCCGTTGCCGCACTGCAGCGCCTTTGCAGCGCGCTGGCGGGTAGCGAGGGCGAGGTGGAGTACCGGCTGGATTTCGGTCGGGACTCGCTGGGCACGGACTACGTGGATGTCCGCGCCCAGGCGCCGCTGACGATGATCTGCCAGCGTACGCTCGAACCGTTCGTGTTGCCGGTAACGGTGGACAGCCGGCTCGGCCTGATCCGGAAGGAGCGCGACGAGGCGGGTCTGCCGCCTGGCTGCGAACCGTTGCTGGTGGCCGAGGACGGTCGCCTGCATCCGGCAGACGTGATCGAGGACGAGTTGTTGCTGGCCTTGCCGCTGGTGCCGGTGAACCCGGACAGCAGCCTGCCCGACGCGCTGATGAATGATGGCGAGCCGGAGCAGGATGAGGTGCAGCGGCGCGAAAACAATCCGTTCGCAGTGTTGCGCGAACTGAAGAAGTAAGCCGGTCGGGGCCCAACGGCTCCGATCATCAGACAGATACCGAACATCAGGTTCAGTTGGAGAACTACCATGGCCGTTGCCAAGAGCCGCCGTACCCCGTCCACCCGCGGCATGCGTCGCGCGCACGACAAGCTGAAGACCGTGCAGCTGTCGACCGATCCGACCAGCGGCGAGGTGCACCTGCGCCACCACGTCACCGCCGACGGCTACTACCGCGGCAAGAAGGTCATCGAGACCAAGGGCGCGGTGTCGGTCGAGGAGTGATCGCGCAGACGGACTTCCTCACGGAAGTCCGCATGCCTTGATCTAGCGGAACGGCGCGGCGACGCGCCGTTCCGCGTTGATGGAGCCCGGACGGTTGCGCATGCGCCGTCCAGGGCGTTCAATGCACGGTTTACGTTCGACGGAAAACGGAATGGCTCTGATCTACTCCCGCATCATCGCCACCGGCAGCGCCTTGCCTGAGCGCGCTGTCAGCAACGCCGATCTGGAGAAGATCGTCGACACCAGCGACGAATGGATCCGTACCCGCACCGGCATCCGCCAGCGCCACATCGCCGCGGACGGCGAGACCACCGGCGACCTGGCCTTCCTCGCCGCACAGCGTGCGCTGGAGGCGGCCGGGGTGAAGGCGGCGGAGCTGGACCTGATCGTGCTGGGCACCACCACCCCCGACATCATTTTTCCGTCCACCGCCTGCCTCGTGCAGCAGCGGCTGGGCGCAAACGGCTGCGCGGCGTTCGACGTCAACGCCGCCTGTTCCGGCTTCATGTACGCGCTCGGCATTGCCGACAAGTTCATCAAGAGCGGCCAGTCGAAGAAGGTGCTGGTGATTGGTGCCGAGACGCTGACCCGCATGATCGACTGGAACGAGCGCGAGACCTGCGTGCTGTTCGGCGACGGCGCCGGCGCGGTGGTGCTGGAAGCCTCCAGCGAACCCGGCATCTACGCGACCTGCATGCACGCCGACGGCGGCTACAAGGAGCTGCTGTGGAATCCGGTGGGCGTCTCCGTCGGTTTCAAGGACGAGCCCAACCACGGCGTGCGCATCAAGATGGCCGGCCGCGAAGTGTTCAAGGTCGCGGTGAAGACGCTGGATGCGCTGGTCGACGAGACGATGCAGGCCGCCGGCATGCACGCCTCGGATATCGACTGGCTGATCCCGCACCAGGCCAACCTGCGCATCATCGAGGCCACCGCGAAGCGGCTGGAAATGCCGATGGATCGCGTGATCGTCACCGTCGACCAGCATGCCAACACCTCGTCCGGCTCGGTGCCGCTGGCGCTGGACTACGCGGTGCGTTCGGGCAAGGTGCAACGCGGCCAGAACCTGCTGCTGGAAGCGTTCGGCGGCGGTTTCACCTGGGCGTCGGCGCTGCTGCGCTACTGATACCGACGTTTCGCCATTGCATCCGATGCCGCCCATGGGCGGCATCGGTTTTTCTGCGGTCGATACCGCTGCGCACGCCGGCCGATGCTGGCACCATGTTGATTTGATCCGAGGAATGCACTGCCCATGAACGCCGCCACGCTTGCTTTCGTCTTCCCCGGCCAGGGTTCGCAATCGGTCGGCATGCTGGCCGAGCTGGCTGCCGCGCACGCGGAGGTGAAGGCGACTTTCGACGAGGCCTCGCAAGGGGCGGGCGTCGACCTGTGGGCGCTCAGCCAGCAGGGCCCGGAGGAGCAGCTCAACCGCACCGAGAACACGCAGCCGGCCTTGCTTGCAGCCAGCGTGGCGGTGTGGCGGGTGTGGAACAAGCTCGGCGGCGCGCAGCCCGCGCAGCCCGCGCAGCTGGCCGGCCACAGCCTTGGCGAATACAGCGCGCTGGTCTGCGCTGACGCCTTGTCGCTGCACGACGCGGCGGCGCTGGTTGCCGAGCGCGGTCGCCTGATGCAGGCGGCGGTACCTGCGGGCACGGGCGCGATGGCGGCGATCCTGGGTGGCGACGATGCGCAGATCGCGCAGGTGTGCGAAGAGGTCGCGCAGGGCCAGGTGGTGGCGCCGGCCAACTACAACTCGCCGGGCCAGCTGGTGATCGCGGGCAATGCCGAGGCGGTGGATCGTGCGCTGGCCAGGCTCGCCGAACTGGGTGTGAAAAAGGCCATCAAGCTCGCCGTGTCGGTGCCGTCGCACTGCATGTTGATGCGCGAGGCAGCGGACAAGCTGGGTGAGCGCATGGCCTCGATCGCCTGGCAGTTGCCGACCATCCCCGTGATCCAGAACGCCGAGGCAAAGAGCTACGCCTCGCTGGACGAAATCCGCGGCGCACTGCAGCGTCAGCTTTACCTGCCGGTGCGCTGGACCGAATGCGTGCAGGCGCTGGCTGCCGGCGGCGCCACGCGCATCGTCGAGTGCGGTCCGGGCAAGGTGCTGGCGGGCCTCGCCAAGCGCATCGACAAGGGACTGGAGGCGCGTGCGATCGGTGCCCCGGCCGAGCTCGACGCCACGCTGGCCGACTGGCGCGCCTGAGCGGGAAGCGATGCGAAAAGGCGCGCTTGACGCGCCTTTTCGTTGGCGTATTATTCAACCAACAGGTTGAATGAGTAATGCCGTGTCGAACCTTGATCTCGCCTTCGCCGCGCTCGCCGATCCCACCCGTCGCCGCATCGTGGCGCGGCTGACCCGGGGCGAGCTGCGCGTGACCGATCTCGCGCAGCCGTTCGCGATGTCGCTGAACGCGGTGTCCAAGCACGTCAAGGTGCTGGAGGGCGCCGGCCTGGTTCGCCGCCGCCGCGAGGGCCGCGAGCACTACCTGCGCCTGCGTGCCGCGCCGCTGCGCGAGGTGGCGCGCTGGACATCGCAATACGAACGCTTCTGGAACCAGCGCCTCGATGCGCTGGGAGCTTTCCTCGATCAGCAGACGGAGAACGACGATGAAGGGTCGCAATGAATCGGCGATGGGTGAGTTTCGCCTCGAGATACCGCGCAGCTACGACGCTTCGCCCGAGCGCGTGTTCCGCGCCTGGACCGACCCGGCCAGCATGAAGGCGTGGCTCGCCGAAGGCGGCGACGTGGTGGCCGATCCGCGCGTTGATGGCTTGTTCTATCTCGGCATGATGCATTCCGGTCAGATCCGCCCGCACTATGGCCGTTACCTGCGCGTGGAAAGCCCGCGCCTGCTCGAGTTCACCTGGGTGAGCGAGCACACGCGCGGCAAGGAATCGGTGGTCACGCTCGAATTCACGCCGCGCGGCCGGCAAACCGAAGTGCGCCTGACCCACGAAGGCCTGCCCGACGAGCGGATGGCAATGGCGCATACCGAGGGCTGGACGTTCTTCCTCGACACGCTGGTGGCGCAGCTGTCAGGAGCGGGCTGAACCATGTGCCCGATCTGTCTCGGCGTCGCGGCGTGGGCGACCGTCGCGGGAACCGGCTCGGCCGGAGGCCTGGCCACGATCCTGGTCGCGAGGCGCCGTATCAAAGGGGCACGCGCCGGCAGGGTGCCGGGCAATGCCGTGTCCAGCACCATTCAACCCATGCAGAACGCAGGAGGGTGTCATGCGCAAGCTGATTGCCGGCATGAAGATTTCCGCTGACGGCAAGATGGAAGGGCCGGAGGGTTATGCCGACTGGGTGGACGCCTGGTCGGAGGACTACGGCCTGAGCGCACAGATCGACGCCTGCGTGCTCGGCAGCGGCATGTATCCCGGTTACGAGCAGTACTGGACCGCAATACAGAACACGCCGGATGCACCGCTGCCGATGACCGGCAAGCTGCCGACGCCGGCGGAGGTCGAATGGGGCCGCTTTGCCGCGCGGACGCCGCACTACGTACTGTCGCGGACCCTGGACACGGCCAACTGGCCGCTGACACGGTTCCTGCGTGACGCGGCCGAACTCGCGGCGCTCAAACAGCGACGCGGCAAGGACATCTATCTCATGGGCGGCGCCCGGGTCACGGCCAGTCTCATCGACGCCGGCCTCGTGGACGAACTGCGCTTGATCGTCTACCCGTTGATTGCGGGAGAGGGCAAGGCGTTGTTTGCGAGCGTGCGACAGCGCCGCGGACTGGAGTTGCGCAAGACCGAGACGCTCGACGGCGGACGACTTGGCCTGACCTATGCGATTGCATGAGGAGAATCGATCATGACCATGCACACCATCGGAACCCGCGCGGAGTGGCTTGCCGCACGGCTTGAATTGCTGGAAGCGGAAAAGGAACTGACCCGGCGCGGCGACGAGCTGGCGCGTCAACGGCAGGCACTGCCGTGGGTGCGGGTGGACAAGGACTATCGCTTCGACACCGACACGGGCAGCGCCACGCTGGCGGACCTGTTCCAGGGACGCTCGCAGCTGCTGATCTACCACTTCATGTTCGGCCCCGACTACACGGCGGGCTGCCCGTCCTGCTCGGCGATCGCGGACGGATTCAACGGGTTCGCCGCGCATCTGGCGAATCACGACGTGACGCTGATGTCGGTGTCGCGCGCGCCGCTGGCCAAGTTGCAGGCGTACAAACGGCGGCTGGGCTGGACCTTCCCCTGGGCTTCCTCGTTCGGCAGCGACTTCAATCTCGATTTCGCGGTGGGCATCACCGAGGCGCAGCAGCGCGAAGGCGGAGCGGAGTACAACTATCGACGCGAGGCCGCCGCGCAGGACCCGCAGACACCGGATGGCCCGAGCACGCAATTCGGCGGCGAACATCCGGTGTCGCAGTTCGCACGGATGTGCGGCACCGACCCCTTCACCTACATCCGCGAACGGCCCGGCATGAGCGCATTCGTGCTCGAGGATGGCGTCGTTTACCACACGTACTCCACCTTTGCGCGCGGCTTGGATGCCTTGTGGGGCATGTACCAGTGGCTCGATCGCGCGCCCCGGGGGCGCAATGAAGCAAACGGCATCTGGTGGCGGCGCCACGACGAGTACGTCGAGGCCGCACCGGCCTGCTGCCGATAGCGTGGAGCGCGGTCCCGTTTCCGTGTAAGGTTCGCGGCTTCGATCCTCACGGAACACGGCGATGGACAAGACACTGACGGGCGAGATCGCGCTGGTGACCGGCGCCAGCCGCGGCATCGGCGCGGCGATCGCGGACGAACTGGCCGCGATGGGCGCCACGGTGATCGGCACGGCCACCAGCGAAAGCGGTGCCGCCGCGATCGGCGAACGGCTGGCCCCGCACGGCGGCCACGGCCGCGTGCTGGACGTGGCCAACTCGGCTGCGGTGGACGCGCTGATCGACGGCATCACCAAGGAGTTCGGCGCGGTAAGCATCCTGGTCAACAATGCCGGCATCACCCGCGACCAGTTGCTGATGCGCATGCCCGAGGCGGACTGGCAGGCGATCCTCGACACCAACCTCAGCTCGGTGTTCCGCACCTCGAAGGCAGTGATGCGCGGCATGATGAAGGCGCGCAAGGGCCGCATCATCTCGATCGCCTCGGTGATCGGCCTCACCGGCAACCCCGGCCAGTCCAACTACGCGGCGGCCAAGGCGGGCATCATTGCGTTCTCCAAGTCGCTGGCGCGCGAGATCGGTTCGCGCGGCATCACCGTGAACGTGGTGGCGCCGGGCTTCATCGACACCGACATGACCCGCGCGCTGCCGGAGTCGGCGAAGGAAGGCCTGTTGAACCAGATCGCCCTGGGCCGGCTTGGCGAAGCCGGCGACATCGCCAAGGCCGTGGGCTTCCTCGCGTCGCCGGCCGCGGCCTACATCACCGGCGAGACGCTGCACGTCAACGGTGGCATGTACATGCCCTGAGCGGGCCCGGCAGTTTCAAACGCCGCCGTTTCCATACGGCGACGCATGCCGGGACTGTCGCGCGTGGCGGCGTTTTCGGCGACAATTGTCTTTTCGCGTCGGCCGGAGGCCGGCGTTGCGACACCCGCGGCGGATGCGTGGCGGCTTCGCGGCTTAGCCACTACAATCCGCCGGTCTTGCCGGCCGCGGGCCGGCGCACAACACATTCCCCGTGGGAGGTTTTGCAACATGAGCACCATCGAAGAGCGCGTCAAGAAGATCGTCGTCGAGCAGCTGGGCGTGAAAGAGGATGAAGTCACGGCGAACGCCTCGTTCGTGGACGACCTGGGCGCCGACTCGCTCGACACCGTCGAGCTGGTGATGGCCCTCGAGGAAGAGTTCGAGACCGAGATTCCGGACGAAGACGCCGAGAAGATCACCACCGTGCAGCAGGCCGTGGATTACATCAAGGCCCACACCAAGGAGTGATCGAGCGTTGGCAGGACGGCGCGATGCGCTGCTGCCCACGTAGCGATACCGGAAGCTGCGCCGACAAGGCGCAGTTTTCGTTTCTGCAATCTGCAACGTCCGATCCCGTATGGTACGTGGCGGCGTCGGGCACCCGCGATTTGCGGGGAATGGCCGCGCGACGGCCGCGCCCTCCGAGACACGAAGGAACAACAGCATGAGCAAGCGACGCGTGGTAGTGACCGGCATGGGAATCATCTCGCCGGTCGGCAACGATCTGGTCACCGCCTGGGACAACATCCTCAAGGGCGTCAGCGGCATCGTGCCGGTCACCCATTTCGATGCCACCGCCTATGCCACCCGCATCGCCGGCCAGGTGAAGGACTTCGATCCGACGCAGTGGGTGTCGCCCAAAGACGTCAAGAAGATGGATCCCTTCATCCAGTACGGCATCGCCGCGGGCACCCAGGCGCTGCGCGACTCCGGGCTGGAAATCACCGAGGCCAACGCCCCGCGCATCGGCGTCGCGGTGGGCGCCGGCATCGGCGGCCTCAACACCATCGAGGACACCTCGATCGAACTGCACGAGAAGGGCCCGCGCCGCGTGTCGCCGTTCTTCGTGCCCAGCTCGATCATCAATATGGTTTCGGGCTACCTGTCGATCATCTTCGGCATCAAGGGCCCGAACGTTGCCTGCGTCACTGCCTGCACCACGGCCACGCACAACATCGGCCTGGCGGCGCGCATGATCCAGTACGGCGACGCCGACGCGATGATCGCCGGCGGCGCCGAGTTCGCCACCACCGGCACCGCCATGGCGGGCTTCTGCTCGGCCAAGGCCATGTCCACCCGCAACGACGAGCCGACCAAGGCCAGCCGTCCGTGGGATAAGGACCGCGATGGCTTCGTGCTGTCCGACGGCGCCGGCGTGCTGATGCTGGAGGAATACGAGCATGCCAAGGCGCGCGGCGCGCGGATCTACGCCGAAGTGGTCGGTTTCGGCATGAGCGGCGACGCCTTCCACATCACCGCGCCCAGCGAAGGCGGTGAGGGCGCGGCGCGCTGCATGGAGAACGCGCTGAAGGACGGCGGTATCAACCCGTCCGAGGTGCAGTACGTCAATGCGCACGGCACCTCGACGCCGCTGGGCGACCTGGGCGAGGTGCTGGCCGCCAAGCGCGTGTTCGGCGACCACGCCTACAAGTTGGCGATGAGCTCGACCAAGTCGGTTACCGGCCATCTGCTGGGCGCCGCCGGCGGCGTGGAGGCGATCTTCAGCATCCTCGCGATGCGCGACCAGGTGTTGCCGCCCACGATCAACCTCGACGAGCCAAGCGAGGGCTGCGACCTCGACTTCGTCCCGCACACCGCGCGCGAGGCCAAGCTGGACGTGGTGATCTCCAACTCCTTCGGCTTCGGCGGCACCAACGGCACGCTGGCGTTCCGCCGCGTCTGACGTGGCACTCCATCGAACCCTGCACGGCCGGCGCGATCTGCTCGCGCCGGCCGCTGCATTTCCGGGGCGCTATCCCTGCTTGCTGCAGAGCGTGCTGCATGGCACGCCGCAGGCGCGTTTCGACATCTTGTTCGCGTTTCCGCAGGACAGCCTGACACTCACGGCGGACGGCGGCGTCCGCAACGCCGCGGGCGAGGTCGTCGGTGCGCGCTTCCTCGATGCACTGGATGCCGCATGGCAGGCCGAGCGCCTGCCGCGCGAGGACGACGGCCTGCCGTTCCATGGCGGTTGGGCATTGCTGCTGGGCTACGAGCTCGCGGGCGAGGTCGAACCGAAGCTTCGCCTGCGTGCCGATGCCACGCTGCCGGTGGGGCTGGCTTTGCGTTGCCCCGCGGCGGCCATCGTCGACCATGCGCGCGGTTGCACCGTGCTGGTGGCCGAGACGGGCAGCGAACACTTGCTCGACCTGCTGGCGGCCGACCTGGAGACGCAGTCTTCGATACCCGCGCTTCCTGCACCGGCGCGATGGAGCGAGGACGAACCGCAACACTTCCTCGACGGCGTGGCCCACATCCATGAACACCTGCAGGCGGGCGACATCTTTCAGGTGAATCTGTCGCGCGCGTGGCATGCGCACTATGCGCAGGCGCCGACGCCGGCGGCTTTGCATGTCGCGCTGCGCCGTGCGAACCCAGCGCCGTTCGCGGGCCTGCTGCAGCAAGCCGACTGGGCCATCGCCAGCTCCTCGCCGGAACGTCTGGTGGAGGTGCGCGACGGTGTGGCGCAGACGCGACCGATCGCCGGCACCCGCCCACGCACGGCGGGCGACGACGATCTCGCGCGCATCCGGGAGCTCGCCGCGCATCCCAAGGAGCGCGCCGAGCACGTCATGCTGATCGACCTCGAACGCAACGATCTCGGGCGCGTCTGCGCGCCTGGCACGGTCGAGGTGGACGAACTGATGACGGTGGAAAGCTACGCCCACGTGCACCACATCGTCTCCAATGTGCGCGGACGCCTGCGCGCGGGCGTGACGCCGGGCCAGGTGATCGCTGCGGTGTTCCCCGGCGGCACCATCACCGGTTGCCCGAAGGTGCGCTGCATGGAGATCATCGCCGCGCTGGAAGACGCGCCGCGCGGCGCTTACACGGGCGCGCTGGGCTACCTCGATCGCAACGGCGACCTCGACCTCAATATCCTGATCCGCACGCTGGCGCTGGTCGGCGACACGGTGAGTCTGCGCGCAGGCGCCGGCATCGTGGCCGACTCGGTGGCCGAACGGGAGCTGGAGGAGACGCGCGCCAAGGCGCGCGGCTTGCTGCGCGCGCTGGGGGCGGCGGACGCATGATGCTGGTCGACGGCCAGCCGCAGGATGCCGTTTCCGCGCTGGATCGCGGCCTGTTGTACGGCGACGGCTTGTTCGAGACGATCCGTTTCGTGGGCGCCGTCGCGCCGTTGTGGTCGCGGCATATGCAGCGGCTTACCAACAGCTGCGAACGCTTGCGCCTGCCCGTGCCCGATCCCGCGCTGCTATGGCGCGAGGCGCAGGCGGCGCGTGGCGACATGGCGCATGCGGTATTGCGCATCACGCTTACCCGCGGCGTGGGCGCGCGCGGCTACGCCATGCCCGCGGCGCCGCAGGCCACCCGCATCGTGGCGGCGTTCCCGATGCCGGCGCTGGACGCTGCGGCGTTTCGGGACGGCGTGCGGCTGCAGCTGTGCGAGACGCGTCTCGGCGAGCAGCCACGGCTGGCCGGCATCAAGCACCTCAACCGGCTGGAGCAGGTGCTGGCGCGAGCCGAATGGAATGATCCGGCGATCGCCGAAGGCCTGCTGTGCGACATGCACGGCAACGCGATTTCGGCCACCGCGGCCAACCTGTTCGCGGTGATCGACGGTGTGCCGGTGACGCCCGCGCTGGAGCGCTGCGGCGTGGCCGGTGTGTTACGTGCCGAGTTGCTGGAGGCGCTGCCGCGGGTCGAGGTGCGCGACCTGCCGCTGCAGGAGTGCCTGGGGGCCGGCGAACTCTTCCTTAGCTCCAGCGTTCGCGGCATCCTGCCGGTTCAGGCCGCGGGTACCAAGATGTTTGCCCCCGGCCCGGTGGCCCGCGCGATGCAGGCGCATTGGCGCGGACTCGGCTTTCCGATGGAGCAGGCATGAATCGCAAGACCCAGCGCGGACGCGCATTCTGGCGCAACACGATCCTGGTGCTGCTGCTGGCGCTGGCCGGCGCCGCGGTCTGGGGCTGGCGCGACTTCAGCCATTTCAGCGATGCGCCGCTGCATGTCTCCGCGCCTGGCGAAAGCATCGACATAGGCCGCGGCAGCAGCTTCAAGGAGATCGTGCGCCAGCTGCGCAACCAGGATCTGAGCGCCGCCTCGCCGCTTTACTGGCGCCTGCTGGCCATGCAGATGCAGGTGGCTGGCCGCTTGCACGCTGGCGAATACGCGACGCCGGCCGGCATCACTCCGCGCCAACTGCTCGCCAACATGGCGGCGGGCAGGGTGCTGCAACGCAATGTCACCATCGTCGACGGCTGGACCTTCCGCGACCTGCTCACGGCGCTGGGCAAGGCGGAGAAGCTGAAGCACGAAACCGCCGGCCTCGACACCGCCGCGATCATGCAGCGGATCGGCGCGCCAGCCGAGCAGCCGGAAGGCCGTTTCCTGCCCGAGACCTATGCCTACGTGAAAGGCGACAGCGACCTCGACATCCTCAAGCGTGCGCACGCGGCGATGGCGAAGACGCTGGACGAGCTGTGGCCGCAGCGAGACAAGAGCCTGCCGCTGACCACGCCTTACGAGGCGCTGATCCTCGCCTCCATCGTGGAGAAGGAAACCGGCCGCGCCGACGAGCGTGCGAAGATCGCCGGCGTATTCGTGCGCCGCCTCGAGACCCACATGCTGCTGCAGACCGATCCCACCGTGATCTACGGCATGGGCGAGAGCTACCAGGGCAAGATCCACAAGGTCGACCTCACTACCGACACGCCGTACAACACCTATACCCGGCCGGGCCTGCCGCCCACACCGATCGCACTGCCGGGCAGGCCTGCGATCATGGCGGCGCTGCATCCCGAACCTGGCACCGCGCTGTATTTCGTGGCGCGCGGCGATGGCACCCATGTATTCGCCGACACGTTGGCCGAGCAGAGCCGCAACGTGGCCTGCTACCAGTTGAAGAAGTGCAGCCAATGACCGGACGCGGCCGTTTCATCACGCTGGAAGGCGGCGAAGGCGCGGGCAAGAGCACCTTGCTGGCCGGCCTGCGCACGCATCTGGAAAGCAGTGGCGTCGACCTGCTGCTCACCCGCGAGCCGGGCGGTACCGCATTGGGCGAGGCGGTGCGCGCGATCGTGCTCGATCCGGCGCGGCACGAGCTGTGCGCCGAAAGCGAACTGCTGCTGATGTTCGCCTCGCGCGCGCAGTTGGTGCGCGAGGCTATCGAACCCGCGCTGGCGGCGGGTCGCTGGGTACTGTGCGACCGCTTTGTGGATGCCAGCTACGCCTATCAGGGCGGCGGCCGCGGCCAGCCGGCCGAGCGCATCGCCGCGCTGGAGCAATGGGCATGCGCCGGGCTGCAGCCCGACCTCACCTTGCTGCTCGATCTGCCGGTGAGCACGGGCCGTGCCCGCGCCGCGGGCCGCGGCGCGGCGGACCGCATCGAGATCGAGGCCGACGGCTTCTTCGAACGCGTGCGTGACGCTTATCGCGCGCGCGCCGCGGCCGAGCCGCAACGCTTTCGCGTGATCGACGCCGGCCAACCGGTCGAGACCGTGTTGCGCGATGCCGTCGCCGCCACTACCCATCTGTTCGGGGCGCCGGTATGAGCGCGATGCCATGGCATGCGGCGGACTGGGTACGACTGCAGGCGCGCCGGCAGCGCGATGCCTTGCCGCATGCCTTGCTGCTGTGCGGCCCGGCCGGGCTGGGCAAGCGCGTGTTCGCCCAGCGTTTCGTGCGTGGCCTGCTATGTGCACGCGCGCAGGACGGCGAGGCCTGTGGACAGTGCCGCAGTTGTCTGCTGCTCGATGCAGGCACGCATCCTGATGTGGTCACGCTCAGCTTCGGCCTGCGCAAGGACGGCACGCCGCGCACCGAGATCGTGATCGAGCAGATCCGCGAGCTGTCCGCGCGGCTGGCGATGAGCAGCCAGTTCGGCGGCTGGCAGGTGGCCTTGATCGATCCTGCCGACGCGATGAACGCGGCGGCGGCGAATGCGCTGCTGAAGACCTTGGAGGAGCCGGCCGGGCAGACCTTGCTGGTCCTGCTGGCCGATGCGCCCTGGCGCTTGCCGCAGACGATACGCAGCCGCTGCCAGCGCATCGAGTTCACGGTGCCGGCTGTCGACGAGGCGCGGACCTGGCTGGAAGGGCAGGGTGTGGCGCAGGCGCAGGTTGCGCTGGATGCGGCACTGGGCAATCCCGGGCTGGCTCTGGCCTGGGCGCAGGAGGGAGCGCTGGAGCGCCGTATCGAGGTGCGGCGCGATCTGGCCGCGCTGGCTGCCGGCCGCGGCCAGGTCACGGAGATGGCGCGGCGCTGGCTCGACGACGAGGCGGCGCAGCGCCTGTGGTTCGCCGCGCAAGCCGTGGCCGATGAGCGGCGCGCCCAGGCCGTGCAGGCTGCGGCGCCGCTCGCCAGCACCATGGATGGCGAAGCGCTGGCGCACTGGTACGACGCCGCCAACCGCACCCGCGATGCCTTGCGCGGCCCGCTGCGCGGCGACCTGCTGCTGCTGGAATTGCTCGCGCAATGGCGCTGACGGCCGCGCCGCAGGCGTCGCCGCTGCCGCTTTTCACGGCGCAGACCCGCCTGCTGGTGGTGGCGCCGCACCCGGACGACGAGACGATCGCGAACGGCCTGCTGATCCAGCGCGTGCGCGCGGCCGGCGGCGCGGTGCGTGTGCTGCTGCTCACCGATGGCGACAACAACCCCTGGCCGCAGCGCTGGCTGGAACGCCGCTGGTTCATCCGCGCGGCCGAACGCGAACGCTGGGGCCGCCGTCGCCGCGCCGAACTGGAAGAGGCGCTGCGCCGGCTGGATGTACCGGCCACGGCATTGCGGTCGCTGGGCTGGCCGGACATGGGCGTGCTCGACCGCCTGCTGCAGCCGGGACAGCGGGCGCTGGCCGAACTGGCGGGGGTGCTGGACGACTTCGCCCCCGACCTGGTTGCCCTGCCGGCGCTGGGCGATCGCCATCCCGACCATGGTGCTGCCCACGTGCTGGTGCGTATGGCGCTGGCCATGCGGGGCCGTTCGCCAGCCCTGCTCGGCTACTTGATCCACGGCCGCGACGAGGGCCCGCTGTCGCCGGGGGAAACCGGTACGCCGGCGCAACAGGCCGCCAAGCGCCAGGCGCTGGCGGCTTACGCCACCCAGCTGGCCCTGAGCGGCGGACGCATGCGTCAGCTGGCCGAACGCCCCGAGCGCCATAGCTCGCCGGCGACGACATCCGCCACGGTGCGCTGCTTGCCGTGGCGGCCATCGCCGCTGCTGTGGCCGCGCCTGCGGCTGAGCGCGGCCAGCAGCTCCGGCCTGGCGCAGCAATGGCCGTGGCATGCCGCGCCGCTCCGGCGCGATGGACAGGGCGGCTGGCAGCTGGCGTGGCCGGCGGCGCGGGCAGGGGATGCCTGTTTCGTGCGCTTGTCGCTGGCGCTGCCGTCGCCGTGGATCTTCGACCACTGGGGCTGGCGCGAAGTGTGAGAGCGGTGCTTTGCGTGCCGCGCCATGGTGGTTAGCATGGCAACCGCCGCCGTACCGGTGGCCGAGACACCGTCCAGGAGCCCGCATGAACCCCGTCGCCGCCCGCCAGGGCATTATCTCGCTGAAGATCAGGGACGCTGCCTCGCTGTACAACGCCTACATGCCGTTCCTGCGCAATGGCGGCCTGTTCGCGCCCACCGCCCAGCCTTATGCGCTGGGCGACGAGGTGGTGCTGCTGGTGAGCCTGGCCGACGAAAGCGAGCGCCTGTCGGTGGTGGGCAAGGTGGTGTGGATCTGCCCGCCCGGTGCGCAGGGCAATCGCACCGCCGGCATCGGCATCCATTTCAACGACTCGCCGGATGCCGAGGTGGCGCGCCAGCGCATCGAGAACATGCTCGCCGGCGTGCTCAATTCGGAGCGCCCCACCCACACGATGTGACGATGCCGTGATGCGTGGCGCATGAGTGGTTTCATGCCTTGTCGCTGCGCGTCAAGCTGTTGTGGTGTCGGCATGCGCTGATACAATGCGCCGGTTCACGACCCCCGTATCGTGGAGAGTCGGACGCCCGCGGTTGTCACCCGACGCGAGCGTGGCCGCAAGGCCCGTGGCCCTGGTGGCCTGCCGAAACGAATTGCCGGACCGTCACCCCACGGTCACTGATGCGTCGATGGCGCGGAGGTAGGTTGCATCGTGATTGCCGAATACTGGCCTGTACTGCTTTTCATCGGCGTGGCCGCCGGCCTTGGCATCGTCCTGCTCGTGATCGGCATGCTGGCCGGCAAGCACCGGCCGGATGCGGACAAGCTTTCGCCGTATGAGTGCGGCTTCGAGGCCTTCGAGGATGCCCGTGCGCGTTTCGACGTGCGCTACTACCTGCTGGCCATCCTGTTCATCATCTTCGATCTGGAAATCGCCTTCCTGTTCCCCTGGGCGGTGGTGTTCAAGCAGATCGGCATCGTGGCGCTGATCGAGATGGCGCTGTTCCTGCTGCTGCTGGTGATCGGTTTCGCCTACGTCTGGAAGAAGGGAGCACTGGAATGGGAGTGATCTCCTCCATCGACAAGGTGATGCACAACCCGCAGCCGCTGGATGTGGTTGACGACATCCTGCGCCCGGCCGGCGACAACCCGGTCATGCAGCGCGGCTTCGCCACCACCAGCGTGGATGCGCTCATGAACTGGGCACGCACCGGCTCGATGTGGCCGATGACCTTCGGCCTGGCCTGCTGCGCGGTGGAGATGATGCACGCCGGCGCCGCGCGCCTCGACCTCGACCGCTACGGCGTGGTGTTCCGCCCCTCGCCGCGCCAGTCCGACGTGATGATCGTGGCCGGCACCCTGGTCAACAAGATGGCTCCCGCGTTGCGCAAGGTCTACGACCAGATGCCCGAGCCGAAGTGGGTGATCTCGATGGGCAGCTGCGCGAACGGCGGCGGCTACTACCACTATTCCTATTCCGTGGTGCGCGGCTGCGACCGTATCGTGCCGGTGGACATCTACGTGCCGGGCTGCCCGCCCACGGCCGAAGCCCTGATCCACGGCATCCTGCAGTTGCAGAAGAAGATCCGCCGCACCAGCACCATCGCCCGCGGCTGAGGCACGAGCCATCATGACCGATACCCCAAAGACCTCGCTGGCCGAGCGCCTCGCCGCGCGGTTCGGCGACACGCTGAAGATCAGCGTCGTCCGCAACGAAACCACTGCCGAACTGTCGGCGGCCGACCTGCTTGCCGTGGCCACTGCGCTGCGCGACGAGCCGGGCTTCCGCTTCAGCGAGCTGGTCGACGTATGCGGCATCGACTACCTCGGCTACGGCCAGACCGAGTGGGACACCACCGACGTCACCAGCACCGGCTTCTCGCGCGGCGTGGAAGGCGAGGCGATGGGCCGTTTCGACTGGGCCGACCGCCCGCGCGACGTGAACCATCCGCGCCGTTTCGCCTCCGTGATGCACCTGCTCTCCGTCGAGCACAACCAGCGCCTGCGCCTGCGCGTGTTCTGCGAGGACGACAGCCTGCCGCTGGTGCCGTCCGTCTGCGGCATCTGGCCTGGCGCCAACTGGTTCGAGCGCGAGTCGTTCGACCTCTACGGCATCGTCTACGACGGCCACCCGGACCTGCGCCGCATCCTCACCGACTACGGCTTCGTGGGACATCCGTTCCGCAAGGATTTCCCGCTGATCGGCAATGTCGAGGTGCGCTACGACCCGGAGCAGAAGCGCGTGGTGTACGAACCCGTGACGTCGGTGGTGCCGCGCGTGCTTGTGCCGCGCGTGATCCGCGACGACGCCGACCTCATGCAGGCCAAGGCCGAAGCCGCCGACGACTGGCGCAGGAACTGATTCGATGGCCCAGGAAATCCGCAACTACACGATGAACTTCGGCCCGCAGCATCCCGCTGCGCACGGCGTGCTGCGCCTGGTGCTGGAAATGGACGGCGAAACCATCGTCCGTGCCGACCCGCACGTGGGCCTGCTCCACCGCGGCACCGAGAAGCTGGCCGAGTCCAAGCCGTTCAACCAGTCGATCGGCTACATGGACCGCCTCGACTACGTGTCGATGATGTGCAACGAGCACGCTTACGTGCGCGCCATCGAGGGCCTGCTGGGCATCGAGGCGCCGGAGCGCGCGCAGTACATCCGCACGATGTTCGACGAGATCACCCGCATCCTGAACCACCTGATGTGGGTGGGCTCGAACGCGCTCGATCTCGGCGCGATGGCGGTGTTCCTGTACGCGTTCCGCGAGCGCGAGGAACTGATGGACGTCTACGAGGCGGTGTCGGGCGCGCGCATGCACGCCACCTACTACCGTCCGGGCGGCGTCTACCGCGACCTGCCGGGGAAGATGTCGCAGTACCGTGAATCGCCCTGGCACAAGGGCAAGGACCTGCAGCGCCTGAACAGTTGGCGCGAAGGCTCCATGCTGGATTACCTCGAGGCCTTCACCGACGACTTCCCGAAGAAGGTGGACGAGTACGAGGACCTGCTCACCGGCAACCGCATCTGGAAGCAGCGTACCGTGGGCATCGGCGTGATTTCGCCGGAACAGGCCCAGGCCTGGGGCATGACCGGCGCGATGATCCGCGGTTCGGGCATCGCCTGGGATCTGCGCAAGAAGCAGCCCTACGCGAAGTATGCCGAGATGGATTTCGACATCCCGGTGGGCGTCAACGGCGACTGCTACGACCGCTACCTGGTGCGCGTCGAGGAGATGCGCCAGTCCAACCGCATCATCAAGCAGTGCGTGAAGTGGCTGAAGGCCAACCCCGGCCCGGTGATGGTGGACAACTACAAGGTCGCCCCGCCGAAGCGCGAGGAGATGAAGGAGAGCATGGAAGCGCTCATCCATCACTTCAAGCTGTTCACCGAAGGCTACGGCGTGCCGGCCGGCGAGATCTATGCCGCGGTCGAGGCGCCCAAGGGCGAGTTCGGCTGCTACCTCGTCTCCGACGGCGCCAACAAGCCGTTCCGCGTGCACCTGCGCGCGCCGGGCTTTGCCCATCTGTCTTCGATCGACGCCATCGTGCGCGGGCACATGCTGCCCGACGTGGTGGCGATGATCGGCACCTACGACCTCGTGTTCGGCGAAGTGGATCGCTGAGCCGGCACGACGGAGAAACGCATGAAAGCCACCGGACATTACGACCAGGTCAAGAACGTCGATCCGCTCGTCGCGCTCACCGAGCACACGCGCCATCACATCGACCATTGGCTGACCAAGTTCCCGCCGGACCGCAAGCGCTCGGCGCTGATCCAGGCGCTGTTTGCCGCGCAGGAACAGAACCACGGCTTCCTCACTGACGAGCTCATCACGGCGGTGGCGAAATACCTCGACCTGCCCGCGGTGTGGGCTTACGAGGTGGCCAGCTTCTACTCGATGCTGGAAACCAAGCCGGTGGGCCGCAACAACGTGGCGATCTGCACCAACATCTCGTGCTGGCTCAACGGCGCCGAGGACCTGGTGAAGCATTGCGAGAAGAAGCTGGGCATCAAGCTCGGCGAGAGCACCCCGGACGGCCGCATCTACCTCAAGCAGGAGGAAGAGTGCATCGCCGCCTGCGTGTATGCGCCGGCGATGACGGTGAACGGCCACTACCACGAGCGGCTCACCCCCGAGAAGCTCGACCAGATTCTGGACGGCCTGGAGTAAGCGCGACATGGCAAGCACTACCGGTCCGGTCGGACCCGCACCCCAGGACCACCAGGTCGTCTACACCACGCTGCATTTCGACAAGCCGTGGGCGATGGACAACTACGAGAAGGTGGACGGCTACAAGGCGTGGCGCAAGATCCTCGCCGAAAAGCCCGACCCGGCGTCGATCGTCGAGATCGTCAAGAACAGCAACCTGCGCGGCCGCGGCGGCGCGGGCTTTCCCACCGGTCTGAAGTGGTCCTTCATGCCGAAGGGCAGCATGCAGAAGTACATCCTCTGCAACTCGGACGAGTCGGAGCCTGGCACGGCGAAGGACCGCGACATCCTGCGCTACAACCCGCACTCGGTGGTCGAAGGCCTGGCGATCGCCTGCTACGCCACCGGTTCCACCGTGGCCTACAACTACCTGCGCGGCGAGTTCCACCACGAGCCCTTCGAACATTTCGAAGAGGCGCTGAAGGAAGCCTACGCGGCGGGCCTGCTGGGCAAGAACATCCAGGGTACCGGCATCGACGTGGACATTTACGGCGCGCTCGGCGCCGGCGCCTACATCTGCGGCGAGGAAACCGCCTTGATGGAGTCGCTGGAAGGCAAGAAGGGCCAGCCGCGCTTCAAGCCGCCGTTCCCGGCCAACTTCGGCCTGTACGGCAAGCCCACCACGATCAACAACACCGAGACCTACGCCTCGGTGCCGGCGATCCTGCGCAACGGCGCGGACTGGTTCCTCAATCTCGGCAAGCCGAACAACGGCGGCCCGAAGATTTTCTCGGTCTCCGGCCACGTCAATCATCCCGGCAACTTCGAGATCCGCCTCGGCACCTCGTTCAAGGACTTGCTGGAGATGGCCGGCGGCGTGCGCAACGGCAACCGGCTGAAGGCGGTGATTCCCGGCGGCTCCTCGATGAAGGTGCTCAACGCCGAGGAAATGATGGCCAGCACCATGGACTACGACTGCCTGCAGAAGGCGGGTTCGGGCCTGGGTTCCGGTGCCGTGATCGTGATGGACGAGACCACCTGCATGGTCAAGGCCTGCCACCGCATCGCGCGCTTCTACAAGGCCGAGTCCTGCGGCCAGTGCACGCCATGCCGCGAAGGCACCGGCTGGATGTACCGCGTGCTCAGCCGCATCGTGGAAGGCAAAGGCACGCAGGACGACCTGCATCGCCTGAAGGCCATCGCCGGCCAGATCGAGGGCCACACCATCTGCGCGTTCGGCGAAGCCGCCGCGTGGCCGGTGCAGGGCTTCCTCGCCAAGTTCTGGAACGAATTCGAATACTACGTGCAGCATGGTCGCTCGATGACTGAAGACCAGCTTGCCGCCAACCGTGGAGTCGCTGCATGAGTGCGCAGCCCACCAGCACCGCCCCCGACGTCGTCAACATCGAGGTCGACGGCAAGCCCGTGCAGATCCGCAAGGGCGCGATGATCATCGAGGCGGCCGACGCCATCGGCATCGCCATCCCGCGTTTCTGCTACCACCGCAAGCTCCCGATCGCCGCCAACTGCCGCATGTGCCTGGTGGACGTGGAGATGGGCGGCCGCCCGATGCCCAAGCCGCAGCCGGCCTGCGCCACGCCGGTAGGCGAGGGTATGAAGGTCACCACGCGTTCGGACAAGGCGCTGAAGTTCCAGAAGGACGTGATGGAGTTCCTTCTGATCAACCATCCGCTGGACTGCCCGATCTGCGACCAGGGCGGCGAGTGCGAGCTGCAGGACGTGGCCCTGGGCTACGGCCGCAGCGTGTCGCGCTACACCGAGCGCAAGCGCACCATCGCCGACGAGAACATCGGGCCGCTGGTCGCCACCGAGATGACCCGCTGCATCCAGTGCACGCGCTGCGTGCGCTTCACCAGCGAGATTGCCGGCACCTACGAGCTCGGCGGCATGAGCCGCGGCGAGAACCTGCAGATCGGCACCTACATCGGCAAGACGGTGGAGACCGAACTGTCGGGCAACATCATCGACGTCTGTCCGGTCGGCGCGCTGACCAACAAGCCGTTCCAGTTCCAGGCGCGCGCCTGGGAGCTGGTGGCCAAGCCGTCGGTCGGTTACCACGACGCGCTGGGTTCCAACCTGTGGCTGCACACCCGCCGCGGCGAGGTGCTACGCACGGTGCCGCGCGACAACGAGTCGATCAACGAGTGCTGGCTGTCCGACCGCGACCGCTACAGCCACCAGGGCCTGTACGCTGCCGACCGCATCGGCCGGCCGGAAGTGAAGCGCAACGGCCAGTGGCAGCAGACCACCTGGGAAGACGCGCTTTCCGTCGCCGCCGAAGCGCTGAAGGGCGTGCCGGGCAGCGAGCTGGGCGTGCTGGTGCACCCGGCCACCACGAACGAAGAAGCCGACTTGCTGCTGCGCCTCGCGCGCGGCCTGGGCAGCGCCCACGTCGATCACCGCCTGCGCCAGCTCGACTTCGCCGACAACGCCGTGGCCGCCAGCTTTGGCCTGCCGGTGGCCGAGGTGTCGCAGGTGCGGGCCGCGTTGCTGGTCGGCTCCGACCTGCGTCGCGAGATGCCGCTGCTCAATCACCGCCTGCACCAGGCCGCCAAGCAGGGCGCCAAGGTGTACGCGGTCAACCCGGCGGCGTTCGAGTTCAACTACAAGCTGGCCGGCGCCGCGATCGTGCCGCCGCAGGGCATGGTCGACGCGCTGCTGGCGCTGGCCCGCGCCGCCGTGGCCGAAGGCGCCGCCGCGCCGGCCGCACTGGCCGATGCGATCAACGCCGCGGCCAGCGATGAGGGCGACCATGCCGCCATCGCCGCGCTGAAGGCGGGCAGGGCGGTGGTGATCCTCGGCGAAGCCGCGGCCACCCATCCGGAAGCCTCGTGGCTGCGCGCGATTGCGCGTTTCATCGCCACGGCCACCGGCGCCGGCTACAACGAACTGCCGGTGGGCGCGAACGCGATCGGCCTCGGCCAGCTCGGCGTGGTGCCGGGCAACGGTGGGCTGGACGCACAGGCCATGCTGGCGCAGCCGCGCAAGGGCTATGTGCTGTACGGCGTGGAGCCGCCGCACGATTTCGCCGATGGCGCGCAGGCGCTCAACGCTCTGCGTGGCGCGCAGCAAGTGGTGGCGTTCAGCGCCTACGCCAGCCCTGCGCTGCGCGAGGTAGCGGACGTGATCCTGCCGATCGCGCTGTTGCCGGAAAACGACGGCACCCTGGTCAACGTGGATGGGCTGGCGCAGGCGGTGCAGGCCGGTGCCAAGGCGCCGGGCGAAGCCCGTCCGGGCTGGAAGGTGCTGCGTGCGCTGGGTGGCTTGATGAAGCTCGCCGGCTTCGAGTTCGACGACCTCGCCGGCCTGCGTGACGGCATCACGGCGCGTGGCGCCACGGCACGTGACGCACTGGCGACGCGCAAGCCGGCCGCCGGCCTCGCCCGTCTCGCTACCTGGCCGATCTACCGCGGCGACGCGGTGCTGCGCCGGGCCAGCGCGCTCAACGCACATCCGCTGAACCGTGCGCCGGCCGCTCGCATCAACGCGGACGAAGCCGCGCGTCTGGGTCTGGCCAACGGCGCCCCGGTGCGCGTTGGCGACGCCTCGCTGCCGGTGGCCATCGATCGCAGCGTGCCTGACGGCGCCGTGTGGATCGAGGCCGCGCAAGACATCACCGCCACGCTGCCGCCCTACGGCGCAGTAATCACCTTGAGCAAGGCGTAAGGCACATGGGCGAACAGCTACTCAACCAGGTCGTCTGGCCGGTCATCCACATCCTGTGCGTCGTGCTGCCGCTGGTGGTCACGGTGGCGCTGTACGTGTGGTGGGAGCGCAAGGTGCTCGGCTGGATGCACGTGCGCATGGGGCCGAACAAGGTTGGTCCGTTCGGACTGCTGCAGGCCTTCGCCGACGTGACGAAGCTGCTGCTGAAGGAAGTGATCCTGCCGAGCAAGGCGAATCGTGCGCTGTACTATCTCGCGCCGTTGCTCGCGCTGATACCGGCGCTGGCGGCATGGGCGGTGATCCCGTTCGGCACCAAGCTGGTGCTGTCGAACGCGAACGCGGGCCTGCTCTACCTGCTGGCGATGACCTCGCTGGGCGTGTACGGCATCATCCTCGCCGGCTGGGCCTCCAACTCGCGCTACGCACTGCTCGGCGCCATGCGCTCGGCGGCACAGGTGATCTCCTATGAGCTGGCGATGGGCTTGTGCCTGGTCTGCGTGCTGGTGCTGGCCGGTTCGCTGAACCTCACCGACATCGTCAACGCGCAGGCCGGCGGCAAGGGCATCTTCAGCTGGTACATGTGGCCGCTGCTGCCGGTGTTCGTCGTCTATTTCATCTCCGGCGTGGCCGAGACCAACCGCGCCCCGTTCGACGTGGCCGAGGGCGAGTCGGAGATCGTGGCCGGCTTCCACGTGGAATATTCCGGCTCGGCGTTCGCGCTGTTCTTCCTCGCCGAGTACGCCAACATGATCCTGGTGAGCTTCCTCGCCTCGATCCTGTTCATGGGCGGCTGGCTCAGCCCGTTCCCGGAGAGCTGGGGCCTGATCGGCCACGGCGGTTTCCTGTGGCTGATCGCCAAAGTCTTCTTCTTCGCCTTCCTGTTCCTGTGGTTCCGCGCGACCTTCCCGCGCTACCGCTACGACCAGATCATGCGGCTGGGCTGGAAGGTGTTCATTCCGATCGCGATCGTCTGGGTGCTGGTGGCCGGTTGCATGAAGTACTACGGCATCGCGGGGGTCTGAGGTTCCGATGAAACGCGTAATCAGTTATTTCAACAGCCTGCTGCTGGCCGAGCTGCTCAAGGGCATGGCGCTGACCTGGCGCTACATGTTCAGCCCGAAGTACACGATGCGCTACCCGATGGAGCACATCCCCAAGTCGAACCGCTTCCGCGGCCTGCATGCGCTGCGCCGCTACGCGAACGGCGAGGAGCGCTGCATCGCCTGCAAGCTGTGCGAGGCGGTGTGCCCGGCGTTGGCGATCACCATCGATTCCGCGCCGCGTGAGGGCGACGGTCAGCGCCGCACCACGCGCTACGACATCGACTTGTTCAAGTGCATCTTCTGCGGCTTCTGCGAAGAGAGCTGCCCGGTGGATTCCATCGTCGAGACGCATGTGCACGAGTACCACTTCGAGCACCGCGGCGAGAACGTGGTGACCAAGCCGCAGCTGCTCGCGATCGGCGACCGCTTCGAGGCGGAGATTGCCGCCGCCCGTGCGCAAGACGCAGCCTACCGCTGAGGACGGAACGCCATGATTGATCCGAATCTGTTCCAACTCGCCTGCTTCTACGCATTCGCTGCCGTCACGGTGGTCGCGGCGCTGGCGGTGATCACCCTGCGCAACTCGGTGCACGCGGTGCTGGCGCTGGTGCTGACCTTCTTCAGCACGGCCTGCATCTGGATGCTGGCCGAGGCGGAATTCCTCGCCATCGCGCTGATCGTGGTCTACGTGGGCGCGGTGATGGTGCTGTTCCTGTTCGTGGTGATGATGCTGGACATCGACCAGGAGAAACTGCGCGAGGGCTTCGTGAAGTTCCTGCCGGTGGGCCTGGTGGTGGCCGTGGTGATGCTGGTGGAGATGATCGGCCTGATCGGCGTGCGTGCGATGCATGCGCAGACCATGGGCGCGAACCCGGCCGGCGACTCCAATACCGCATGGCTGGGCAAGGCGTTGTATACGCAGTACCTGCTGCCGTTCGAGATCGCCGCGCTGATCCTTACCGTGGGCGTGATCGCCGCGGTGGCGCTGACCCTGCGCGAGCGCATCGGCGTGAAGCGCCAGTTGGCCAGCCAGCAGGTCGCGATCAATCCGCGCGACCGCGTGCGCGTGGTGAAGATGGCGGCCGAGCGCCCCGCCGATGCAGCACCGGCTCCGGAGTCCAAGCCATGATTACTCTTTCGCACTTCATCGTGCTCGGCGCGATTCTGTTCTGCATTGCCGTCGCCGGCCTGTTCATCAACCGCAAGAACGTGATCGTGCTGCTGATGGCGATCGAGCTGATGCTGTTGGCGGTGAACATCAATTTCGTGGCGTTCTCCCGCTTCGGCCACGACGTGGCGGGGCAGGTGTTCGTGTTCTTCATCCTCACCGTGGCCGCGGCGGAATCCGCGATCGGCCTGGCGATCCTGGTGCTGCTGTTCCGCAATCGCAGCACGGTCAACGTCGCCGAAATCGACAGCATGAAGGGTTGATCCGATGCCTTTGTCCACTTCAATCCTGCTGATCATCGCGCTCGCGCCGCTGGTGGGCTGTGTGCTGGCCGGTTTTCTCGGCAAGCAGATCGGCCGCGCCGGTGCGCACAGCGTCACCATCCTCGGCCTGCTGATTTCCTGCGGCCTGTCGTTCTACGTGCTGTACCAGCTGGTCTGGGGCGGCGCGCCGAACTTCAACCAGAACCTCTACACCTGGTTCGAGATCGGCAGGTTCAACGCCAGCGTCGGCTTCATGATCGACCGCCTCACCGCGATGATGATGGTGGTGGTCACCTTTGTGTCGCTGCTGGTGCACGTCTACACCATCGGCTACATGCACGAAGATCCGGGCTACCAGCGCTTCTTCAGCTACATCTCGCTGTTCACCTTCTCGATGTTGATGCTCGTGATGAGCAACAACTTCCTGCAGCTGTTCTTTGGCTGGGAAGCGGTGGGCCTGGTGTCGTACCTGCTGATCGGCTTCTGGTTCAAGCGTCCGACCGCGATCTTCGCGAACCTCAAGGCCTTCCTGGTCAACCGCGTGGGCGACTTCGGCTTCCTGCTGGGCATCGCCGCGGTGCTGTACTTCCTCAACACGCTGGACTACGCCACCGCGTTCGCTGCGGCGCCGTCCCTGGTGGGCAAGACGCTGGCGATCACCCAGAACGTGCAGTGGGATGCCGCCACGGTGATCTGCATCCTGTTGTTCATCGGTGCGATGGGCAAGAGCGCCCAGGTGCCGCTGCACGTGTGGTTGCCTGATTCGATGGAGGGCCCCACGCCGATCTCCGCGCTGATCCATGCGGCGACGATGGTGACCGCGGGCATCTTCATGGTGGCGCGCATGTCGCCGCTGTTCGAGCTGTCGCAGTCGGCGCTCAGCTTCGTGATGGTCATTGGTGCGACAGGAGCCTTGTTCACCGGCCTGATCGGCATCGTGCAGAACGACATCAAGCGCGTCGTCGCGTACTCCACGCTGTCGCAGCTGGGCTATATGACGGTGGCGCTGGGCGTGTCGGCCTACGCCGGCGCGGTGTTCCACCTGATGACCCATGCCTTCTTCAAGGCGCTGCTGTTCCTCGGCGCGGGCTCGGTGATCATCGCCATGCACCACGAGCAGGACATGCGCTACATGGGCGGCCTGCGCAAGTACATGCCGATCACCTGGATCACCATGTGGATCGGTTCGCTGGCGCTGGTGGCGGTGCCGTTCACCTCGGGCTTCTATTCGAAGGACGCGATCATCGAGGCAGTCGGCGAGTCGCACCGCTGGGGTGCGGGCTACGCCTACTTCTGCGTGCTGGCCGGCGCCTTCGTTACCGCGACCTACACGTTCCGCCAGATGTACCTCACCTTCCACGGCAAGGAACGCTTCACCGTGGTGCACAACCACGGCCATGGCCACCACGTCGAACACATGGACGACCACGGCCACCACGAGCAGGGCATCATGCACGAGACCCCGAAGGAGTCGCCGTGGGTGGTCACGCTGCCGCTGGTGCTGCTGGCGATCCCGTCGCTTCTGGTGGGCTTCTTTGCCGCCAAGCCGATGCTGTTCGGCGGCTGGTTCGGCAGCGCGATCCACGTGAACGAAGCGAACGACGTGCTGGGTGAGATGGGCAAGGAGTTCCAGGGCGCCGTGGCAATGGCCTTGCACGGGCTCAACCCGGTCGGACCGTTCGGCCTGGTGCTGCTGGCCTTCGCGATCACCACCTACATCTACCTGTTCAACCCGGCCGTGGCGGACAAGCTGAAGAAGGCGCTGAATCCGCTTTACCAGGTGCTCAACCACAAGTACTGGTTCGACGCGGTGTACTTCGTGCTGTTCGCCCGCGGTGGCGTGAAGCTGGGCTGTCTGTTCTGGAAGGCCGGCGACGCCGCGGTGATCGACGGCGTGATGATCGACGGCACCACCGCCATGACCCGCCGCATCGCCTCGGGCATGCGCCGGCTGCAGTCGGGTTACCTCTACCAGTACGCCTTCGCGATGATCATCGGCCTGATCCTGCTGCTCGGCGGGTACTGGCTGTTCGGTCCCATGCTGGCTGCGCAATAAGGGAAGCAAGCACTCATGTTCAATCACTTGCTCAGCCTGCTGATCTGGCTGCCCATCGCCGGCGCCGTGCCGGTGTTGCTGGCCGGCTCCGCCCGTCCCAATGCCGCGCGCTGGCTCGCGCTGCTGTTCATGGTGCTCACCTTCGTGGTGAGCCTGTTCCTGCTGCCGCAGTACGACGCCGCGCAGGGCGGCATGCAGCTGGTCGAGAGCCACCTGTGGATCGCCTCGCTGAACGTGCACTACGGCCTGGCCGTGGACGGCATCTCGGTGGCGCTGATCCTGCTCACCACCATCGTCGGCATCCTCGTGGTGGTCGGCGCGTGGGAGGTGATCCAGAACAAGCCGCACCAGTACATGGCGGCGATGCTGGCGCTAGAAGGCCTGATGATCGGCGTGTTCTGCGCTACCGACGCCTTGCTGTTCTACGTGTTCTTCGAGGCGATGCTGATCCCGATGTTCATCCTCATCGGCATCTGGGGCGGCCCGCGGCGCGTGTATGCGACGCTGAAGTTCTTCATCTACACGTTCCTCGGCTCGATCTTCATGCTGATCGCGCTGCTGTACCTGTACCACAAGGCCGGCACGTTCGATCTGCGTACGCTGGCGGCGCTGCCGCTGAGCTTCACCGAGCAGGCGTGGGTGTTCTTTGCCTTCCTGCTCGCGTTTGCGATCAAGGTGCCTATGGTGCCGGTGCACACCTGGCTGCCGGACGCCCACGTGGAGGCGCCGACCGGCGGCTCGGTGGTGCTGGCGGCGGTGATGCTGAAGGTCGGCACCTACGGCATGTTGCGCTTCATCCTGCCGATCGTGCCTGATGCCGGCAAGCACTTCGCCTGGCTGGTGGTGTTGTTGAGCCTGATCGCGATCGTCTACATCGGCTACGTGGCGCTGGTGCAGGAGGACATGAAGAAGCTGGTGGCGTATTCATCCGTGGCGCACATGGGCTTCGTCACCCTGGGCATCTTCGTCGCCTTCATGCTGGCGCGCGGGCTCGGCGACGTCGACTCGGCGCGTCTGGGCATGCAGGGTGCGATGGTGCAGATGATCTCGCACGGCTTCGTCTCCGGCGCGATGTTTACCTGCATCGGCGTGATGTACGACCGCCTGCACACCCGCATGATCAAGGACTACGGCGGCGTCATCAACGTGATGCCGTGGTTCGGCTTCTTCTACGTGCTGTTCGCGATGGCCAACTGCGGCCTGCCGGGCACCAGCGGTTTCGTGGGCGAATTCATGGTGGTGCTGGCCAGCTTCAAGGCCAACCCGTGGATCGCGCTGTTCGCCGCGTTCACCCTGATCATCGGCGCGGCCTACACGCTGTGGCTGGTCAAGCGCGTGCTGTGGGGCGACATCCACAACCCGCACGTGGCGGAGATGAAGGACATCAACGGCCGCGAGACCTTCGTGCTGTTTGCCTTCGCCGCGCTGACGGTGGCGCTGGGCGTCTGGCCGGAGCCGCTGATCCGCCTGATGGACAGCTCGGTGACGCAGCTGGTGCAGCAGCTGGCCATCCACAAGATCTGATCGGGATAGAACATGATTACCTTCAACGACATCCTGGTCCTGTTGCCCGAGTTCTACCTGGTGGCGGCGGCGTGCTTGCTGCTGCTGCTGGATGCCTTCATGAAGCCGGAGCAGCGTGGCTGGCTGCACTGGCTCTCGATCCTCGTGCTGCTGTTTGCCGGCTACATGGTGGTCGCGGGCCAGCCCGACGTCACCGTGACCGCGTTCGGCGGCATGTTCGTGCGCGACCAGGCCTCGGAAATCCTCAAGGCGTTCGCGTTGCTGTGCACCGTGCTGGTGTTCATCTACGCGCGGCCGTACCTGCTCGAGCGCCGGCAGTTCGTGGGCGAGTTCTACACGCTGATGATCTTCGCGGTGCTCGGCGTGATGCTGCTAGTGTCGGCCGGCAATCTGGTGATGATTTACCTGGGCCTGGAACTGCTGACGCTGTCGTCGTACGCGCTGGTAGCGCTGAACCGCGACTCCCCGCTGTCCTCCGAGGCGGCGATCAAGTACTTCGTGCTGGGCGCGCTGTCCTCGGGCATGCTGCTGTACGGCATGTCGATGGTGTACGGCGCCACCGGTACGCTGGACCTGGCCCAGCTGCACGGCGCGGTGCCGCACAGCGCGATGCCGCACCTGCTGGTGTTCGGCCTGATCTTCATGCTGGTGGGCATTGCCTTCAAGCTCGGCGCGGCGCCGTTCCACATGTGGATCCCGGACGTCTACCAGGGCGCTTCCACGCCGGTCACCACCTTCATTGCTTCCACCTCGAAGCTGGCCGCGTTCGGCATGGCCTGGCGCCTGCTTGAAACCGGCCTGGGCGACCTGTCGCAGCACTGGCAGCTGATGCTGTCTGCAGTCGCGGTGCTGTCGATGGCGATCGGCAACCTGGTCGCGATCGTGCAGACCAACCTCAAGCGCTTGCTGGCCTACTCGACCATCTCGCACATGGGCTATCTGCTGATGGGCCTGGTCAACGCCGGACCGGAGGGCTACGCCTCGGCGATGTTCTACGCGATCAGCTACGCGCTGATGAGCACGGTGGCGTTCGGCGTGATCCTGGCACTGGCCCGCGCGGGCTTCGAATGCGAAGAGATCGCGGACCTCAAGGGCCTGAACCAGCGTTCGCCGTGGTTCGCCGCGCTGATGGCGCTGGCGATGTTCTCGCTGGCCGGCGTGCCGCCGCTGTTCGGCTTCTACGCGAAGTACCTGGTGCTGCAGGCGGCCATCGATGCGCACATGCTGTGGCTGGCGCTCACTGGCGCGGTGTTCGCGATCATCGGCCTGTACTACTACCTGCACGTGGTCAAGGTGATGTATTTCGACAAGCCCGTCGAAGGCGGCGCCGACCAGCCCACGCCCGATACGTCGATGCGCGTGGTGCTGTCGCTGAATGCGCTGGCGCTGCTCGTGCTGGGTGTGTACTGGGGCCCGCTGCTGGGCTGGTGCCGCCACTCGTTCGGTCTTGGTTGAGGAATTCCATCGAACGATTCGATGGAAATTCCGATAGCGACGCTTGCAGTCAATCGCAGGTGTCGCTACAATCTCCGGATTCTGATGCGGGGTGGAGCAGTCTGGCAGCTCGTCGGGCTCATAACCCGAAGGTCGCAGGTTCGAATCCTGCCCCCGCTACCAGCTTCGAGTGACAATCCGATGCGGCGATCTCTGCGAAGAGGTCGCCGTTTTCGTTTGCGCGCACGACGTACGAGTGGCACATTCGCCGTTGCCCGATGGATCTATTTGACCGATCTGGAAAGCCGGTACCACAGGTATTGGCCGAGGGTAGGGTGGTACCAGAGCCTGGACGGAGCAACGCCGTCGCGGCTGACCAGGGTGCCGTCCAGGACGTCGCGCAAGGCCTTCTTCATCAGCGGGATCCCCGCGGCAAGCTGATGCAGCGGGTAGGTATTGAATCCGTCGCTGCCCTCGGTGTGGATCCGCTGCTGGTACAGCACGCCGCCGGTATCCACGCCGGCATCGACCAGATGGACGGTGACGCCACAGTTCTCGCTATCGCCGTGGACCAGCGCCCAGTAGCCGCCATGCACGCCGCGGTAGCGCGGCGTGATGCCGGCGTGGGTGTTGATGAAAGGGCGGGGGATACAGCCGATCACGCTGCGCGAAAGGATGCGCGTACCGTTCACGACCACGGCATCGGGTTTGAGCTTTTTCAGCAGGCGACGCACCGCTGCCGTGTTGACGCTCTCCACCCGGTGGAGGATGCCTGCGGGAGGCAACCTGGCCTGCAATCCAAACCGAAGGATCAACTCATCGACGCGGCGATGCTGCAGCCGCGCCAACAGCCGGTTGAACAGAAGGAAGGCGAGCTGGCCGGTGACCGTGAGCAGGCCCAGCATGCGCAGGCGGTGCCGGATCATCGCCCGCGCCGACGGCTTCTGCTCCACCACGACGGCGAGGACGTCGACCTCGGCCGCCAGCGCGTTGTACATGAACCAGGAGCTGGGTCCATCGCCGCATAGCATGACGATGCGTGGAGTTCGCTGGTTCATCCTGCAACCAACGCTTCGGTGAGTTCGGCCATGCCCAGCGAGCGCATGCCTTCATGCTCCCGCAGGTATTCGAACTCCTCGATCACCCGCTCGAGGAAGCCGATGTTCTGGTCGATGTCGACACCGAAATTGTGCGGGTGCCACCACAAATGGAATACCTCGTGGTGCCGGGCTGCATGGCGCATCGCACGCGTGATCCGGCGTAGCTTCAACCCCTCCAGCCAGGCAAGCCGCGGGTTATAGGGACGCAGGAAACGGCTGGCCGGAAAGTTGAACGGCAGCTCGCCGGCGCAGCTCTCCAATGCATACGTGTGATGCCCGCTGAGATTGACGTAGCTGTCGAACAGCCGGCCCATGCGACGCACGGCGTTCTGTCCGCCGCGATCGGTAGCGGCGTAGAGCCAGCCGTTCTCGTTGCCGCGATAGGCGGTGATGCCGTGTTCGGCCAGCACGGCCAGATAATCGGGATTCCACTGGTTGCGGGGAAAAACCAGGCTGCGTGGGACGAGTCCGCGCGCCGCCGCGATGCGGATGGCCGCCTCGAGGTCGGCGCGGAACGCCGTCATCGATTGGCCGGCTTCGCGGCAGTAGTAGTGCGAAAACGTGTGGCTCGCCACTTCCTGTCCCGGCGTCGAGGCGATCAGTTCGACCAGCTCGGGTGCGAAGTGATAGCGCTCATCGAGGTCCACCGATTGTTCCAGATAGCGGTACGGGCATAGCGCAACGTTCTCGTAGCCGGGTCTTTCGGATGGGGCAGCCAGCAGCGCCGCGCCGCGATCCCGGCAGAAAAGGAGGCCCACTGTCGCCCATGTGGCGTGAACGTGATGCTGCTCGAACAGGCGCAGCATGCGCGGGATGGCCTGCCTGACGCCATCCAGACGATGGCGGAATGAATCGAGGCTGCGGGTATCCCGCACGCCCCAATACAGCTCGAAGTCGATGGAGATGACGAATGTGCTGGCGTTCATTCCAGCTCCGGGCCGATACATGTCCTGGAAGCGTAGCAACTTGCAGGTGAACGGGAATCCGCCGGCCGTGGATCCACCCGACACATGAGCTCGAATGAATACGTGGTGTCACCGAAGTTGCCGCAATCGCCCCGTCGGGAACGTATGTCATAGCCGGCAGGCGCGCCGTGCGCCCGGATGGGCGGGGGATGTGTGTTTCGCCGGTCAGCGAGTCTGTGCGCCAGGGCAGGGCTTTATGCGGGTCTTCCGGTGCCCGGCACCGAGACAGGCCCGAGCGAGGAAGGTCGTGTCGCCGGAATGCCGTGGGATCAGTGGAGGATGCCCATATGAAACATCGCCCAGCCGGCCACCGCGCTGATCGTCAGGCAAACAAAGAGCCAGAATCCCCGGGAATTTTTCCCCCAGAATGGCTTGTTCTCGTTGTTTTCCATGTGGTCTCGCATCCGTAACAGGCAGCTGGACAGTCAGCTGAGGACTCTCAACTGAAGCCAGTATCGTGCCAAACGGGAGCGTTGGCGCGGATCGCGCGCGCCGGCCGGAATTTCCGGCATGGATTTGCGATCGGGGTCGCGGTTTGTTGCGAGTGCCACGGGCAGCGGCGAGGCGCGGCCCACCCCGGTTTGACATGTGCATTCCCGGGAGGCGCGACGCGCCCCGAACGCGTGCCGCAGGCGTCGGACCAGTGGTGGCGCAGTGAGTCAGCCAATGACAAAAATTGCCAGCAAGAGGCCGGTGTCGGGGCTGCGGCGGATGCATCCGCCGCGGCATCCGGCGTGAGGTTCGGAGGTCGAACCATCTCAAGATTTTTACGCGCCGGATCCAGCGCTGGCGCGCAACAGCGGGGCGCGATGACGATGGGGATCATCCGGGTTTTGCTGCATGAAGCATGCGCGATTCGCTGCATTTTGCGCGCAGTCGAGCGTGCAATGAGGTGTACGGTTTCTAAACGCGATTGTCGCAAGTGATGTATTTTTCACGCCATATGTGGCATTTCTTTCTTCCCCCTCCAGCGGCTGATTTCCGCCGCGGCTATTAAACGATCAGATTCAGTTGACCACCCCCCGATAAGCGAATTCGCTATTCGGTGCATGGATCGTGTGGTCGAAAATCCGGATTCGCAGAATTGCGCGTGCCGCTGGTTGGCGGCTGCAGATGTGGCCGGCAGATTGCATCCACGAGGACCTTTTGATCATGAAAAAGACTTGCGCCTTTGTTGTTCTTGGATCGGTGCTGCTTGTCAGCGGCTGCGTATGGGCGCCTGGGCAGGAAATGTCCGAAAAAGGCCTGGTTCGCGGCACGCCATCGGATAACAGCCAAGTCCAATTGGTGACGATTACCCCGCAGTTATTGGCGGAAAAGCAATCGCCGATAATGAACGCATCGGTACCGGAGGCGCTGCTTTCGTATCAACCAGGGGCTTACCTCATTGGGCCGGGCGACTCGCTATACATCACGATCTGGGATCATCCGGAGTTGACATCGCCGGCGGGCGCACAACAGCAAACAGCGGCGAACGGGCGCCTGGTGCGTTCGGACGGCACCTTGTTCTATCCCTATGTGGGGTCGATCAAAGTGGCGGGAATGACGATCGAACAGGTGCGTCAGACCATTGAGGGCAAGATCGCGAAATTCGTGGAGAAGCCGCAGGTGGACGTCAGCATCGTCGGCTACAACAGCCAGCACGTGACGTTCCAGGGCGCCTTCATGAAGACGGACCCACAGTCGATCACCTCGGTCCCGCTGACCTTGGGGCAGGCGCTTGGAACGGCGACCATCAACGCCGACCAGGCCAACATGTCCAACCTGATACTGAACCGCGACGGCCACGACTATCACCTGGATCTGGCCGCCTTGTACGACAGTCGGGGCTTGGCGAAGGACATCTACCTGAAGCCAGGCGATCGCCTGTTGCTCGGCTACAACGATTCCGAAGAGGTATATGTGATGGGCGAGGTCATGCGCCCGCAGGCGGTCACCTTCAGGGCGCTTCCTTACGTGACGCTGACCCAGGCGCTGGGTCGCGTCGGAGGCCTCAATCCAGTCACTGCCAATGGCAGGGCGGTCTATGTCATTCGTGGGGCGAGCGATCTGGAAAACGCCCCGGCCAAGGTCTTCCAGCTTGATGCCCGTTCACCTTCGGCGTTTGCGCTTGGAGACGACTTCAGGCTGAAGCCGGGCGATGTGGTGTTCGTGGGTGCGGCCGGCATAACCCGCTGGAACCGTTTCCTGAGCCAGTTGCTGCCTTCGGCGACGCTGGTTACCAGTGCTGCTGCCGCGAATTACAGCGCAACCCACTGATTGTCATTGCAAGTCCGCGCCATGGCCAGGTGCCATGGCGCGTGTGAATCCCTGTCGCCGTCGCATGCACGCCAAACAGCGCGTGATGGCGACGGGAGATATCAGGTCATGCAACATGGTCGTGACCATTGAGGTCATGACAACGACCTGTATGTGGCGGATACGCCAATTCAATCGCAGATGCATTTGAAATGCCTGTTGCGATTCTCATTGAAAATGAGTGTCCGGCTCAATGGCGAGTCGGCGTCTGCTGGAACAATTATTTAGGCGATTGACGTGGAATTGTGCTGAAAATTGATTCAAGGAACAGCCAGTTTTTACGGAACGTAATTTGAACATTCGATTCATGTGGCGCTCATATAAACGGGTTGTGGCTGAATAGATATTCGCGCTGTACCAGAATCGACATCCAAAAGTGATAGGTTCAAAAGCCTGACGTTAGCGCCATGTTTTCCACGCACTCATTGTCGAGCCGACGGTTGGTCCGGGATTGATCCAGGCAGGAAAAAGTATCCGTCAGGCGAATCCACTCTCCGGAGACGTAAGCCAACGAGGCATTTGCCGATTGTTGGTCGAACCACTCACACATTGAGCTCGCTCGGACCTTGGGGGATTCGATCGAGACAGGTAGGAGGCTAAAGTCCCATGCAGGAACTGCGATTGCTCCTCGATGGTTTGATTGCCGCGTGCACATCAGCTGTAGCCATCGTCGTTATGCGCCGGGTCGCCATGGTGCTTGGCTTGGTAGATCGTCCCGATCAGCGCAAGCAGCATCTTGGCGAGGTACCGCTGGTGGGCGGCCTGGCGATTTTCATGGGACTGATCGTGGGTGCGGCCTGCTACGGGGCCTTCCGGAAGTTCGAAGGGACCTTGCTTGAAACTGCCGCCGTGCTTGCCTTGCTTGGTGCGCTGGACGATCGCTTTGGCCTCAGCGTGCGGGATCGCCTGTTGACCCAGACCATCGCGATACTGACGGTGATCGCCAGTACCGGCGTCTACGTCCACACGCTGGGGCAGATCTTTGGCCACGAGGTGGCGCTCGGCTGGCTCGGCGTGCCGGTAACGGTGATCGCCGTCATCGGCCTGGTGAATGCGTTCAACATGATGGACGGCATCGATGGCCTTGCCGGCAGCCTGACCCTGATCAGCATTGCCGCCGTCCTGCTGTTCGCCTTGCCCACGCCCTTGCACCGGGTCGTCGCATTGCTGGCCTTGCTCGGCGCGGCGACGCTCCCTTACCTGGCCGCAAACCTCGGCTTCATGGGCGGAAAGATTTTCCTCGGCGACGCCGGAAGCACGCTGGTCGGCTATCTGCTGGCCTGGGCGCTGATCCGCATGAGCCAGATACCCGAAACGCATTTGTCGCCCGTCGATGTGTTGTGGTGCGTGGCGCTGCCGGTGTGCGACACGCTTTCGGTGATGTACCGGCGCATGCGCGAAGGCCAGTCGCCCTTCAGGCCGGATCGCGGCCATATCCACCATATGCTGCTGGGGTCCGGCCTGAGCCCCCGCGCCACCTTGATGGCGCTCGTCGTGCTCGCCATGGCGCTCGCGTCGATCGGCGCCATTGTCAGCGGCGTGGTGCATTCGGCAGGGGCCAACCTCGCGGTGTTTTGCCTGATCCTCGGCCTGTACATGGTGATGACCAGGCGCATGTGGCTGCGCCAGGAAGCGCGCCGGCAGGACGAGAGCCGCAACGAGCGGCATACCCTCTCGTCCGGTTTCGCCGTACCGCGGAGAGAGCATGCGTGCGAGACAAGTGGTAGCGGAGCCAAGGTGCTCCGTTCGGCGGAACATTCGAATCGCCAGTGAGTCTACGCGGCAAGCCCTGAGGCAAACCCGCAGGAGTCCAAGATTCGTTAGTGCGGGGAAGGCGGGAGCGTTGCAATCACCGCCGCCCGCGCGGTGCGGTCATCTGAGCCCTTCGAGCTGGATCGTCGCGCCGTTCGCGATGTTCCGTATGTCGTCCTCGATGTCGTTGGCGTATTCGATGGAGCGCTCCACCACCAGATGGCCCCGGCTGATGCGCATCTGGTTGCTCGTACTCAGGAACGACATGGCGGCGGCGCCCGGCGCCGCGTTCGCGCTGCGCCTTATCTTGTTTCCGGAGATGATCACCGCCTCGATCTCCCTGGAGTTGTCGGGCGTATTGCCCTCGGCGAAGTTGATGCAGGAGCCGTGGATGTCGACGAAGACATTGCCCGCGCATACCAGCCCGTTGGCGCCAAGCACCCCGATCGCACCCATCTGCGGGCGTATGGCGATGAAGGTGTTTCCGGTGATGATCGTGTCGATGGCGTTTTCGCTGGTCCGGTAAGCGAAGGACCCCAGCCTTATCGCGTCGCCGCCCGGGCCGGAACCCGGTGGCGAACGCTGGAAGGTGCAGCCGCTGACCTGCGTGCCGCTCAAGCCATTGACTGCGATGTCGACGCGAACCGAGTTGAGGAAGTGGCAGTTGCGCACGGTGAGGTTGTCGGCCACGTCCGCGGGAGCCTTGGCCCTTGTCGCGGTATCGATGCCCCAGTAGCAGTTGGTGAACTGGCAGTCGGAAACGAGCCAGTCATGGATATTGTCGCCCGCCTGGTGCCCATTGAAGAAGGTGATGCCCGCGGTGTTCACCGTATCGATATCGATGAACTTGCAATGGGCGATGGTCACGTCGCGGTACACGCTCCAGTTGTGATCAGGCTCGAAATCGATGCCGCCCACCGAATGCGACAACTTCGCGTTGCCGATGTTCTGGAAGACGCAGCCTTCGACGGTCAGGTGGTCGCAGTCGATGATGGACAGGCCGTTGCGGTTGTCCTTGACCGCGCCGTCGAACAGGCAGTTGCGCACGACGATGCGCTGGTTGTGGCGTTCGGTGTTGTGGAGCGTTCCCGATCCGACGTACATGCCGTCGCCGCGGAAACCGTAGAACGTCACCCGCTCGACGGTCATGTCCGAAGTGGCATTGACGGCCAGCAGGTAGAAATACTGCTGGTAGCCGAACTCCGCCACCCGTCCGTTGAGCTTCAGGTCGTGCAGATGGATGTTGCGCATGTTGCCCGCCGGATCGCTGCTGCCACCATCGCGGACGTAGGTGGCGAGCATGAATTCGCAGCTCGGCGAACTGTCATACGCCTTCAGCTCGCTGGCATTGCCCTCGCCGCACAGCTCGATGCCGGACTTGAGGCTGAGCTGTCTTACGGGATAGACCCCGGCCGGCACGAATACCTTGCGTCCAGCCATGTCGATGGCCGCCTGGATGCCACTGGTGCAGTCGTGCGAGCTGTTGCCGTTGCGGATGGCGGCGTGTTCCGCCGCGGGCAGGAAGTCGAGGACATTCGTTACTTGCGACGAGGATGGCATGGCACAGTCTCCGGTCGTGTGCGGTTTCCGCGGCGCTGCCGCGATTCCTATGGATTCCCGGTCGATTCCATCGCGGATGGATGCGGCTCTCCGAACGGCACATGGCGTGTGTTGCGCCAGGCACGCATGGCCCGGCAGATGGATGCCTACAGGGACGATTCGACCGGCGCCGTCGCCGGGTCGCACAATTCCGCGTAAACCTCCAGGGTGTGCTGGATGACGATGCGCTCGTCGAACTGCGACCGCGCCTTGATGCGGGCCGCATCGCCCAGCCGGCGCGCAAGCGCCGGGTCGTCCCGCAGTCGCCGGATGGCGTGCGCCAGCGCCTTGCTGTTTTGCACCGGGACCAGCAGGCCATCGACGCCGTCGGACACCACCTCGCGGCAACCGGGGACGTCCGTGGTGATCAGCGGAAGTCCGCAGGCCGCCGCCTCGACCAGTGTCCTCGGCAATCCCTCCCGATAGCTCGGCAGCACCACGACATCGACCGAACCGAGCAGGCTGGCCATGTCATCGACATGGCCTAGCCAGGTGACCAGTTTTTCGTCCACCCAGCCGCGTATCGTCGCTTCCGGAACCGCGGCCGGGTTGCCGGGATCCGGAGTGCCGGCGAGCAGCGCGTGGATGGTGCAGCCCTGCAGGCGCAATTGCCGGATCGCGGCGATGAATTCGTCGAGGCCCTTGTCCCAGAGCAGCCGGCTCGCCAGCAGCACGCGCATGCGCCCGTCGCCGGGCGGTTTCGTGTGGGCCTGGCTGGCGAACTGCGCACAGTTCACGCCCGAACCGCGGATCAGGCGGATATGTGCCTGATCGACGAGGCCGGCCTGCTCGAACAAGGCCACGTCGTCCGCGTTCTGCAGAATCAGGCGGGCGTCCTCGCCGCCCAGCGCCAGCCGCATCAGGCCGCGCACCACGGGGCGCAGCAGCCGGGCCTTCAGGTCCGGGCTGATGAACACGTAGCCCATGCCAGCCACGGCATTCACCCGGGCCGGAACGCCGGCCAGTCGCGCCGCCAGCGAGCCATACACCGCGCACTTGATGGTGAAGCCATGCACCAGCATCGGCCGTTCGCGCCGCAACAGCCGGACCAGATGCCACAGCAGCGCCAGTTCACGCAGCGGGTTGAGGCTGCGCCGCTGCATCGGCACCGGTTCCCAACGCAGGCCCAGTGCGCGCAACTTGTCGCCGTAAGGTCCGGGTGGGGAAATCAACAAGACCTCGTAGCCCGCCCGTTGCAGGGACATCGCCAGCGCGCGGCGGAAGTTGTAGAGGTACCAATCCGTGTTGGCGAACAGGACGGCTTTCATGGGGACACCCTCCAGCTTTCTTCCAGCCACGCCTGGAACATGAGCACCGTCCACAGCGGGTACTGCCAGTTGCGTCGGCCGCTCAGATGCTCGTCCCACTTTTGCCGGATCGGTTTCGGGTAGAAATAACCTTCCCGGCGCAGCCGACCCTCGTCGAGCAAGGCTTCCGCCCAGTCGCGCAGGGGGCCGCGCAACCAGCTGTCCAGCGGGATGGCGAACCCCATCTTGGGTCGTTCGACCAGTGTCCTGGGCACGTGCCGGTACAGCACCTGGCGCAGCAGCCACTTGCCTTCGCCGTCGCGGATCTTCCGGTGCAGGGGGACGCGCCATGCCAGTTCCACCACGCGATGGTCGAGCATCGGCACGCGGGTCTCCAGGCTGTTGGCCATCGCGGCGCGGTCTACCTTCACCAGGATGTCGTCGGGCAGGTAGCTCTGTGCATCCATCGCCATCATCCAGTCCGCCAGGTTGCCGGTGCGCGGCCACGCGCTGGAGTCGGTCAACAAGGTCGACGGCTCCCGCGCGCCGATCACGATGCTGCCGGGGTCCTTCCACTGGCTGGCGAGATTGAGGAAGAAGTCATGCCCGCTGGACTGCGCGAGCACGTCCGCCAGCTTCTGCGCCTTGTCGCCCGGCGTGGCCAGGTGCCAGCGCTTCGGCAGCAGCGGCTTGGCGCGCTCGAACCATTTGTCCCAGGTCGCCGGTGACATGGCGCGCAGCGCGCCGGCACCGGCATGCCGGACGAAGGAGGGCAGGCGCTGCATCTGCTCCCATGCCGTGCGCGCTCCGAGGTAGCGGTTGTAGCCGCCGAACAGTTCGTCGCCGCCGTCGCCGCTCAAGGCCACGGTCACTTCACGGCGGGTCAGTTGGCTGATCAGGAAGGTGGGGATCTGCGAGCTGTCGCCGAACGGCTCGCAGAAGATCGAGGGCAGCCGCGGAATGAGCGCCAGCGCATCCTCGGGGCGCACGTACAGTTCGGTGTGCTCGGTGCCGAGATGCGTGGCCACGGCCTTGGCATGCGCGGCCTCGTCGTAGTCGTTCTCGCCGAACCCCATGGTGAATGTCTTGATGGGGCGGCGGCTGCGCGCCTGCATCAAGGCCACGACCGTGCTGCTGTCGATGCCGCCGCTGAGGAACGCGCCAAGCGGCACGTCGGCCAGCATCTGCGCGCCGACGCTGGCGCCGAGCTGCGTCTCAAGCGCGTCGATGGCCTCCTCGTCCGTGCCGTCCAGCGGATGGTCCAGGCCTGCTCCGACCGCGTCGTTGTAGCGCCAGTACGGCCGCGGTTGTGCGTCCTGCGGCGCATCGGCGGGGATGCGCAGCAGATGCCCCGGGCGCAGCTTGGTGACGCCACGGTGGATGGCGTAGGGCGCAGGGATGCAGTTGTGCCGCAGCAGCAGCGCCAGCGCATCGCGATCGATCTCGGCGCGGAACTCCGCATGCGCCCGCAGTGCCTTGAGTTCCGAGCCGAACAGCAAGGAGTCGCCCTGCCAGCCGTAATACAGCGGCTTCTCGCCCAGGCGATCGCGGGCCAGCGTCAGCGCCCGCTGTTGCCGGTCCCACAAGGCGAACGCGAACATGCCGACGCTGGCCTGCAAAGTATGCTCGACGCCCCAGGCGACGAAGCAGGCGACCAGGGTCTCGGTGTCGGAATGCCCGCGCCATTTCGGCGCACCGCCTTCGGAATCCAGGCGTGCACGCAGCTCGAGGTGGTTGTAGATCTCGCCGTTGAACACGAGCACGTAACGTCCGCAGGCCGAGTGCATGGGCTGGTGACCGGCGGCGCTCAAGTCGAGGATCGCCAGGCGCCGCTGCGCCAGCGCGATCCCGGCCACCTCGTCGCACCACAGACCGCCGTCGTCGGGGCCGCGATGCGTCAGCCGCGCCGACATGGCCTGCACCTGTCCCTGCAGCGCTTCGCGCGTGGCGCCGCGCCATTGCCAGAAACCGGTCAGGCCGCACATCGGCGTTGCCCCGCGTCGTGCAGCAGTTGCGCCAGCCGTGGCGCTTGCGCGGCCACGCTGTATTCGTCCTCGACGTGCGCGCGGCCCGACCGGCCCATGCGTGCGCGCAAGGACGGGTTCGCGATCAGCCGTTCAAGTCCGTCGCGCCATGCGGGAGCGCCCTCCGCCAGGAAGCCGTCCTCGCCGTGGCGCACGATGTCGAGGTTCGCGCCGACCGCAGAGGCGACCACGGGCAAGCCGCAGGCCATGTACTGGATGATCTTGTAGCCGCACTTGCCGCGCTCCCACGGGCCATCGCGCAGCGGCATGATGCCGATGTCCATGCGGGCGATCGTCGCGGCCTCGCTGTCCTCGGACCAGGCCGCCACCTCTGGCACGATGCTGCCGAATTGTTCGGCGACCTCGGCCCGCGGCCCCACCAGCAGCAGTTGCGCACCATGCTTGGCGCAGACCTGCTCCAGCACGTCGCGGCTGTCCAGCAGGTACTCCTCGGTGGCGGGCGAACCGATCCAGCCGATGATCGGCTGGCCGCCGCCGGTGTGCGTCACCGTCGCGTAGCGCCGGCCGTCGACCACCGTCGGAATGATCTCGACCCGCGCCGCGCCCGCCTGCGAAGCGCGTGCGGCCAGATAGCGGTTGCCGGCGATCACACAGGCGGCGCCACGCATGACCCGGTCGATCTTGCGGCCCAGCATGCGCCGCACCAGCGGGTTCGGCGACAAGTCGTACTTGTGGAACAGCGCATCGTCGTAGTCGACGACGTATGGCCGGGTGGATCGCGCCAGCATCGACTCGATCGGGTAGGGCAGGTAGGGGAACAGCTCGCCTTCGATCCAGGCGAGGTCGTGCTCGTCGCGGCGGAGCAGCTGCGCGACCCGTCGGCAGCAGTAGCGCCATGCCAGATAGCGGGTGCTTCCGGGGCGGTTCCCGTACAAGGTATCGAGGTAGTCGTCGGGGAACAGTGCATGCACCTGCACGTCGATGCCGTGCTCCTGCAGCTGGGGCAGGTATTGCAGGCTGCGCAGCCGCGAACTGGGGCCGAGCCGTGAATACCTGGAAAACAGCAACACCCGGAGACGCTTCATTCCGGAACCCGCCGCAGGCTTGCAGGGTAGTCGACGAACAGCGCCACCATCGGGACGACATACATCCACTGGAACGAGAAGGCTTCGATGTAGGGATTCGTGTTGGTCGCGAGGAATGCGCAGAAGAAACCGCAGAACATGAACTTGTGCACGGGCGGCAGGCGGCATGCATACGCCAGCCGCAGCACGGCGATCATGTAGATCACGAACGGCAGCGCGTAGACCAGCGCGCCGACGATGCCGACCCGGTAGATCGTGGCCAGCCACACCAGCTCGTAGCGCCAGGGGTGGATCGGGTCGCTGATGAAGCTGACGCCGACGCCGTGGCCGGAGCCGATGCCGTTGTCACCCAGGATGCCGGCGTACAGCGAATGGCCCATCTGCACGCGTGCTTCGCCACCGCCCGAGGCGAGCTTGGTGGTGACGACGTCGATCACCTTCGACAAGCTGATCTGCGTGTAGGCCTGCAGCAGAAACAGCGCGGCCACCACCGCGATCATCGTCGGCAGGCCGTACCGGATGATGCGGGTGATCGCCGACTTGTGCGGATGCTGGGTCGTGCGCGGTGTCAGCATCAGGCCGAGTAGCCAGCCTATCGGTACCGCGAGGATCAGCGCCGAACGGCCGGAAGTAAGCGCGCAGACCAGCAGCGCCGCCAGCAACGCAAGCCGCAACAGCCGGCCCTTGATGAGTTCGGGCGAGCTGAAGAATCCGCCGCACAGGAAGATCAGCGAACCATAGACGTGCATGGTGGCGCCGGAGAATCCCTCGTTCTGGTTGATGTTGGCGCCCTGGAAGAAGAAGGCCACGGCCGCCGCACCATGCCTGAGGTAGAGATAGAAGAACAAGGCGACGCTGACGGCACACAGCAGGCTGAGCATGGCGAACCAGTGGATCAACCGGTCGGCGCCAAGCCGCCTGACCAGGGCTTCGGCGATGAACGTCCACAGCAGGGGCGAAAGTATGTAGATGGCACCCACCTGGACCGTGGCGACCAGCGGCGCATCGTGCATGCCGCCCACGATCATGTAGACGATCGTCACGATCACCGAACAGGCGTACATCGTCAGCAGGTTCCTGAAACCGGGGCCGATGCGCAGTCCCGGCAGCGCCAGCAGGAACGCCAGCCCCATCACCGCCGCGGTGGAGATGGGCATGGAATTCGGTATCACCACGGAGAGGAACAGCAGCAGCGAGGCCGTGCCCAGGAACATGTGGCCCACGGTGAGCCGGTACCTGCCTGTATCCTCGAGCGCGTCCAGCGGCAGGAACGGGCCAGCCGGTGCGGTCGGCGACGGAGCGTTGCCGGTACTCATGGCAGCACCATTTCCGAAAGCCAGCGATCCAGCATGCCGGCTTGCGCGGGCTTGCTGTAGGGGCTGACGTCGCGGTGCGCTGCAAGTGCAGGCGACGACAAGGCGATCCGCAAGGCATCGGCGGCCGCTGCCTGTTCGCCGGTGAGCAGGCTACGTCCTGCTCCCGTCTCGGCGAGGATGGCGGTGGCCGCGTTGCGCACTCCCGAGATGCAGACGATGTCCGCTCCGGCGGCGAGGTACTCGAACAGCTTGCCGGTGGCGCAGCTGGCCCGCGAACCGGTCAGCAGCAGCAGCTGGTCGCAGCGCTGCATCAGCTGCAGCGCCAGCGGGCGTTCCACCGGTCCGATCGCGCTGACGGAAAACCTGGCACGCTGGAGTGTGGCCTGCTCCGCGGCCGTCAGCTCCCCCACGAACATCACGTGCTTGTTCGCCGCGGTTTCGGGGGATGCATTCAAGGCATCGACGAAGAAGTCGAGACTGTTCGACGCCGACCCGTCGCTGGCGCCGATGCGCCCGAAATGCCCGATCAGCGAGGCGCCGGGCGGAACGTGCCGGGCGAGGATGGTAGCGGCGCGGGTGTCGTCGCCGGTGGTGCCGCCGGAGGCGGCGAAGTCGGCCGGGTCGTAGCCGTTGGGCAGGGTCGCCGTGGCCTTGTCCGGATAGCGCCGCTGGAAATCCGCCACCAGGGGCGGGCTGACCGAAGTGACCAGGCCGGCCGCGGCCACCACGCGCGCCTCGATCAGCGTGCGCATCCAGGTCCGCAACCGGCCGGGTTTGCCCAGCGGCTCGAAGACCAGCCCATCCCGGAAATCCTGCAGGCAGCCGATGCGATGCCGGCTGGCCAGGCTGGCGGCGGCGACCAGGGAGTCGATCGGCGAATACGTGCCGATGGCTACACAACGCTCGCCGGCGGCCAGTTTCTCGACACACAGCCGATCGGCCTCGGCCAGCGCCTGGACCAGCCAGGGCCGCTCGCTTCCACCGCCGCTGGCAACCAGGAACGGTAGCGGACGCACGAAGGCCGCCGCCAGCGTCAGCAACGACGCTGCGGTAGAGGATTCGCTCCCCACGCAGCGTCCGGGCAAGGGGAAGATGGTGACGCCCGCGGTCGATGCGGTGGTCGCCATGGGCGCGCCCGCCGCAGGTTCGCGGGCGAACACGAAGATCCGGTACTTCGTCGTGTCCAGGTATTTCAGCAAGCCCTTGAACCGCTGCGCGGCGATGTTGCCGGACAGGTGGTGCGCCGCGAACACGAACAGGTTGATCTTGGTCATGGCCGCACCTCCGACTCACCCGCCATCGCGCCGGCGGGGATGGCGACGCTGCAGAGGGACGCGGCTTGCGCCCGGATGTCTCCGCGCCGCCGGCGACGTCCGACATGGCGATGCGACCTGCAGCAGGGCACGGTCCGGCTCATGGCAGGCTGCCTGGAACCTCTTCCGGCTCCGGTTCCGGGTAGGCGCGTTCCGACTTGAGTGCCTGGCGCAGCGACGCGTGCATAGCGGCCCATTCGACGCGGAAGCACCAGATCACGACCGGCAGCAACGCCAGCCAGACCAGGCCGACCTGGACCGGGGCACGCGGACCGAGTACCAGCGTGGCGATGGAAAGGCCGACCATGGCGGTGACGAACACATACAGCCGTGCGCGCGGAAACGGTCGCCAGACGTGGGCCGAGGCCTCGGTTCGCGCCACGAAGAAAGCGAGGAACGCGATGGAGTTGGCGACCACCGCGCCGGCGGCGCCATAACCCGGTACCAGCCACACGCTGATGACCACATTGACGAGCAGCGCGGCCACGGTCGACCACAGCGACAACATGGAGCGGCGCGTTATCCCGATGCCGACGCAGGTCACTTCGGAAAGCGTGTAGAGCAGCGGCTCGCCGATGCAGCACAGCATCAGGTACTTCACCTGGTGGTAGTGCGCGGGCAGGATGAAGTCGATCAGCCAGGACATGGTCCCGCTCAGGACCCAGAGGGTGCAGACCACGGCCAGTGCCTGGTGGGCAATGTGGTCGACCCGTCGCATGTCCACGCCGTTGGCCACCCACTTGTAGACCATCGGCGCCCACAGCACGGTGAAGATCGTCTGGAACACCACGCCGACGCCGGCGAAACTCATGGAAACCGAATAGATCGCCAGCTCCGGCAGGCTGGACAGCGAGCGCAGGGCCAGCGTGCTGGTGGCGTCCAGTCCCCAGTAGGCCACGCCGGCGAAGATCAGCGGCGCACCGTAGTTGATCAGGCCACGGACCTGTGCGCGGGAAACCGGGGCCCGCAAGGCCGGGCTCCACTCGCGCCAGGTATTCAGGCTGTAAACGAACAGGACGGACAGCAGCGATGCCAGGTAGGCCGCTTCCAGAGCGCCGAACGACCGGGAAAAGACCGGCAGCGCCAGCACGCCGACGGCCAGCAGCAAGATCACCTTGGGCAGGATCTGGCTCATGGAAAACGCCATGCCGCGATCCTGCATGCGCAGGATGAGCGACAGGAACCGCGAAATGAAGCTCACCACCACGCAGGCCACGAGCGTCCAGTAATACGCGGTATGCCCCAGCCCGAACAGCCAGTCGGCCAGCTGCTTGTCGATCGGCATGGTGAACAGCATCGCCAGCAACATCAACGCAAGCCCCGGCGCGAAGCAGGCCTTCAGCAAGGCGCCGCGATCGTTCCACTCGTGGTATTCCCGCACATAGGCGCGGTCCAGTCCCAGGTTGAACAGCAGCACGCCGAACGACACCGCGATCTGCACGATGTTCAACCGGCCCACGTCGGCGGGAGGGAATACCCAGGCGATCACCGGCACCGTCACCAGGCCGAGCCCGGCGGTGGCGATGGGGCCGATGGCAAATGCCAGCACGGTTCGAATGTTCACCCGTTGACCTGTCTAGTTGAGTCACTGTCACGTTCACCGTCTCGCCGCTTGCCGGGTCCGGTACGCCGCCCCGGGGGCAGCCTGGGCCGGTTGCTTGTCGCCGGACGCACCGATGGCGACCACACTCGCTACGAAATCCTGATAATTCCTGGCAGCATCGAAACCGGCCTCGATCGCCTGCCGCGCCTGCGCGCGCCGGTCATCGCGCCGGTCGTCGAACGCCACCTGCGCCATCGCCTCGGCGATGTCACGGCCATTGGGGCAGGGGCTCAGCAGCGCGCCGCAGCGATCGGACACCAGGCTGGAAACGCCGCCCACGTCGGGAGCAACGGCCGGCACACCCGCGCTCATCGCCTCCATGATGGAAACCGGGACGCCTTCGGATTCGCTGGCGTTGACCAGCACGTCCACCGGCGTGCCGAGGTAAAACGCCTTGACGGCAGCATTGGGCAAGTCGCCGGCGAAGGTGCAGGCGACGTTTGCCAGGCCACCCAGTTCGACCCTTGCCAGCGCCTTGATCTCGTCCAGCAACGGGCCGTCGCCGATATGCGTCCAGCTGATGCCGACGTCCGGATGGCGCTGGCCGAGCAGGCCGATGGCGCTGACGATCTTGTCCAGCCGCTTCACGCGCAGGCAGAAGGAAACCGACACGATATGCAGGCGTCCGTCGGCGCTCGGGCGTGCGAGTGCGCCGGCCAGCGGCACGCCCAGCGGGCTGATGCGAATCTTGCCCGGCGGTGCGCCGTAGGTCCGCTGCAGGTAGCTCTGCGCCTCGCGCGACAGTGCGAAGATCGCGTCGTAGCCGGCGATGAACTGTCGCTTGAGCGGCATGTAGCCATCCCTGCGCCGCGCCTCGTACAGATCGAAGCCATGCACGCGCGAGACGACTTTGCGGACCGCACCGTACTCCTTGGCCAGCAGTGCAGCGCAGGCCTGCGTTTCGTTCCAGTAGCAGTAGGCCACGTCGATCGGGCCATAAACCCTGGCGTACCGCCGTAGCTGCGCAGCCTGTTCGAGCACCTTGGAGGTGTGCAGCAGGGCGCGTGCAGCGGTGTGCAGGTTCATCTTCCGCGAGCGCCGCAGATAGCCCAGCTCGCGGCGGAAAATTGCAGAACACAGCGCCAGCAGCATGAACCACAGCCGCCAGGCTTTTGCGGAGCGCGCCAGGTCGAGATCGACCGCGATGCCCGCGGGCACGGATCGCGGCGTTCCCGTGGCCAGCGCCGGCAGCAAGGCCACGCTGGCGTCGGTGCGCGCGGCCCAATAGCCGATCTCGTCCTCGATGAACTGCTCGCCGGGGAGGTAGGGATAGGCGTTGGTCAGGATGGCGACGTTCACGGTCATGCAGCCATACCCGTGACGACGATGTCGGTCACGCTGTCCTGGTAGACGGCATGATCGACCTCGAAGGGAACGCTGATCTTGAAGCAGCCCACCGCGGCCAGGCTCGTCGTAAGCACCCGCCGCCAGTTCGCGGTCACTTCCTCCATCGTCAGCATCGCGGGGCGCGCGGTGGCCAGCGCGTTGTATTTCTCCCAGTAGAGGTGGTCGTGGAAAACGCTGTATTCGGCGCTGATGACGGCGATCGTCATTTCGATGGCGTTGGTCAGGCCCAGCTCGGACACGCATATCTCGGGCACGTCCTCGCGCACCACGTAGTACAGGCGGGACAGCGGCGCCGAAGCGGATTCCACGCGGTGGTACAGCCGGTCGGGCGACATCTTGCGTCGCACGTTGGCGGAATTCATGTGGTTCTTGATGTTGAAGTGCGCGCGGTCGATCCACCCGCGTCCCGCGAGGATCTCGTTCTTCATCGCGTTGCCGACGCAGTTGTAGCCGTAGATCTTCGGCCACGCCATGTTGCCGTTGACGCGGGCGGTGTCGGACATGATGACGATGTCGTCGCTGACGAAGCCGACGTTCTCGCTGCCCCTCAGCGCGAGCAGGGCCGACGACTTGCCGACGCCGGCGGTGCCGGCGAGCAGGCAGGCACTGCCGCCGATCGTCACGGAGGCGGCATGGATCGGCACCACATCCTTGAAGAAATAGACCGACGGCACCAGCACGAACTCGTGCAGGATCTGCTCGAAGGTTTCGTTCTCGCGCGAGTACTCCATCGACAGCAGCTTGTGGACCGTGCGCCGGAGGCCGCGTCGCGGCTTGACGATGACGTCCACCTCCAGGCGGTCGCCGCTGGCGCGCTCCCAGTACACGTCGACCGCGGGAAACGAGGTCAGCATCCCGTGCTCGAATGTCTCGTGCACCCTGGGATTGATCGAGGAAGGTTTGTACGCAGGTACGGCGTGGCCGATGCGGATGTTCACCATGGGTTCGCGGTCGCCGGCGTCCGCGTACAGCGCCAGGCTTTCCGCGAGCAGCGCTTCCAGCGCCGCGTCGCCGGAAAACGCATAGCATTTGCCGAAGATGATCTTCTTCATGGGCGCACATCCTGTATCGGTTGCCATGAAGGACGGGGCGCGTCGACTTCGCCTCCGTGTCGATGCGCCAAGCGCTGCCATGTCTTGAAGCCATGGCCGTCGCCACGCGGCTTGCGCGGATAGCCGGAAGTGTGGGTCAACACCTGCATGTCATCGCTCCCTGATCACCCTTGCCGGCACGCCGGCAATCACCTGGTTGTCCGGTACCGAGCGCGTCACCACGGAATTGGCGCCGACGATCACGTTGTTGCCCAGCGTGACGCCCTCCCGGATGTAGACGTTGTCGCCTATCCAGCAGTCGTCGCCGATGACGATGTCGCGCTCCAGGTGGACGATCGGGCCGGCTGCGTTGTTGGTCGGCTTGTCCTGCGAGTGCGTGATCGCCTTGATCGACACGTTGTAGCCAATGGCGCAGCTGCGGCCGATGATCACTTTGGAATGTGCGCCACATGACAAGTGCGCCTGGTTGAGATAACTCTGCTCGCCGATCAGGAAATGCTGCTTCGGGCCGATCAGCTTCGATCCCAGACCGATCGTGGCGCGCGGCGATATGCCGTCGTACTTCCGCATCCGGCGGGCGTGACTCCTGCGCTGCGCCCAATCGACGGAGCCGCTTATCAGCCTGGCGAGCAGATCGAGCATGCGCAGGCCTACCTCACCGGCGCCATGGCGAGGTTTTCCACGACCAGGCTTAGCTGCGATTCCGTCAGGTAGGGGTGCATGGGCAAGCTGAGCACCCGCCTGGCGGCTGCGTCGCCCACTGGAAGCTGTGCACCGGCATCCGCCACCGCCGGTTGCTTGTTGATCGGAATCGGGTAATGCACCACGGTGGGAATGCCGGCGTCCTTCATGCGCGCCTGCACCGATTCGCGGTCGTCCACGCCAACGGTGTATTGGGCGTAGACGCTGGTGTTGTGCGGTTCGATATAGGGCGGGGCGGCAACGTCGCTCTCGGCGAGCAGCGCGCCGTAGCGGGCGGCCACCCGCTGCCGCAACTCGATTTCGTCCTCGAAAATCTCCAGTTTGGCCAGCAGGATGGCCGCCTGCAGCGTATCCAGTCGGCTGTTCACGCCGACGCGGGCATGGTGGTAGCGGCGATCCTGGCCGTGGCGCGCGATCTGCCGCATCGCCACGGCGAGCTGGTCATCGTTGGTGAAAATCGCGCCGCCATCGCCATAGCAACCCAGCGGCTTGCTCGGAAAGAAGCTGGCGCAGGCGATCATGCTCAAATTGCACGAGCGTCGTCCCTTGTAGCGCGCGCCGAAACTCTGCGCGGCATCCTCGATCACCGGAATGCCATGCCGGTCCGCGATCGCGTTGATGGCGTCGAAATCCGCGCACTGCCCGTAGAGCGACACCGGAATGATCGCGCGTGTCCGCAGGGTGATCGCCGCTTCGAGCTTGGCGGGATCGAGGTTGTAGGTGCGCGGATCGATATCGACGTACACCGGCCGGGCACCAAGCAAGGCCACCGTCTCTGCGGTGGCGATGTAGGTGAAGCCCGGTGTGATGACTTCGTCGCCAGCGCCGATGCCCAGCGCCATCTGTGCGATCTGCAAGGCGTCCGTGCCGTTCGCGCAGCTGATGCAATGCCGGGCGCCGACGAAGGCGGCAAGTTTCTCTTCCAGCTCGGTCACTTCCGGCCCGAGAATGTACTGACCATGCGCCAGCACGCGCTGGATGCCGGCATCGATCTCCTGCCTGATGCGGGCTTGCTGCGCCTTGAGATCGATGAAGTCGATCATTCGGCCGCCTCCTGCCTGCGCAGCGTGCGGCCATCCAGCACATAGCGTGCGCCGCTGTGCGCGCAGACGTCCTCGGCATGGCCTTCCAGCGGCAGCTTCAGTCGTTCGCCGAACTCGCTCATCCAGCCGACCTGGCGGGCAGGCACACCCACCATCAGGGCATAGGCCGGTACGTCGCGATTGACCACCGCGCCGGCGCCGATGAAGGCGAACTCGCCGATGGTGATGCCGCAGATGATGGTGCAGTTGGCGCCCAGGGTGGCGCCGCGGCGGACCACGGTGTCGCGGTATTCGTCCTTGCGTTCGATCAACGAGCGCGGGTTGTAGACATTGGTGAACACCATGCTGGGACCGCAGAAGACCCCTTCCTCCAGCGTCACGTTGTCGTACACCGACACGTTGTTCTGGATCTTGCAGCGGTCGCCGATGACGACCTTGTTGCCGACGAATACGTTCTGGCCCAGCGAGACCTCCCGGCCGATGTGCGCGCCGGCGCAGACGTGCACGAAGTGCCACACGCGCGAGCCGGCGCCGATCCGGGCGCCTTCGTCGACAATGGCGGAAGGGTGAAGGTAGTAGTCCATGCGGTTCACTCTTCAGGCTTGTCGTTTCAGGAAGGGGTGGGCGTTGTCCGCGGATGGGGCGGCCTGACTGTTGCGGATCGCCGCCACGGTATCGATGGCAGTGCGGCTTTCTTCCGGGCCAAAGCCGTGGCCGGCGAGGATTTCCTCGTAACTGCGGTTGTGCAGGTCGGTGAAACCGCCGGAAAACTCGATCTCCTCGCCGTCCACCGTGATCGAGCGGAAGGTGCGCTGGCCGGCAACGCGTTGCGCGGCGGGCATGTCCTCGACGTCCACCGAAAGGAACCAACGCACGCGGGCATTCTCGTATTCGAGGTAGCCGGCCGCTTTGGTGTCGTCGCACAAGTGCACTACGTTGATCTGCAGCGCCCCGAAGATGTAATGCAGCATGTCGAAGAAATGCACGCCGATGTTGGTGGCGATGCCGCCGGACTTCTTCGTGTCGCCCTTCCAGCTCTGCAGGTACCAGTGGCCGCGCGAGGTGACGTAGGCGAGGTCGACCTCGTGCTTGCCGTGTGCCGGTCCGTTCCGGACTTTGTCGCGCAGGGCGATGATCGCCGGGTGCAGGCGGAGCTGCAGGATGGTGTTGATGCGCTTGCCGGTTTCCCGTTCCATCTCCACCAGTCCGTCGATATTCCACGGATTGAGCACCAGCGGCTTCTCGCAGATCGCATGCGCGCCGGAGCGCAGGGCGAAACGCATGTGCGAGTCGTGCAGGTAGTTCGGCGAGCAGATGGCGACGTAATCGATCTGGCCGCCGTTCTTCGCACGCCGGCGCAGATCGACGTGCCGGTCGAAGCGCTCGAATTCGGTGAAGAAGTCGGCATCCGGAAAATGGCTGTCGATGATGCCCACCGAATCGTTCGGGTCGAACGCGGCCAACAGCCGGTTGCCCGTGGCCTTGATGGCCTGCATGTGGCGTGGGGCGATATAGCCGGCGGCGCCGATGAGGGCAAAGTTCTTCAGGCTTGGCATGACGCTGATCCTGCGTGGGTCCGGGGGGCGTTGGCGGCGTCGCGCCGATCGATCGGAGGCGCAGCCGTCATGCGTTCTCCCGGTGCATGACGCCCGCCTCGCCGCGAGCCGCGCGGGTACTGCCGCGGGCCGTCATTGGAGTGCCTTGCCGACGCCGTAGTAGGCGTAGGTGTAGTAGCCGCCGCTGCGCTTCTCTACGGCGTTGAAGATGGCTCCCTTGATCGGGACGCCGTTCTGTTCGAAACGCTGCCTGGCCAGCGCGATCTCGCGCGGCTGGTTGAGCCCGAAGCGCACCACCAGCAGGGCGGTGCCGGCGTGGTGGCCGATGACGGCCGCATCGGTCACCGCCAGGATCGGCGGCGTGTCGATGATGATCAGGTCGTACATCAGCTTCAGATGGTCGATCAGCGCGGAGAACCGGGCGTTCATCAGCAGCTCGGAAGGATTCGGCGGCACCTTGCCGCGTGCGATGAAATGCAGGTTCTCCAGCGGGCCGATCTGGTGCGTCGCCTCGGCTAGGTCCGCCTGGCCGGAAATCAGTTCGGAAAGGCCGACCTCGGACCTGCTGCCCACGATCCTGTGCAGCGTGCCCATGCGCATGTCGCCGTCGATCAGCAACACCCGCTGGTTGCTTTGCGCGATGACGGCGGCAAGGTTGGCGGCAACGAAGGTCTTGCCGACATCCGGGCTGGGCCCGGAGATCATCAGCACGTTGTTCTTCGCTTCCAGGCGGGCGAAATGAAGGCTGGTACGCAGGCTGCGCAAGGCTTCGGCGGCCAGGTCCGCCGGCGCGTCCACAACCAGCAGGCGCTGCTTGCCGCTTCCGTGCAGGCGTTTGCCTTGCAGTGACTGCTCGCGCAGGCTGACCGGGATGGTGGCGTACACCGGCAGGCCGATCCGTTCGATGGCGGCCGGGTCCTCGATGCTGCGATTGAGCATGCGGCGGACGAAGACGCATACCAGGGCCACGAACGCGCCGAGGAACGCGCTGCCCATCACCACGATCAGCTTTTTCGGCCACACCGGTCGAGTGACGTCCACGGCGGCGCTGTCCACGATGCGCACGTTGCCCACCGTGCCCGCGCGGGCGATGTCCAGCTGCTGCGCCTGGTTGAGCAGGCCGGTGTAGGTGTCGTTGCTGACCTGCACATCGCGATTCAGCTTCAGCAGCTCTTGTTGGGTGTCCGGCAGGCTGCCCACCTTTTTGTCGATCGCACCTTTCTGCGCTTGCAGTTGGCCGATCTGCTTCATCAATGACTTGTAGGCAGGGTGCTCAGGCGTGTATTGCCGTTGCATGTCCGCTTGCTGCAGCTGCAGTTGCTGCAGGTTGGTCTGGATGGCGACTTCCTGGTTCAGCAGGCTCTGGGTCTGCATGCTGATGTCGACCGAGTGCGCCTTGATCTGATAGGCGTTCAACGCCGCCGTGGCCTGTTCCAGGGCCTTGCGCACATTGGGGAGCTGCTCCCGGACGAATTTCAGGCTGTTCGCCGCCTCGGCAGAGTTGCGGTCCACATCCTGCAGCACGTAGAGCTCGCCGACCTGGCCGAGCAGCTTGGTGGCCAGCGCGGGATCGGAATTGTCGTAGGTCATCTGCAGGATGCCCGAATCCTTGCCCTGCTCGGTGACGTTGATGGCCTGCTGCAATCCGTTGATCACGGTCAGCTGGCGGTGGCGGATGACACGGAAGCGCATGCCCGGGTTGGCGAGCAAGGTCTTGATCTGGATGGTTACGCCGCGACCGCTGGCGGATTGCCCCGCCTTGCCGCTGAGCAGGACGTCGCCGTTGTCGTCCAGCAGAACGTAGCCGCCGTCTTCGCCGGCGATAAGGTTCAGCGGCTTGTCCAGCAGGGCGTCAGGCACATCCAGCTGGAAAATGTCCAGTTTCGAGCCGCCCCAGTCATAGCCGTTCATCCCGAACCAGGGTGCGGCCACCTTGCCGGGGTTGTGCGAGGCATAGAGACGCGCAATGAAGTTTCCGAACAGGGGGAAGCGCTTAGGGCCACTTTCGATGGTGAGTCCTAGCTTGTCGACCGCGGCGCCGAGCACCATGCGCGAGGTGATCAGCGCGGATTGGGTGGTTGCCTCGGGATCTTCCGCCCCGAGCGTCTGGCTGAGTGCGCTCAAGCCAGGCAGGTCCGGGACCTTCTGCTCTACCTGTACTGTCGAGCTGGCCTGATAGACAGGCGTGGCCACGATGGCATAGATAATGCCGAGAGCCACGAAAAAGCCAATGATGCGGCCGATAAGCCATTTGTGATCGCGAAGTGTTCCCAGCAATTCGCCAAGGTCGATTTCGTTATCACGTTGCACGGGTTCAAGGGCGTTAGTCATATGGATTGCCATCTGATGACATGAAAACAGGATTCACAGATAAGTTTTCCAGCTGTCTACTCCTCTCGCGATCATTTCGTGGACATATTCGAAAGTGCTGCGATTCTGTCGATAAGGGTCGGGGATGTCGTCTTCATCCACCCATTTGTCCAGTAGATAGACCTTGCCGCGAATTTCCGGCGCAAGATGAATCATTGCCGCGACTTGGCTCTTTTCCATGCCCAATACCAAATCGGCTTCACGCAGCATCAACGGAGTGAGCTGACGGGCGCGATGCATTGCCCCGTCAATGCCGCTTTCGGCGAGCAGCTGCAGGGCGGTTGCGTCCATGGGCCTTCCGACGGGCGCGCAAAGCCCCGCGCTGCTGAAGGCAGCTTGACGTGAACTCATGCGCTGTCGAAAAAGGTATTCCGCCGTAGGGCTGCGGCAGACATTACCCATGCAGACGATCAATATCCGATCAAACACAGCGCCGTCATACTCCCGAATCCCGAGTCAGCGTCGATCCAAGGATGCTAGAAATGGCGGTCTCTACCTCCGGCAAATTTTCAGTAAACCCACACATGGTGAGTTTCGTGGCCCTGTTTCGAATTAAATTGCGCCTCTCAATGAGAGGATCGATAACGAGCGACAGGCCGGTAGTGGTGGCCTGCTTGTTATTTCGTTTCCGGCGTTACACGGGAGTGCTGGTGTGGCGATTACACGAGCCGGAAATGGTCTGACGTCGACAGACCTAAATGAGGAGGACCGATGATTGCACGTTCGGATTGCAAGTCAGTGAACAGCAGCCAAATGCTCCGCCCCATGACCGCTAATCGCGCGCAGGCATTGGATTTATGCCGTGTGTCGCGTGGCGGTCGTTAATGTGAAATTTCACGCCGGCTTATCTTGTGCGTGGGAGTCGCGAACCGGACATCGTTCGGGCTCGCGGGTCCGGTGCCGTCGCGGACGGTCGCGTGGACGATCCATCCGCGTACGTATCGCCTCGCCGCAGGCGTATCGTCGTGCAACTGAAACAGTCTCGCAGTTTGGCGTGTTGCGAAGACTTGTGTGAGGAGGTATCGCCTGGTTCGTCGCGTCGTGCGCAGTGGACTGCCGAGCCGTTTCGTCCCGCGATGCAGAAGGCAGTCCCGGTTTGGCTGCGCGGGCCCGACGCGCGCGGGCGCGGCGGGGTGCCGCCTTGCGATGCGATGCCGTTCCAGTTATGCTTCGCGAACTCTGATGCGGCCAAGCGGCGGTTTGAGGGTCTCGATTGATCAGATGGAGACCGCATCCTGCCCCCGCTACCAGATCTTTCTTGGACAAGAAAGCCTCCTCGTGAGGCTTTTTTGTTGGGCGCAGGATGCGCCGTGCCTGCTGCGGCTCACGTCGCGCGCAGGCGCCGGAGGGGCTGCCTGGAGTCGGGACATCGGCGAGGACGCTCCGGCAAGGAGCAGGGAATGGGCCGCTTGAGCCCATTTTTTGTTTTTGCGACCTGGAATCGTATTGCTGGAATCGTATTGATGGACACGCACGCACTCGCACAACGCTTCAGCACCGTCCTGGCCGATCTCGGCCTGGAATGCCTGGGCGTGGAATTCACGCCGTCGCAGGGGCAGAGTACCCTGCGTGTCTATCTCGACATTCCCGCGGGCGCTGCCGATGCCGATGGCGAGCGCCGCGAGGTGGGCATCGAGGATTGCGAGGCAGCCAGTCGCGAGCTTTCCGCGCTGCTGGACGTGGAAGATCCGATCCCCGGCCATTACACGCTGGAGGTCTCTTCGCCCGGCCTCGACCGTCCGCTGTTCACCGCCGCGCAGTTCGCGCGAGTGATCGGGCAGGAGGTGAAGCTGCTGCTGCGCGCGCCGCTGGAAGGGCGTCGTCGCCTGCGCGGCAAGCTGCTGGCGGTGGAGGGCGAGCACATTTCGCTGGAGGCCGAGGGCAAGGTGTTTGCCTTCGAGCATGCACAGGTGGAAAGCGCACGGGTGGTGCCGGACTGGATGGCGCTGGGCTACGCGCCCAAGCCCAAGCCCGGCAAAGCCCCCAGCAAGAAGCGGGTTGATTGAAGCGTCATTGAAGAGTGCGACCATGGATGGTCGCTTCTTGACCTTCGCGTTCAAGGACGAACGCAAAAGTAATTGAAGAGTGCGGCCGTGGGTGGCCGCTTGGTGATTCTCGCGTTCCAGGGACGAGCGCAAAAATTCAAGTTATCGAGCGGTCGCCGGTGGGCGCCCATGGAGTTGCTGCAATGAGCAAAGAGCTTTTGCTGGTGGTCGACGCGGTTGCCAACGAGAAGGGCGTGCCGCGCGAGGTGATCTTCGAAGCGATGGAGGCTGCGCTGGCTTCCGCCGCCAAGAAGCGTTACCCCGACGAGGAGCCGGATATCCGCGTGGCGATCGACCACGACACCGGCGACTACGAGACATTCCGCCGCTGGGAGATCATCGCCGACGACGGCGAGATGGAGTCGCCGTTCTACCAGCTGCGCCTGATGGACGCGGTGGACGAGCGTGCCGACGCCCAGGTGGGCGAGTACATCGAGACGCAGATCGAGAACGCCGAGTTCGGCCGCATCGCGGCACAGGCCGCCAAGCAGGTGATCGTGCAGCGCGTGCGCGAGGCCGAGCGCCAGCAGGTGGTGGATGCCTACAAGGATCGCGTCGGCGAGCTGATCACCGGTATCGTCAAGCGTGTCGAGCGCGGCAACATCTACCTCGACCTCGGCGGCAACGCCGAGGCCTTCATCCCGCGCGACAAGACCATTCCGCGCGAGTCGGTGCGCGTGGGCGACCGCGTGCGCGGCTACCTGTTCGAGGTGAAGTCCGAGGTGCGCGGGCCGCAGCTGTTCGTGTCGCGCGCGGCGCCGGAATTCATGATCGAGCTGTTCAAGCTGGAAGTGCCGGAAGTCGGCCAGGGTCTGGTCGAGATCAAGGGCTGCGCCCGCGATCCGGGCGACCGCGCCAAGATCGCCGTAGTGGCCCACGACAGCCGCACCGATCCCATCGGCGCCTGCATCGGCATGCGCGGTTCGCGCGTGCAGGCGGTGTCCAACGACCTCAACGGCGAGCGCGTGGACATCATCCTGTGGCACGAGAACCAGGCGCAGTTCGTCATCAATGCGATGGCGCCGGCCGAGGTCCAGTCCATCATCATGGATGAGGACAAGCACTCGATGGACATCGCGGTGGCCGAGGACAAGCTGTCCCAGGCGATCGGCCGCGGTGGCCAGAACGTGCGCCTCGCCAGCAAGCTCACCGGCTGGCAGCTCAACGTGATGACGCAGGACCAGGTCGCCGCCAAGAGCGAGGCCGAGCAGGAGGCCGCGCGCCAGCTGTTCATGGACAAGCTCGAAGTGGACCAGGAGATCGCCAACATCCTGGTGCAGGAAGGCTTCTCCAGCGTCGAGGAAATCGCCTACGTGCCCAGCGCCGAGCTGCTGGCGGTCGAGGGCTTCGACGAGGACATCGTCGAGGAACTGCGTGCCCGCGCCCGCGATGCGCTGCTCACCGAGGCGCTGGCCGTCGAGGAGACCATCGACGAGCACCAGCCCAGCGAAGAATTGCTTGAGCTGAAGGGTATGGACGAGACCACGGCCTATGCGCTGGCGGCTCGCGGCGTGGTCACGGTCGACGATCTTGCCGACCAGGCGGTGGACGACCTGATCGATATCGAAGGCATGACCGAAGAGCGTGCCGCGTCACTGATCATGGCGGCACGTGCGCCGATGATCGAACAACTGGAGAAGGGCGGCTAACCGCGAACGGCCGCGCCCGGGATGGGCGCGCCGAGGAAGGCCGAAAGCCTTCCACCAGGGATGGCGGTGTACGTGCAGGCCAGGCCGCACGGACGACAAGCGCGGGAACGGCGGAGAAAGAACACGATGTCGGATGTCACGATCAAACAACTCGCCCAGGTGCTGGGCATGCCGGTCGACAAGCTGCTGGGTCAGCTTGGCGAGGCAGGCATGAAATTCTCCGATCCGGAGCAGGTCATCAGCAGCACCGAGAAGGTGAAGCTGCTGGGCTTCCTGCGGCGCACCCACGGCAAGAACGAGCCGGCCGTGGAAGTCGCCGACAGCGCGCCGCGCCAGATCACGCTGCGGCGCCGTACCGTGGGCGAGCTCAAGGTTTCCACGCCGGGCGGCCGCGGTGCAGCCAGCACGGCCAAGACGGTCAACGTCGAGGTGCGCGCCAAGCGCACTTACGTCAAGCGCAGCGTGATCGCCGAAGAAGCGAGCGCCGAGCCCGAGCGCGAGGAGGCCGTGCGCAAGCTCGCCGAATCCCGCGAGCAGCGCAAGCAGGAAGAACAGGATCGCCACGAGGCCGAGCAACGCAAGCAGGAAGCGCAGCAGCGCGCGCTGGAAGAACAGCAGCGCGCCCAGGAAGAAGCCGAGGCGCACCGTCGCCAGGTCGAGGCCGAGGCTGCCGCCGCTGCTGCCGAAGCCGCGAGCGAACCCGAGGAAGTCGCCGAGCCGGCGCCGGAAGCCGTTGAACCGGTCGCCGCCCCAAGCGGCAGCCCTGCGCCCGCCATCGAAGCGCAGCCTGTGGTGCAGCGCCTCGATACGCGCGGCCTTGGCATGATCGTTCCGCAGGTGCACGAGCCGCGCAAGCGCGAAAAACTGGTCAAGCCGGCGCCTGCGCCCGCTCCCGCGCCGGCACCCGCGCGCCCCGCCGCGCCGGCGGCGTCTGGCGATGCGCGCGGCAAGGCCCGCCACGGCAGCGGCACCGGCCGTGACCGCGACGACGTGGTCGGCGGCAAGCGTTTCGCCGGCGGCGAGCTGCACCTGAGCGATGCCGACCGCGCCCGCCGTTCCAGCGGCAAGCGTGGCAAGCCCGGCAAGGGCGCCGTGCGCGAAGTCGCGCGCGGCGGGTCGCCGGCTGCCGGTGCGCATGGCTTTACCCGTCCCACCGCCGCGGTGGTGCGCGAAGTCGTCGTGGGCGACGCCAACGTGGTCGCCGAGCTGGCGCAGAAGATGGCGGTCAAGGGTTCGGAGGTGGTCAAGGCGCTGTTCAAGATGGGCGTGATGGCTACCATCAACCAGACCATCGATCACGACACCGCTGCGCTGGTGGTGGAGGAGCTCGGCCACAAGATGGTCGAGGCCAACGCCAACAACGCCGAAGCCGCACTGGCCGCGCACACCCAGAGCGCGGAGCTGGATGGCGAGAAGGAGCCGCGTCCGCCGGTGGTCACCATCATGGGCCACGTCGACCACGGCAAGACCTCGCTGCTGGACTACATCCGCCGCACCAAGGTCGCCTCGGGCGAAGCCGGCGGCATCACCCAGCACATCGGTGCCTACCACGTGGAGACGCCGAAGGGCGTGATCACCTTCCTCGACACCCCCGGCCACGCCGCGTTCACCGCGATGCGTGCCCGCGGCGCGCAGTCCACCGACATCGTGGTGCTGGTGGTCGCGGCCGACGACGGTGTGATGCCGCAGACGGCAGAAGCCGTGCAGCACGCGCGCGCCGCCAAGGTGCCGCTGATCGTCGCGCTCAACAAGATGGACAAGTCCGACGCCAATCCGGACCACGTCAAGCAAGGCCTCGGCAACCTGGAAGTGATTCCGGAAGAGTGGGGTGGCGACACGCCGTTCGTGCCGGTGTCGGCCAAGACCGGCATGGGCGTCGACGAACTGCTCGACGCCATCTCGGTGCAGGCCGAGGTGATGGAGCTCACCGCCGTGGTCGACGGCCCGGCTTCGGGCGTGGTGATCGAATCCAGCCTCGACAAGGGCCGCGGTCCGGTCGCCACCGTGCTGGTGCAGCAGGGCACGCTGAAGCGCGGCGACTTCGTGGTCTGCGGCATCGAATACGGCCGCATGCGTGCGCTGGTCGACGAGACCGGCAAAACCGTGCAGGAAGCCGGTCCCTCGATCCCGGTGCAGGTGCTGGGCCTCTCCGGCGTGCCGGAGGCGGGCGACGACTTCGTGGTGGTGGCCGACGAGAAACTGGCCAAGCAGGTGGCCGCCGAACGCCAGCAGAAGCGCCGCGAGACGCGCATGGTCAGCAAGGCCAACCGCCTCGAGGACATCATGGCACAGATGGGCCAGGGTGCCGGGCAGCAGACGCTCAACATCCTGGTCAAGGCCGATGTGCAGGGTTCGGTCGAGGCGCTACGCGAGTCGCTGGGCTCGATCGGCAACGAGAACGTCAAGGTCAACGTGATTTCCGCCGGCGTCGGCGGCATCACCGAGTCCGACGCGACGCTGGCCGCGGCCTCCAAGGCACTGGTGATCGGCTTCAACGTGCGTGCCGATGCTTCGGCGCGCAAGGTGATCGACACCGCCGGCCTGGATGTGCGCTACTTCTCGATCATCTATGACGTGATCGACCAGGTGAAGCAGGCGGCTTCGGGTCTGCTGGGCGTGGAGATCCGCGAGGAAATCATCGGTATCGCCCAGGTGCGCGAGGTGTTCCGCAGCTCCAAGTTCGGTGCGGTCGCCGGCTGCATGGTCGTCGAAGGCCACGTCAAGCGCAGCAAGCCGATCCGCGTGCTGCGCGACAACACCGTGGTGTTCGAGGGCGAGCTGGAGTCGCTGCGCCGCTTCAAGGACCTGGTCGACGAAGTGCGCAACGGCATGGAGTGCGGTATCGCCGTGAAGCAGTACAACGATGTCAAGGTCGGTGACCAGATCGAGTGCTTCGAAAGGATCGAAGTCGCCCGCACCTTGTAATGTCTTGACCCCCTCTCCCTTCGGGAGAGGGGGTGGGGTGAGGGTTCAGGGCTTGCATGGAACTTCGTGCAGGGCCGTGAACCCTCATCCGCCCTTTATTCGCACCATCCGTGGTGCTCACCCCTGACGGGGCCGGCTTAAGCCGTTCCGCAAACGCTCCAGGCGTTTGCAGGTCGGGGCACCTTCTCCCGAAGGGAGAAGGGATTTCGTCTTCGGAGTTTCTGATGCCCTCCCGTGACTTCAAACGTACCGACCGCGTAGGCGCCGAACTGCGCCGCGAGCTGGGTCTGCTGGTGCATGCCGCGGTGCGCGACCATGGCTTGCCGTCGTGCAGCGTGTCGGACGTGGAAGTGAGCCGCGACCTCGATTTCGCCTCGGTGTGGGTGACCGCGCTGCTGCCCGACCAGTCGGCGGCAACGGTGAAAGCGCTCAACACGCTGGCGCACGAATTCCGTCGCTCGCTGTCGCGCAGCATGCGGTTGCGGCGGGTGCCGGAGCTGCGCTTCAAGTACGACGACTCGGTGGACAAGGGCGAACGCATCGACGCGCTGCTGCGCAATGCGGGCGACATGGCGTCGTCGGACGACGAGTCGTAACCCGAGTTCCATGCCCCGCGAACGCAAGCTCCCCCGCATCGCCTGGCGCGATCTGCACGGCATCGTGCTGCTCGACAAGCCCGAAGGCCTGAGTTCCAACGAGGCCCTGCAATCGGTACGCCGCCTGTTCCGCGCCGCCAAGGGCGGCCATACCGGCGCACTCGATCCGATGGCCACCGGCCTGCTGCCGCTGTGCTTCGGCGAGGCCACCAAGCTGGCCGGCAACCTGCTCGGCGCAAGCAAGGCTTATCGGGCCGAGTGCCGGCTGGGCGTTACCACGACTACGGCCGACCGCGAAGGCGAACCGCTGCTGCATCGGCCGGTGCCGGCGCTGGACGACGCGGCCGTCGAGGCGGCACTGGCGCCGTTGCGCGGCCGCATCGTCCAGGTGCCGCCGGTGTATTCGGCGCTGAAGCAAAGCGGCGAACGGCTCTACGTCAAGGCGCGCCGCGGCGAGGCGGTGGAGGCGCCGCCGCGCGAGATCGAAGTGCACCGGTTGGAACTGCTTTCCCGTACGGCGGATACCTTGGTTTTCGAGGTGGAATGCGGCTCGGGTACCTATGTGCGCTCGCTGGCGGTCGATCTGGGCGAGGCACTGGGCTGCGGCGCCCATCTCACCGCCCTGCGGCGGCTGTGGGTGGAGCCGTTCCGCGAACCGCGCATGGTCACGCTGGCGCAGCTGGAGCAGGCGGCCGGGCAGGGCGACGAGGCCTTGCTGGCCTGGCTGCTGCCGGTGGCGGCGGGGCTGAGCGACTGGCCGAAACTGCAGCTGGACGAGGCGCAGAGCCAGGCCATCGCACGGGGCCAGCCCATCGTGGTGGCCGGGGGCGCCGGGCGCCGCGCCGCCTTTGCCAGCGACGGCGGCTTGCTGGCGCTGCTGGAGCTGGATGCGGACGGGCGCAGCCGCATCCTGCGCGGTTTCAACCTGCCGCCGCCGTGAGCCAGCCCATTTCGGCCCCTTTCGCCCTTGTTGCAAGGGCCTTGCCGCCGCTAGAATAAGCAAGTTATTCCAGTACTTTCATCCATCAGGCGAAGCTTGCGCTTGCGTCACTCCCGGTGGCGCAAACGCAAGCTTCGCATCGCATTTTCAAGGAAACAGGTATCACCATGTCCCTTACCGCAGAACAGACCGGCAAGATCATCACCGACTTCGGCCGCGTGCCGAACGACACCGGCTCCACCGAAGTGCAGGTGGCGCTGCTGTCCGCCCGCATCGACCACCTCACCGACCACTTCAAGTCGCACAAGCAGGATCACCACTCCCGCCGCGGCCTGCTGAAGCTGGTGAACCGCCGCAAGAGCCTGCTCGCCTACCTCAAGGACCGCGACCTGGCCCGTTACCAGAGCCTGATCGAGCGTCTCGGCCTCCGGAGGTAACTTTTGCGTTCGTCCTGAACGCGAAAGTAAAAAGGGCGGCCATCCGTGGCCGCACTCTCCAAAGGTTCTGCGTTCGCCCGTGAACGCAAAGATCAAGAGGCGGCCATCCATGGCCGCACTCTTCAAAAAGGCAGGAAATCATCGTGGCGAAAGTAACCAAGTCATTCCAGTACGGTAATCACGAAGTCACGCTGGAGACGGGCGAAATCGCCCGCCAGGCATCCGGCGCGGTCATGGTCAGCATGGGTGGCACCGTAGTGCTGGTCACCGCGGTGGCCGCGGCCAAGGCGAAGGAAGGTCAGGATTTCTTCCCGCTCACCGTCGATTACGTCGAGAAGTTCTACTCGGCCGGTCGCATCCCGGGCGGCTTCTTCAAGCGCGAAGGCCGTCCGACCGAGAAGGAGACGCTGACCTCGCGCCTGATCGACCGTCCGGTGCGCCCGCTGTTCCCGGAAGACTTCAAGAACGAAGTCCAGGTGATCGCCCAGGTCATCTCGCTCAACCCCGAGATCGACGGCGACATCCCGGCCCTGCTCGGCGCCTCTGCCGCCCTGAGCCTCGCCGGCATCCCGTTCAAGGGCCCGATCGGCGCCGCCCGCGTCGGCTACGCCAACGGCCAGTACCTGCTGAACCCGACCGCCACCGAACTGGCCAGCTCGCAGCTGGACCTGGTCGTCGCCGGTACCGCCGGTGCGGTGCTGATGGTGGAGTCCGAGGCCGAGCTGCTGTCCGAGGATGTGATGCTCGGTGCCGTGGTGTTCGGTCACCAGCAGATGCAGGTCGCGATCCGTGCGATCGCCGAGCTGGCCACCGAAGCCAGCCGCCCGTCGATGGACTGGCAGCCGCCGGCCCGCAACGAGTCGCTGGTTGCCGCGCTCAAGGGCGCCGTCGGCGACAAGCTGGAAGCCGCCTTCCAGGTGCGCGACAAGCTGCAGCGCCGCGACGCGATCGCCGCGATCAAGGCTGACGTGATGGACTCGTTGAAGGCCGACGTCGAAGCGAAGGGCTGGGACAAGGCCGAGCTTGCGAAGGAATTCGGCGAGCTCGAGTACCGCACCCTGCGCGACAGCGTGCTGAAGACCAAGGTGCGTATCGACGGCCGCCAGCTCGACGACGTGCGCGCGATCACCGCCCGCGTGGGCGTGCTGCCGCGCACCCACGGCTCGGCGCTGTTCACCCGCGGCGAGACGCAGGCGCTGGTGGTGGTCACCCTGGGCACCACGCGCGACGCGCAGATCATCGACGCGCCCGGCGGCGAGTCGAAGGATCCGTTCCTGTTCCACTACAACTTCCCGCCGTTCTCGGTGGGCGAGGCTGGCCGCTTCGGCGCGCCGAAGCGTCGCGAGATCGGCCACGGCCGCCTCGCCAAGCGCGGCGTGCAGGCAGTGAAGCCGTCGCTGGACCAGTTCCCCTATGTGCTGCGCGTGGTGTCGGAAATCACCGAGTCCAACGGCTCTTCGTCGATGGCTTCGGTGTGCGGTTCCTCGCTGGCGATGATGGATGCCGGCGTGCCGCTGAAGGCGCCGGTGGCCGGTATCGCGATGGGCCTGGTGAAGGAAGGCAGCGACTTCGTCGTGCTGTCGGACATCCTGGGCGACGAGGATCACCTCGGCGACATGGACTTCAAGGTGGCCGGTTCGTCCGAGGGCATCAGCGCCCTGCAGATGGACATCAAGATCGACGGCATCACCGAGGAGATCATGAAGGTGGCGCTGGCCCAGGCCAAGCGCGGCCGCCTGCACATCCTCGGCGAGATGGCCAAGGCCCTCAGCACCGCGCGCACCGAGATGAGCGAGTACGCGCCGCGCCTGATCACCATCAAGATCCACCCGGACAAGATCCGCGAAGTCATCGGCAAAGGCGGCGCCACCATCCGCTCGATCACCGAAGAGACCGGCGCCACCATCGACATCAACGACGACGGCACCGTGATCATCGCCTCGGTCAACCGCGACGCGGGCGAAGCGGCGAAGAAGCGCATCGAGCAGATCGTCTCCGACGTCGAGCCGGGCCGCATCTACGAGGGCAAGGTCGCCAAGCTGATGGATTTCGGCGCGTTCGTCACCATCATGCCGGGCAAGGACGGCCTGGTGCACGTGTCGCAGATCTCCAACGAGCGCGTCGAGAAGGTTTCCGACAAGCTCAAGGAAGGCGACATCGTCAAGGTCAAGGTGCTGGAAGTGGACAAGCAGGGTCGTATCCGCCTGTCCATGAAGGCGGTGGCCGAGGGCGAGGGCTGAGCAGCCCAAGTCTGAGTCGCATGCGACGCGAACGAGGCCCGGCATTGCCGGGCCTCGTTCGTTTCTGGAGGCGGTCACGGACGGCCGCACGTTCGGCCCCCACGACCAGGGACGATGCAGCCGAGGATGGTTGCCCGTTCGATTCCCACGATCAGGGACGATCGCACAAGCCATGCTGCAACACGCTTTTGCTACGATGCGAACGTCGGTGGACGAGGATGCGTGATGAGCGGACAGACAGGCGATTTCATCAAGGACTGGCAGGTGCTCGCCCAGCAATCCTGGGATGCATGGCTGCGCCAGCTGCAACCGCCACCCGCCGCCGCGCCGCCGCCGGCCGGCAATGAAGCGCTGGAGCGCACGCTGGCCGGTTTGAGGGGATGCTTCGACTGGATGCAGGGCGTGGCGGCAGCCGGTGCCAGCCAGCCCGGTGCGGACTGGCAGACCTTGCTGAAGGCATGGGCGGGCTCCGGCAACCAACCGTTCACCCAGGCTTTCAACGGCATCGACAACGCTGCCGCGCAGGGCTTCGTGCAGCAGTGGCAAGCTTGGCTGCAATCGGTGCAAGCCGGCGGGTTCGCGATGCCGGGTGCTGCGAATGGCCCGGTACCGGGCTTTGGCCTGCATCGCGAGCAGCTGATGCAGCAGCAGGAGCTGGCGGCCGCGATCCAGGCGGCGCTGGAGGCGAACGCGCGCTACCAGGATCTGATCCAGCGCGCGAACGCGCAAGGACTGGAGCGCCTGCAGGCACGGCTTGCGCAACGCAATGCGGCGAGTCCGCCGATCGAATCGCTCAAGGCGCTGTACGACCTGTGGGTGGACGCCGCCGAGGAGGCCTATGCCGAGGTTGCGCTGTCCGACGAGTTCCGCGCGGCTTACGGCGAGATGGTCAACACGCAGATGCGCGTGCGTCAGCTGCAGCAGCGCCAGACCGGCCAGCTGTGCCGCGAGCTGGGCCTGCCCACTCGCGAAGAAGTTTCTTCGCTGGGCGAGCGCCTGCAGCAGGTGCGCCGCGACCTGCGCAAGCAGGGCGCAAGCGACGCCGGTGCGGAAATCCTCGCGCTGCGCCGCGAGGTGGCGGCATTGAAGCGCGACCTGGCCGCCATGACGGCGCAGCCGGCGGTATCGACTGCGAAGCCCAAGCCGGCGGCCAAGCGCGCAGCGGTTGCCGTGAAGACGCCGGCGCGCGGCAAGCCGGCTTCGTCCACCACCCGTTCGCGCAAGCGCTGAGGCGTGCCCATGGATACTCCGCTCCATCTCGATCCGGCCCGGCTGATGCAGGAGATCGGCGCGTTCCAGCGCAAGCTCAGCGCCGGCATGGGCCAGTTGCGCGGCATGAGCGAACCCGGCTATGCCAACACGCCGCGCGAGCTGGTCTACGCCGAGGACAAGCTGAAGCTTTGGCATATGCGGGGGGACCGCGCGCCGACCGCAAGGACACCTACGCTGATCGTCTACGCGCTGGTCAACACGGTGTGGATGACCGACCTGCAGCCCGACCGCTCGCTGGTGCGCAACCTGTTGGCGCAGGGCGAGGATGTCTACCTCATCGACTGGGGCTACCCCGACGGCGCCGACCGCTGGCTGACGCTGGACGACTATCTCAACGGCTATCTCGACCGCTGCGTGGATGCGGTGCGCGGGCGCCATGGCCTGGGCGCGATCAACCTGCTCGGCATCTGCCAGGGCGGCGCGTTCTCGCTGTGCTACGGCGCGATGTATCCGGACAAGGTGAAGAACCTGGTCACGATGGTCACGCCGGTGGACTTCCAGACGCCGGACAACATGCTTTCGCACTGGTGCCGCGAACTGGACGCGGACTTGTTCGTCGACACCCTCGGCAACGTGCCGGCGATGCTGATGAACTGGGTCTACCTCACGCTCAAGCCAGTGCGGCTGAACCAGCAGAAGTACGTAGGCCTGGTCGACATCCTCGACAAGCCGGTGGAGCTGGAGAATTTCCTGCGCATGGAGCGCTGGATCTTCGATTCGCCCGACCAGGCCGGCGAGGCCTTCCGCCAGTTCATCAAAGACTTCTACCAGGGCAACAAGCTGGTGAAGGGCGGCCTGGTCATCGGCGGCCGCGAGGTGGATCTGGGCATGCTCAGCCAGCCGGTGCTGAACATCTATGCCGAGCAGGATCACCTGGTGCCACCCGATGCCTCGCGCGCGCTGGGTCGGCGGGTGGGAACCACCGACTACACCGAGCTGGCGTTCAAGGGCGGTCACATCGGCATCTACGTCTCCGGCCGTGCGCAACGCGACGTGCCGCCAGCGATCCACCAGTGGTTGCGCGCGCGCGACTGACCCTCTTTCCACCAGGATTCACGAGCATGGAAAAACGTCTCTGCCGTTCCCGCCAGAACCGCATGCTGGCCGGTGTCTGCGGCGGCATCGCCGAATACCTTGGCTGGGACCCGACCCTGGTACGGGTAGCCTGGATCATCCTCACCCTGCTGGGCGGCTCGGGCATCCTGATCTATCTGATTTTCTGGCTGGTGATGCCGGAATCGCCCTGATTTCCCACCGTTTCACGATACGAACATTCCGATGGATTACGACCGTTACGACCGCGTCCGCGCCGTGCAATGGCGCGGCGACCACCTCCGTTTGCTCGATCAGCGCCTGTTGCCGCAGGAGGAGCGCTGGATCGATTGCCGCGATGCCGCCGCCGTGACGCAGGCCATCAGGGATCTCGCCGTGCGTGGCGCCCCGGCCATCGGCATCGCCGCAGCGTGGGGCGTGGTGCTGGCGGCGCAACAGGGCGCGCCGTTGGATGCCGCACTGGCGCAATTGCGCGCGGCGCGGCCTACCGCGGTGAACCTGATGTGGGCGCTGGATCGCATGAAGGCGCGTATTGCCGCGGGCGCCGATGCGCCTGCGCTGGAACGCGAGGCGCAGGCGATCCAGGACGAGGATCTGGCGGCGAACCGCCACATGGGCGAGCTGGGCGCTGCGTTGATCGCGTCAGGCTCGGGCGTGCTCACCCATTGCAACACCGGCTCGCTGGCTACCGCGGGCTTCGGCACCGCGTTGGGCGTGATCCGCGCCGGCGTGGCGCAGGGGCGGATTGCCAATGTCTTCGCGGGCGAGACGCGGCCTTGGCAGCAGGGCGCGCGGCTCACCATGTACGAGCTGGTGCGTGACGGTATTCCCGCCCGGCTGATTGCCGATTCGGCCGCCGCGCACCTGATGAAGTCGGGGGCGGTGCAGTGGGTGATCGTGGGCGCCGACCGGATTGCCGCGAACGGCGACACCGCGAACAAGATCGGCACCTACCAGCTGGCGATCGCGGCGAAGCACCACGGCGTGAAGTTCATGGTCGCGGCGCCGTCCTCCACGGTGGACATGGCGACGGCCTCGGGCGAGGCGATCGAGATCGAATTGCGCGACCCGGCCGAGTTGCTGGGTATCGGCGGCCGGCGCGTGGTGGTCGAAGGCGCCGAAGCGTGGAACCCGGTGTTCGACGTCACGCCGGCCAGCCTGATCGACGCCATCGTCACCGAGCGCGGCGTGATCGAGCGGCCGGACGAAGCCTCGATGCGGGCGCTGTTCGGCGCTTGAAAACGGCCTCCGCGGCGTGCCGGCGGAGCCGTGCGCACGCGGGTCTTGCACGGCATGCGCAATCATTGCGCAAGGTGTTGAAACATAAAGCTTAGTTTTCGCCTTTCGGCGGGCGGAAATGGTGGGGTCGTGCTACACTCGACCGGTTGATTTTCATGCGCCCGCGGGCATGCGTGCGGTGCGCTCCTCCTCGCTCATCAGGGAAGCCGATTGATGGCAGAACTCGCCAAAGAAGTCATCCGCGTCAACATCGAAGACGAGATGCGCCAGAGCTATCTCGACTACGCGATGAGCGTGATCGTAGGCCGCGCGCTGCCGGATGTGCGCGACGGCCTGAAGCCGGTGCACCGCCGCGTGCTGTTCGCGATGAACGAGCTGGGCAACGCCTGGAACAAGCCCTACAAGAAGTCGGCCCGCGTGGTCGGCGACGTGATCGGTAAATACCACCCGCACGGCGACTCGTCGGTCTACGACGCCATCGTGCGCATGGCGCAGCCGTTTTCGCTGCGTTACATGCTGGTCGACGGCCAGGGCAACTTCGGTTCGGTCGATGGCGACAATGCCGCCGCCATGCGTTACACCGAAGTGCGCATGTCACGCCTCACGCAAGAGCTGCTGGCCGACATCGACAAGGACACTGTCGACTTCGGTCCGAACTACGACGAGAGCGAACACGAGCCGCTGGTACTCCCCACCCGCGTGCCGAACCTGCTGATCAACGGTTCGGCGGGTATCGCAGTGGGCATGGCGACCAACGTGCCGCCGCACAATCTCAACGAGGTGGTTTCCGCCACCATCGCGCTGATCGACGAGCCGACCCTGTCGATCGCCGATCTGATGCACTACATCCCGGGTCCGGATTTCCCGACCGCCGGCATCATCAACGGCTCGTCCGGTATCGTCGAGGCTTACCGCACCGGCCGCGGCCGCATCCTGGTGCGCGCCAAGACCGAGATCGAGACCGAGAGCAATGGGCGCGAGACCATCCTCGTCCACGAGCTGCCCTACCAGGTGAACAAGGCGCGGCTGATCGAGAAGATCGCCGAACTGGTCAAGGAAAAGAAGCTCGAAGGCATCAGCGAGCTGCGCGACGAGTCCGACAAGGACGGCATGCGCATCGTCATCGAGATCCGCAAGGACGCGATGGCCGACGTGGTGCTGAACAACCTGTTCCAGCAGACCCAGCTGCAGGTCACCTTCGGCATCAACATGGTGGCCTTGCTGGACGGCCAGCCGCGCCTGCTGAACCTCAAGGACATCCTCGAGGCCTTCATCCGCCACCGCCGCGAGGTGGTGACCCGCCGCACCATCTTCGAGCTGCGCAAGGCCCGCGCCCGCGCCCACATCCTGGAAGGCCTCACTGTCGCGCTCGCCAACATCGACGAGATGATCGAGCTGATCAAGACCTCGGCTTCGCCGCAGGAAGCGCGCGAACGCATGCTGGCGCGCAAGTGGCAGCCGGGCATGGTGGGCGCGCTGCTCGCCGCCACCGGCGCCGAGGCTTCGCGGCCGGAGGACATGGACCCGCGCGACGGCCTCAAGCCCGAGGGCTACCAGCTCTCCGAGGTGCAGGCCCAGGAAATCCTGGCGATGCGCCTGCACCGCCTCACCGGCCTGGAGCAGGAGAAGCTCTCCGACGAATACCGCGAGATCCTGGAAACCATCCGCGGCCTGATCGAGATCCTGGAGAACCCCGAGCGCCTGCTTGCGGTGATCCGCGAGGAACTGGAGACGGTCAAGAACGAGTTCGGCGACGCGCGCCGCACCGAGATCCAGCATTCGCAGGAGGACTTGAACGTCCTCGACCTGATCGCGCCGGAAGACATGGTCGTCACGCTGTCGCACAGCGGCTACATCAAGCGTCAGCCGGCCAGCACGTACCGCGCCCAGCGCCGTGGCGGCAAGGGGCGTTCCGCCTCCGCGCTGAAGGACGAGGATTTCGTCGAGCGGCTGTGGGTGGTGAACACCCACGACACGCTGCTCACCTTCACCAGCACCGGCCGCGTGTACTGGCTCAAGGTCTACCAGATGCCTGAGGCGGGTGCGGGCGCGCGCGGCAAGCCCATCATCAACCTGCTGCCGCTGGCCGCGGGCGAGAAGGTGCAGGCCGTGTTGCCGGTGCGCGAATACGGCGAGGACCGCTACGTGTTCTTCGCCACCAGGCAGGGTACGGTGAAGAAGACCCCGCTCAGCGAATTCGCGTTCCAGCTGCAGAAGGGCAAGATCGCGATCAACCTCGACGAGGGCGACGCGCTGGTCAACGTGGAACTCACCGACGGCAACAGCGACGTGATGCTGTTCGCCTCCAACGGCCGCGCCGTGCGTTTCGCCGAGGGCGAAGTGCGCGTCATGGGCCGCACCGCCACCGGCGTGCGCGGTATCCGTCTTGCCGAAGGGGCGCAGGTCGTGTCTCTGCTCGTGGTGGAGCATGCGGCCGAGCAGGCCGCTGGCGACGACGAGGCGGACGAGGCGGAGGATCTGGCCGAAGGGTCCGTGTCGCCGTCGGAGACCTACGTGCTTACCGCGACCGCACGCGGCTACGGCAAGCGCACACCGTTGTCGAAGTATCCGCGCAAGGGCCGCGGCATCCAGGGCGTCATCGGCATCCAGTGCTCCGAACGCAATGGCAACCTGGTCGGTGCCGTCTCCCTCGACGAAACGCACGAGATCATGCTGATCTCCGACCAGGGCACCCTGGTGCGCACGCGCGCTGCGGAAATCGCCAAGGTCGGCCGCATCGCGCAGGGCGTCACCCTGATCCGCCTGCCGACCGAGGAGTCGCTGGTCAGCGTGGTGCGGCTGGAGGCCGAAGAAGAGAACGGCGAGGAAGCCGGGGAGGCCAACGGGGATGCATCGCCCGAAGGTACCGCGGCGCCGGAAACGGGCGCGGACGAAAGCTGATCCCGTCCGGCAGCGCAAGGCACGACGAAAAGCCCCGGCCTGGTCCGGGGCTTTTCGCATGAAAAGCGGGTGATCGCACCCCGGGCATTTCAATTTTCATGGCCGCAAACGTCCTGTAGCTGACGTAATTGATGCGGGTCGATGATCTTGGACAAAATGCAACCCTCCCTGCGCGATGCGGCCAGCGTCGTGCCGATGGCCGACTGGCTGGCGAAGCGGCATGCTGCCGCTCCTGAGCTGCTGGTCATCCATCGCGACTGGTACCGCCACGAGCCGACGGAATCCGCTGGCTCGCTGATGGCGGCGAGTCTGTTTCGTTCGCTGCGTGACCGCTTCGACTGGCGCGGCGACGTGGGCAAGCGTGCGCTGCTGGCGGCCAAATACATGGCCCGCAGCCTGCTGATGTTCCGGCAACACACCAAGCATCTGGCTTTCATCGAAAGCCAGCCGGCGTTGCAGGCGTTCCGGCGCCGCGATCCGCGCATGCTGGAACGCCACCTGCACCGCTATATCAACCTGAGCTGGGGGCGCCAGCAGCGCCTGCGAGCGATCCAGCAGCATTACCGACACTTGCTCGCGGTCATGCCCGTGCCGCTGTTTCGCGCCATCTACGCCGAGGGCGGCGCGCCGCTGGGCTTGCTCGAGCTGAAGGACGGCAGCCGGCTGATCCTGAGCCTGCGGCCGCCGATCTTCCTTGGTTGCGAGGGCGAGCTGTGCATCCAGCTCGCCGACGAACTCGGCAATCCGCTGTACCGCATCGTGGTCACGGTGATCGACGAGCACCCGACCCTGGCGATCGGCTGCATCCAGGGGCCGGTTGGCGCCACGGCCAAGGAAGCGGTGCGCGAGTTGACGCGCCATATGCACGGCATGCGCCCGAAGTGCCTGATGCTGGCGCTGGTCCAGGAGCTGGCGCGACACTGGGGCATGACACGGTTGCTGGCGGTCGGGAATGCAGTACACCCCCTGTGCAATGCACGCCGCCGCTTCGTGGCGGATTACGATGCGTTCTGGCAGGAGCAGCAGGGCAGGGCGGTCGACGGCGGCTGGTACGAGTTGCCGGTGCAGCCGGAGCGCAAGACCGTGGCCGACGTGCCGAGCCAGCACCGTTCCGCGTTCCGCAAGCGCGAAGCTTTGCGCATGGACGCCGAACGCATGCTGCTCGAGGCGCTGGGTACGCCGCCGGAGCTGCATCGATTGCGTGTGCAACAGCCCGAAGTATCGGGTTCCCGTCATCTGTTCCAGGGAGTTTGTGTGGAAGCCTCATGAACCAAACAGACCCCATTGCCGACGTCGCAACGCTGCCCGGGCATGCGTCCCGGGTCGCTGCGCTGTTCCGCGAACACAACCGCGCGCTGCTGGCATTCCTGCAATGCCGGCTCGGCTCGCTGGCCGACGCGCAGGAGTTGGCGCAGGAAGCCTACGTACGCATGCTCACGCTGGAACATCCCGAACAGATCGATTCCCTGCGTGCCTTCCTGTTCCGCATCGCGGGGAACCTCGCGGTCGACCGGCTGCGCATGCGCAAGCTGCGCGAGGGGGGCCCGGTCGAGCACCTGGAACCGGAGCCGGAACTGCACCTGGCGCCAGTACCCGAGCGCCAGGTCGTGGTGGCCGAACAGTGGCGTGAACTGCACGCGGCGCTGCGCGAATTGCCGGCCAAGACCAGCCGCGCGTTTGTGTTGCACGCGATCGAGGGGCGCGATTTCGAAGCAATCGCGCAATCCATGAAACTCAGCGCCCGCATGGTGCGCTACCACGTCACGCGCGCATTGGCTCATTGCCGCACGCGGGTCGAAGAAAGGGAGATGCCGTGATGGCCAACACCCCCCAACATCCTGACGAACAAGTATTGCTGGCCGCAGCCGACTGGTGGACGCGCCTGCGCGATCCGCACGGTGCCGAGGCCACCACGGAGCAATGGCTGGACTGGACGGCGCAGGATGACCGCCATCTGGCGGCCTTCGAATACGTCAGCGCGTTCGGCGAACGGCTGGGCACGCTGGACACGGCCGCGCGTCGCCGGCTGCTGGACGAATTCGCATTCGCCGCCACACCGCCCCGGCGCTGGCAGCCGCTGGCCGCAGCGGCTGCCGTGGTGGCGGTGGCGGTCGGTGCGGGTTTCCTGGTCTGGGGACGCCTTGCGGGCGATATGGCGGCGCCGGCGATCTATGCGAGCGCGACCGGACAGAACCGCGACATCGTGCTGGCGGACGGCAGCAAGGTGGCGCTGGGTGGCGCCAGCCGCCTCAGCGTGCGCTTCAGCCGCGACCAGCGCCACGTGGTGCTGGAGGCAGGCGAGGCGTACTTCCAGGTGGTGCACGATGCACGGCGTCCCTTCGAGGTCGGTGCCGGCGACATCACTGTGCGCGACATCGGCACGGCCTTCGACGTGCGCCGCACCGGGCGCGAGGTGGCGGTGGCGGTGACCCAGGGCGAGGTACGCGTCACCGGGCAGGGCGGCGCGGCAACAGGCCGCGGCGTGGATGCCGGAGCCGGTCAGCGCGTGGCCTGGGATCCGGTTGCGCAAGCGTTGAGCGTCGGTACGGTTACGCCGGAGCAGGCAACCGGCTGGCGCAGCGACCGGCTGGAGTTCGTCGGCGAACCGCTGGCCGTGGTGATCGCCAACGTCAATCGCTACAGCCGCCGGCCGGTGCGGCTGGACGGCAGCGGCCTGGCCGGTTTCAGCTTTACCGGCACGGTCAGGACCGACGAGATCGATAGCTGGCTGCACGCCTTGCCCCAGGTGTTCCCGCTGCAGGTGGACATGGGCGAACACGCCGTGACGCTTTCCGCCAGCAAGGCCTCGCCACGGCGCTGATCGGGGCGGCCGCTGCGGCTTGATCGGCAGCGGCCCCTCCGGCGAAAAATCCGCTGCATTGGCACTCGGCCCATGCCACACTTGTCGCTTTCATTCGGGACAAGCGGATGCCATGAGCCGGCTCGGCCTGCTGCCAGCCATTGGGTGCCTTTTGCCGATGGCTGCGCTCGGTGCCGTGGCCACGCCGGGCCATGCCGCCGCCGCGGCGAGCCTGCGTTTTGCGATACCGCCGCAGGCGCTTTCCACGGCGCTGATCGCGTTCGGCCAACAGGCGAACGTGCAGGTGCTCACCGCCGGCGGCGTAGTCGACGCCGTGCGTTCGCCGGGAGTCAGCGGCGACAGCACGGCGGCGGCGGCGCTCGAACGCCTGCTGCAGGGCACCGGGCTCACCTACAGCTTCGTCGATGCCGGCACGGTGGTAGTGAAACCGCTGCCTGCCGGCACGCAAGCGGCGGGACATGCCAAGGCGCCGGCCGACGTCCGGCAATTGGCACCGGTGGTTGCCATCGGCGTGGTCGACGCTGGCGGTTACCTGGTCGATGTGGGCCGGGGAGCCACGCGCATCGACACCGATCTGCTCGACTTGCCGGCCTCGGTAAGCGAGGTGCCGCACGACCTGCTGGATTCGCAGCAAGCCCGCACTGTGGCCGAGGCCGTGCGCAATGTGGCCGGCGTGGAATACCTCGACGGCTCGGATGCGTTGCCGGTGTTCCTGGTGCGCGGCTTCCAGGTCGGCAACGGCATGATCGACGGTTTGCCGAACAGCATCGTGTCCTACGGCGATTTCCCGCCGCTGATCGGCATCGAACGGGTGGAAGTGCTGAAAGGCCCCCAGGCGATCATCGGCGATGCCTCGGTCAGCAACAATTTCGGCGGCCTGATCAATCTCGTCATGAAGCAGCCGACGGCGCTGCCGGTGCGACGTCTCGATGTTTCGTTCGGCCAGTACGGCGACAGCCAGGTGGGCGTCGACCTCGGCGGCCCGCTCGGCGGGAGCGGGCACTGGACGTATCGCCTGGTCGCCTCTGGCGAATACGCCGATCGCAGCAGGCAAGGCCGGCATGGCCAGCGCGATGGCTACCTGGCGCCGTCGATCGGCTGGCGCGACGGGGCGAACAAGCTGGTGGTGTCCGTCGAGCAGATCGTGCGGCGCCAGCCGATTCCGGACTATGCGGTGATGCTGGATGGCTCGCTTTCAAGCATCACGCCACCCGGCCTGATGATCGGCAACCCGGACGATCGTTCGCTGTTCCGCACCACCCGTTTGTCGTATGCGTTCGAGCATCGCTTCGACTCAGTCTGGACGTTCCGCAGCCGCGGCCAGTACGTGCGCCAGGACTCCAGCGTGCGGGAATGGAACCTCTTCGATTTCTCGCCGAACGGCGACGCCAGCGCGATGGCCGAGCGGTACCGCTACAGCGACGCGTTCTATACCTTGCAGAACGATGTCGTGGGGCGCTTCGGCAGCGATGCGGTCCGCCACGTGCTGGTCGCGGGTTTCGATTATTCGCGGGCCATGTCCGGCGCCGTCGACGATATATTCGGCCAGCTTCCGCAATCCAGCTACAACCTGTTCACCAGTCCGCCGTTGCCGCCGGTGGCGTCGGTAACCGGCCCGGGCGCGGGTTTCCCCTCCCATGCGCCCGGCGACCCGTGGGCGATCGACCATGCGTTGTTCGTGCAGGATCAGATCGCCTTGGGCGGGCGCTGGAATGCGTTGCTGGCCTTGCGGCGCACCACGTACGAGATCATCGCCCTGAATGCCGCCGGTAACGCGACGACCGAGCACAAGTCGCAGTGGGTGCCGAACGCCGGCCTGCTTTACCGGCTCACGCCGGCCTTGTCGCTGTATGCCAGCGCCACCAGCGGCTTCCAGGCGGACACGGTGCTGGACAAGAACGGCCAGCCGCTGCTGCCCACCCGCTCGCGCCAGCTGGAGGCGGGAGCGAAGCTGATGCTGTTCGACCAGCGGGCGATGCTCACTGTCGCGGCCTACCGCATCATGCTCAATCACAGCACGGATCTCAGCTCGCCCAAGCCGCCGTACTACGGCATCCCCGGCCCGGGGCAGACCAATCGCGGCGTCGAACTGGAGTTCAACGGCAACCCTGTGCCAGGGCTGGACTTGAGCGCCGCCTACACCGACGCGATGGTGCGCAACCACGACGGTTCGTTGCCCACCGGTACCCCAAGGCAGCATTTCAACCTGTGGACCAGCTACCGTTTCCAGGGCGGCATGTTGCGCGGCTGGGGCATTGCCGGCGGTGTGTTGGCGCGTAGCGCCAGCCGCGGCCAGCTATCGGACGGCTCGGCGTATTTCGCCATACCGGGGCAGGCCCGCACGGATGCGAACGTGTCCTACCAGGCCACGCGCTGGCGCGTGACGCTGGGTGTGCGCAATGTGTTCGACCGCAAGCTGTATGACGCCGATTTCAACGAAGTTTTCGTGCCGCTGCACCGAGGGCGCAGCGTGCTGCTGAGCGGCAGCCGGGATTTCTGAGCGTCCTGCAGAGACTGTCGCGCGGGGATGGCTAGCGGCGATCGATCGAATACTTGCCGGGACCGGTAAGGCACAGCAGCAACAGGCCGCCGATGATCGAAAGGTTCTTGTAGAAGTTGATCATGTTGGCCATGCGCTCGACACCGGCCATCGTCCAGTAGTGGTGCCCGATCAGCGCCGTACCCAGCGTGTACAAGGCCAGCAGCAGCGCCAGCGGCCGTGTCCAGAAGCCGAGCACGATCGCCAGGCCGACGAAGAATTCCATCAGGATGACCACGACCGCGGCCAGTGCAGGCAGCGGCAGGCCTTCGGCCGCCATGTAGGCGCTGGTTCCGCCGTAGTCGGTGAACTTGCTCCAGCCGAACAGCACGAACAGCACCATCAGCAGGATGCGCGCGAGCAGGAGCAGTTCGTCGCGGCGGCTGTCGAACAGGGCGTATCGCATGGCAGTCCCCTTCGGTGGCGGCGGATGGCACGGCGGGCTGATGCTGTGCCGTGCTGGCACGGACTGTACACCGTGCTGCGGCTGCCGGCGGCAGCCTTCAGCCGCCGAGCGCCGCCAGCATCGCCTCCGCGCCGGATACGCGGAACTCGCCCGGCGCTTCCACGTGCAGCTGGCGCACCACGCCGTCTTCCGCGTACAGCGCGAAGCGGCGTGCGCGCAAGCCCATGCCGTAGGCGCTGCCATCCCGTTCCAGTCCCAGCGCGCGGGTGAAGTCGGCATTGCCGTCGGCGAGCAGCAGCAGGCCGGAGGGCACGTTCTGCGCGGCCGCCCAGGCCTGCATCACGTAGGCATCATTGACGGCCAGGCAATAGACCGCGAGGCCGCGGGCGCGGAACGCGTCGTAATGCTGCACGTAGCCCGGCAGGTGCTTTTCCGAGCAGGTCGGGGTGAAGGCACCGGGAACGGCGAACAGCACCGCCTTGCGCCCGGCGAACAGCGCGCCGGTGCGGGCGGTTTCGATGCGGCCGTCGTCGATGGCCTTGATCTCGGTGTCGGGCAGCGGCTGGCCGATCTGGATGCTCATGACGGATTCCCTGAAGCATTGGCAACCTGCCGATGCTAGCGGTTGCGGCATCGCCTTGTCGCCTTGAATCGCAGTCGGGCGCACCTATCTCTGCTGGCAGGCGGCAGCGTGCCGCAATCCAACAAGAGGAGTTTCCCGATGAGCCTGAGCCATCATGTGATGTGGGGCCTGCCGCGCGACGCGCGGGCGTTCCACCATGCCTTCGACCGCCTCGCTGAGTCCGACGGCAGCCAGCCGGCCGGCGTTGCCGCCTGGGCGCCGCGTGTCGACATCCGCGAGGAGGGCGAGCGCTTCGTGATCCGCGCCGACGTCCCCGGCATCGATCCCGCGACGATCGAGGTGAACATGGACCGCAACGTGCTGTCGATCGGCGGTGTGCGTGCGGCCGAGCCGGCCGATGCATCCGGGCGGTTCTCGCGGCAGGAGCGGCCGGACGGCCCGTTCCACCGTCGCTTCGTCCTGCCGGACAGCGTCGATGCCGAGCGGATCACCGCCAGCAACCGGCACGGCGTGCTTGAGATCGTGGTGCCGAAGAAGGCCGAGAGCGCGCCGCGCCGTATCGTGATCGACACCAGCCACTGAGCGACCCGGAACTTGCAGGTGCGGCCCGCGGCGGACGATGATCCGCCGTGGGCCGCTTGGCGTGGTGGCGGCCGCCCTGCGACATGGGCGTGAGGAGTGCCAGTGGAATTCAAAGACTATTACGAGACCCTGGGCGTGAAGCCCGAGGCCAGCGAGGCGGAGATCAAGACCGCCTATCGCAAGCTGGCGCGCAAGTACCACCCGGACAAGAACAAGGAAGCCGGGGCCGAGGAGAAATTCAAGGCCGCGAACGAGGCACAGGAGGTGTTGCTGGACGCCGAGAAGCGGCGCGCCTACGACCAGCTGCGCGCCGGCGGCTATCGCGGCGGAGAACAGTTCCGGCCGCCGCCGGGCTGGGGCCAGGGGCAGGGGCAGAACTTCGATTTCGGCGGCGATGGCGATTTCAGCGATTTCTTCGAAAGCCTGTTCGGCCGCTCGGCCGGCGGCCATGGCCAGCGCGGCCAGCCGCGCGCGCGGCGCGGCCAAGACGTACAGGCCAGGGTAGAGATCGATCTGCAGACTGCGTTCGACGGTGGCCGTACCCGGCTGTCCCTGCATGACGGCCACGGCGAGGAGCGCGTGCTGGAGGTGAAGATCCCCGCCGGCATCCAGCCGGGGAAGGTGATCCGGCTGGCGGGGCAGGGCCATCCCGGCGGTCACGGCGGCCCGAATGGCGACCTGCTGCTGGAGGTGGGCATCCGCGACGATGCGCGCTTCAAGCTGGAGGGCCACAACGTGCTGCACGTGCTACCGGTCAGCCCGTGGGAAGCGGCGCTGGGTGCGACGGTGCCTGTGCCGACCCTGGCCGGCACGGTGGAGCTGCGCATTCCGGCCGGTTCGCAGTCGGGGCGCAAGCTGCGCCTGAAGGGGCGCGGCATGCCGGGAGCGCATCCCGGCGACCAGCTGGTGGAAGTGTCGATCCGCACTCCGGCGGCCGCCAGCGACGAGCAGCGCGAGGCCTACGAGGCGCTGCGCGCGCAGTTCGCCGATTACGATCCCCGCCACTGAGCGGAAAACCGCCATGGATGGCAGCTGCATAACGAGAACGGCGCCGTGAGGCGCCGTTCTTCGTAGAAGCAGGCAGGCTGGTTCAGGCCGGCAGCAGTTCTTTCAGCGTGGCCACCAGCTCCTCTTCCTTGATCGGCTTGGTGACGTAGGCGCGCGCACCCTGGCGCATGCCCCACACCTTGTCGGTTTCCTGATCCTTGGTGGTCACCAGCACTACCGGGATGTGCGCCGTGCTGGCGTCCTTGCTGATCGTGCGGGTGGCCTGGAAACCGTTGAGGTTGGGCATCACCACGTCCATCAGGATCAGGTCGGGGATCTCGCGCTTGGCCACCTCGACGCCGGCGGCGCCATCTTCGGCGGTAAGGGTCTCGTGACCGAGCTTCTCGACGATGCGTTTCAGACCGAGGAGCTGCGACGGCGAGTCGTCGACGATCAGGATGCGTGCCATAAGGTGGGGGTCCCCTTGTTGTTTCAGTGGATTCTATGCCGGCGGGGCGGTGCTTCCAAGCCGGGAGCCCGACGGGCCTGCTGGATCAGTCGCCGGCGACGCGCACCACGGTGCGGCCGAAGGAGTCGCCGTCCAGCATGCGCGCGAACACGTCGGGCAGCTCGTCCAGCGTCGCCTCGCGGGTGGCGATGCGTTCCAGGTGGCGTGGCTTCCAGTCGCCGGCCAGGTGCTGCCAGACGCGCTCGCGCACGGGGCGGGCCGTACCGGCCGAAGCCACGCCAAGCAGGTTCACGCCGCGGATGATGAAGGGCATCACCGTGCTGTCGAAGGCGATGCCGCCGGCGTTGCCGCAGATCGCCACATTGCCGTAGGGCGCGACCAGCGGCAGCAGGCCGGCCAGCATTGCGCCGCCCACGTTGTCCAGCGCACCGCCGAAGCGGACCGAATCCATCGGCTTGCCGCTGAAAGCGAGCGCGTGGCGATCGATGCACTCGGCGGCGCCCAGCGACTTGAGGAAGTCGAAATGCGCGGCCTTGCCGCTGATCGCATGCACCGCGTAGCCGGCGCGGCTGAAGATGTCGATGGCGAGCTGGCCCACGCCGCCGCTGGCGCCGGTGACGGCGATCGGGCCGAGTGCGGGCGTCTGGCCGTTGTCCAGCATGTGCACCAGCGCCAGCGCGGCGGTGAAGCCGGCGGTGCCGAGGATCATGCTTTCGCGCAGGCCAAGCCCCTGCGGCAGCGGGATCGTCCAGCGCGCGTCCAGCCGCGCGTATTCCGCATAGCCGCCGTCGCGGGTTTCAGAAAGGCCGCTGCCGGTGCACAGCACCGCGTCGCCTTCCTTGAAGGCGGGGTCGGAGGAGGCGACCACGTGGCCGGCCACGTCGATGCCGCCGTTGAGCGGATAGTGGCGCAGGATCTTGCCCTTGCCGGTGCCGGCCAGCGCATCCTTGTAGTTGACCGAGGAGTACGCGACCTTGATCAGCACCTCGCCGGGTGTCAGCGCATCGGTGCCGATTTCCTCGATGCCGGCGCGGTAGCCGGCGTCGTCGTTGTGGATGCGGAAGGCGTGGAAACGGGTCACGAGGTTTTCTCCACTCAGGCTTTGATGCTGGACGGGCCGATCACGCGGGTGGCGTCGCCGCCGTCGTAGTGCGCCATCCAGTCGAACAGCGCGGGCATGGAATCGCCGAACCAGAGGCTGTCGCGCTGGCCGGCCTGCACAAAGCCTTCGGCCACCATGTGATCCATCATCGCGCGCAACTCGCGGTAGTAGCCGCGCGCATCGAGGAAGGCGCAGGGATGGCGATGCAGGCCGAGCTGGGCCCAGGTCAGCATCTCGAACATTTCGTCCATGGTGCCGAAGCCGCCGGGCAGGGCGACGAAGGCGTCGGACAACTCGTACATGCGCGTCTTGCGCTGGTGCATGGTGTCCACCACCACCAGCTCGGTGAGCCCCTTGTGCGCCACCTCGCGCTCCACCAGCTGGCGCGGGATCACCCCCACGACCTTGCCACCGCCGGCCAGCACCGCGTCGGCAACGAGGCCCATCAGGCCCACGTTGCCGCCACCGTAGACCAGCGCGATGCCGCGCCGGGCCATCTCGGCACCGAAGGCGCGCGCCAGCTCGGCGTATTCGGGATGTTTGCCGGCGCTTGAGCCGCAGTAGACGCAGAGGGAGGTGGGCTTGGGCATGGTTGCGGCTTGTCGGGATCGCGGAATGAAAAGCGTACTGTACCGATTTGTCGTTTTCGGTTTCACCGGAAACGGCACGGCCCGCTCATGTCGCCACGAGCGGGCCGCGTTGGCCTTGCGAAGGGCGATCAGTTGCCCTTGTGGATGGCGCGCTTGTCCACCGACAGCGCCGCCTCGTGCACCGCCTCCGACAGCGTCGGATGGGCGTGGACGATGCGCGCGAGGTCTTCGGAGGAGCCCTTGAACTCCATCGCCACCACGCACTCGGCGATCAGCTCGGACACGCCCGGGCCGACCATGTGCACGCCGAGGATGCGGTCGGTCTCGGCGTGGGCGATCATCTTCACCTGGCCGACGGCCTCGTTCATCGCCACGGCGCGGCCGATGGCGGCGAACGGGAAGGTGCCGACCTTGTACGGGACGCCGGCGTCCTTCAGTTCCTTCTCGGTCTTGCCCGCCCAGGCCACTTCCGGCTCGGTGTAGATCACGAAGGGCACGGTGTCGTAGTTGACGTGGCCGGCCTTGCCGGCGATCCACTCGGCCACCGCCACGCCTTCCTCGGAACCCTTGTGCGCCAGCATCGGGCCGCGCACCGCGTCGCCGATCGCCCACACGCCGTCCACGCCGGTGTGGCAGTGCTCGTCGACCACGATGCGGCCGCGCTCGTCCAGCTTCACGCCCGTGTCGTCGGCCAGCAGGCCGGTGCTATAGGCGCGGCGGCCCACGGCCACCAGCAGCTTGTCGACCACCAGCTGCTGTTCACCGCTCTTGTCGGTGTAGGTGAGGTGCACGCCGTCCTTCTTCACCTCGGCCTTGTTGAGCTTGGCGTCGAGCTTGATGTCCAGGCCCTGCTTGGCGAATTCCTTCGCGGCGAGCTTGGCGATGTCGGCATCGGCGACCGAGAGGAAATCGGGCAGCGCCTCGATGATGGTGACCTCGGAACCCATGCGGCGCCACACGCTGCCTAGTTCGAGGCCGATCACGCCGGCGCCGATCACGCCCAGGCGCTTCGGCACTTCGGTGAAGTCCAGCGCGCCGGCGTTGTCGACGATGTTCTTGCCGTCGAACTTGGCGAACGGCAGCTCGATCGGAATGGAGCCGGAGGCGAGGATCACGTTGGTGGCGCTGATCGTCTGCTTGCTGCCGTCGGCGGCGGTGATCTCGACCTGGTTGCCCTTGAGCAGCTTGCCGGTGCCGAAGTACGGGGTGACCTTGTTGGCCTTGAACAGCTGGCCGATGCCGCCGGTGAACTGCTTGACGATCTTGTCCTTGCGGCCGATGAAGGTGGCCATGTCGACCTTGGCGTCCTTCACGCTGATGCCGTGCACCGGCAGGTTGTGTGCGATGTTCCAGTACTGGCGCGAGGAATCCAGCAGCGCCTTGGACGGGATGCAGCCGACGTTGAGGCAGGTGCCGCCGAGGGCCTGCTTGCCGTCCTTGCCGGTGAAGGCATCCACGCACGCGGTCTTCAGGCCGAGCTGCGCGGCGCGGATCGCGGCCACATAGCCCGCCGGGCCGGCGCCGATGACGATGACGTCGAATTTGTCGCTCATGTCGTTTCTCGCTTTGTCCCTCTCCCATCGGGAGAGGGTGCCCAAAGGGCGGGTGAGGGTACGGGCGGAGTGAGGCGTTGCGGCGGTGCCGGACCCTCACCCCAACCCCTCTCCCTGAGGGAGAGGGGCTCAAGGCATCAGAGGCCCAGCAGCATGCGCTGCGGGTTCTCGAGCTGGTTCTTGATGTCGACCAGGAACAGCACCGCGTCCTTGCCGTCGATGATGCGGTGGTCGTAGCTGATCGCGATGTACATCATCGGCGCGGCGATCACCTGGCCGTTCTCGACGACCGCGCGCTCCTTGATCGTGTGCATGCCGAGGATGGCGCTCTGCGGCGGGTTCACGATCGGGGTGGAGAGCAGCGAGCCGAAGGTGCCGCCGTTGGTGATGGTGAAGGTGCCGCCCTGCAGGTCGTCCAGGGTCAGCTTGCCGTCGCGCGCCTTCTTGGCGTAATCGGCGATGGCCTTCTCGATGTCCGCAAAGCTCATGTTCTCGGCATTGCGCAGCACCGGGGTGACCAGGCCCTTGTCGGTGGACACCGCGATGGAGACGTCCTGGTAGCCGTGATAGATGATGTCGTTGCCGTCCACCGAGGCGTTGACGATCGGGTGGCGCTTCAGCGCCTCGACCGTGGCCTTGACGAAGAAGCTCATGAAGCCGAGCTTGACGCCGTGCTCCTTCTGGAACTGCTCGCCGAGGTCCTTGCGCATCTTGCTGACCGCGGCCAGGTTCACTTCGTTGAACGAGGTGAGCATCGCGATCGAGTTCTTCGATTGCATCAGGCGCTCGGCGATCTTGGCGCGCATGCGGGTCATGGTCACGCGCTCTTCCGGACGGGCGCCCGGCGTGGGCTTGGCCGCCGGTGCGGCGGCCGGAGCCGCGGCCGGACGCGCGCCGGCGTTGACCACGTCTTCCTTGATGATGCGGCCGTCGCGGCCGGTGCCGGCGATGGTGGCGGTGTCGACCTTGTTTTCGGTGGCGACGCGCTGCGCGGCGGGCGACAGAACGGCTGTCGATGTGGAGCTGATCGCAGTACTGGCTGTCGGCGTAGCTGCTGGAGCCGGAGCCGGTGCGGGCGTTGTTGTCGTGGAAACGGAGGTCGGCGCTGTGCCTGCGCTCGGAGTTGCTGGCGCGCTTACGCTCGCCACGGCGCCTTCCTCGATGATCGCGATCACCTGCTGGCTGTTCACCGTGGCACCGGTCTCCTGCCTGATCTCCTTGATCACGCCATCGACCGGGGCGGGAACTTCCAGCACCACCTTGTCGGTTTCCAGGTCGACCAGGTTCTCGTCGCGCTTCACCGCATCGCCGGCCTTCTTGTGCCAGGTGGCGATGGTGGCGTCGGAAACCGACTCGGGCAGGACGGGGACTTTGACTTCGATGGACATGACGGGCCCTTGGGGTTGTTGGTGCGCTTAATCGTGGAGCGCAAAGGTCAAGGCGGCCGTCCGTGGCCGCGGGGATTCGGGGAAGCTTACTCCGCGGAGTGGTCGGTGCCGACCGGCGCGACCAGCGCCTGCTCGACCAGCGCGGCTTGCTCGGCGACGTGGGTGTTGAGGTGGCCGGCAGCCGGCGCCGGCGAACGCGCGCGGCCGGCGTAGGAGAGGCTGTGCTTCGGGCCCACGCAGGCCTGCAGGTGGTGGCGGATCTGGAACCAGGCGCCCTGGTTCATCGGTTCCTCCTGGCACCACACCACTTCCTTGGCGGCCGGGTACTTCTCCAGCTCGGCGGAAACCTCGGCGCGCGGGAACGGGTAGAGCTGCTCCACGCGCACGATGGCCACGTCGGCGAGGCCGCGCTTTTCGGCTTCTTCCAGCAGGTCGTAGTAGACCTTGCCGGCGCACAACACCACGCGCTTCACCTTCTTGGCGGCGAGTTCGCGGTGCTCGGCGATCACCAGCTGGAAGCTGCCGTTGGCCAGCTCGTCCAGCGTCGACACCGCCAGCTTGTGGCGCAGCAGCGACTTCGGCGTCATCACGATCAGCGGCTTGCGCACCGGACGCAGCATCTGGCGGCGGATCATGTGGAAATCCTGCGCCGGCGTGGTCGGCACGCAGACCTGCATGTTGTCGAACGCGCACAGCTGCAGGAAGCGCTCCAGACGTGCGGAGGAGTGCTCCGGGCCCTGGCCTTCGTAGCCGTGCGGCAGGAACAGCGCCAGGCCGCACAGGCGGTTCCACTTCGCCTCGCCGGAGCTGATGAACTGATCGATCACCACCTGGGCGCCGTTGGCGAAGTCGCCGAACTGGCCTTCCCAGATGTTGAGCGTGTCGGGATCGGTGGTGGAGTGGCCGTATTCAAAGGCCATCACCGCCTCCTCGCTGAGCAGCGAGTCGATCACTTCCACGTCGGCGCCGTCGCGGATCGTGGCCAGCGGCATGAAAGTGTGGCCGTCCTTCTGGTCGTGCAGCACGGCGTGGCGATGGAAGAAGGTGCCGCGGCCGGAGTCCTGGCCGACCAGGCGCAGGTTGCTGCCCGCGTCGATCAGGCTGGCGTAGGCCAGGTTCTCGGCGAAGCCCCAGTCGCCCGGCTGCTCGCCGGAGGCCATCTTGCGGCGGTCGTCGTAGATTTTCGCCACGCGCGACTGCAAGGTGATGTCGTTGGGGATCTGCAACAGCTGGTTGGCCAACTCCACCAGCCGCTTCTTCGGCAGCGTGGTGTCGGTCTTGTCGGACAGCTTGCCCTTGAGGAAGCGCGTCCAGTCGATGTGGATGTCGCGCTGGGGCGCGGGATCCAGCTCGGTCATCGGCTTGCCGGCTTCCAGGCGGTCGCGGTAAGCGTCGAAGCGCTTCTGCACGTCGCCGTCGGCGATCACGCCTTCGGCCACCAGCTGCTTGCCGTACAGCTCGCGGGCCGGCGGCAGCTTCTTGATGACCTGGTACATCACCGGCTGGGTGGCGGTGGGCTCGTCGGCTTCGTTGTGGCCGTGGCGGCGGTAGCACACCAGGTCGATCACCACGTCCTTGCGGAAGGTTTTGCGGAAGTCGTAGGCGAGGCGGGTGGCCTCGATCACCGCTTCCGGATCGTCGCCGTTCACATGCAGCACCGGCGCGTTGACCATCTTGGCCAGGTCGGTGCAGTACATCGTGGAGCGCGCGTCCTGCGGGTTCGACGTGGTGAAGCCCACCTGGTTGTTCACCACGATATGCAGGCTGCCGCCGATCTTGAAGCCGCGGGCCTGCGACATCTGGAACAGTTCCATGTTCACGCCCTGGCCGGCCAGCGCGGCGTCGCCGTGGATCAGCACCGCCATCGACTGGGTGTGCCCCGCGTCGCCGCGGCGGATCTGCCGCGCGTGCACGGAACCGGCCACCACAGGGTTGACGATTTCCAGGTGCGAGGGGTTGAACGCCAGCGCCACGTGGGTGCCGCCCTTGGGCGTTTTGACGTCGGCGGAGAAGCCCATGTGGTACTTCACGTCGCCGGAGTGCGCGGGGTCGTCCGGGTGCTCGAACTTGCCCTCGAATTCGTCGAACAAGGTCTTCGGCGGCTTGCCGAGGATGTTGACCAGCACGTTGAGGCGGCCGCGGTGGGCCATGCCGATCACCAGCTCCTTGATGCCGTTGTCGCCGGCGGCGCGCACCACGTCGTCCAGCATCGGGATCAGGCTGTCGCCGCCTTCCAGCGAGAAGCGCTTCTGGCCGACATACTTGGTATGGAGGTAGCGCTCCAGGCCGTCGGCGGCGGTGAGGCCGTCCAGCACGCGCTGCTTGCCCGCGGCGTCGAGGCCGGCATTGCCGTTGGCCTGCTCCAGCCGGGTGTAGATCCAGTTGCGCTGCGCGTGATCGGAGATGTACATGAACTCCGCGCCGATGCTGCGCGTATACACCTTCTTCAGGCGCGCCCACAGCTCGCGCAGCTTCAGGCGCTGGCCGCCGCCGGCATAGGTGCCGCAGTCGAACTCGGTGTCGAGATCGGCGTCGGAGAGACCGTGGAAGGCCAGGCCGAGGTCGGGCGCTTCCATCTTGTGCGCCAGGCCGAGCGGATCGAGATCGGCGGCGAGGTGGCCGCGCGAACGGTAGGCGGTCAGCAGACGCAGTACGCCGGCCTGCTTGCGCGCGTGTTCGTCGCTGACCGGCGCGGCGGCGATGTGACGCTGCTTCTGTGCCGCTTCGATGCGCGCGATGGCGCCGCCGTGCGGGATGTCGCCGGCTTCGCGGCCCCGGAAGGTCTCGAAGTATTTGCTCCACTCGGCGGAGACCGACGCGGGGTCGGCCAGCCAGGCGTCGTACAGCGATTCGACGTAATCGGCGTTGCCGCCAGCGAGTTGGGAGGATTCGAAGAACTCGCGGATCAGATTTGTACTCACGTCACCACCGGCAGGGAAGGGAGGCTTGCGGCGATCCATCGGCGGCGCGGATCGCCGGCGAAAAATCCTGTTAATTATAGCCTTGGGCTGCTGCGCCGCGGCAACCCGCACGGAGCCCGGAATGGGGGCTGGTGGGCCGGAATTCACGCGGCCCATGCACCGACTTTGGTCGCAGGTGGCGTACGGCAACACTTTGCGGCATGCGAAGGCGGCAGGTCATCGCGGGCCGCCTGTTCAGCAGACGCTACAAATCCAGTGCCTGCAGCTCGCTGGCGCGGGCCGAGCGCTCCCAGATTTCGTCGAACTGCTGCAGCAGCGGCGCCTGTGCGGCGCGGTCGGGCAGCGCCATGCGGCCCTGCGGCCGGGCAGCATCGGGCTGGAACAGGTAACCGCCGGTGTCGGTGAGCAGCCAGACGCTGGCGCACTGGCGGTCCACGTCCTCCACCGGCGTGCGGATCTGGATCGCGCTGGAAAGGCGCTGGAACAGCATGATCAGCCGGTGGCCGTCGCGCAGCGCCGTCGCCGGGTCGTGCAGCAGGACGCGGATTTCGGCACGGCGGCCGGAGGTGGCGATGCGCTTGAGTTCGGCCAGCTCGGCGTCATTGCCGTAGTCGTCGCGGCCGAGCAGGGGCAGGTGCAACGCCAGCCGATGACGCGCGGCGGCCAGCAGCTGCAGCCGCGCGGCGGCGAGCGCCTCGCGGCCTTCGACCACGCGATGCTCCGCGTCGTCGTCGCCGGCGGCCGGCACGTTCACCGCCGGCGTGCCTTGCGCAGCACCAGGTGTCCGTCGTTGACCAGCGCCAGCAGCAAGGCGGTGGCTGCGGCCGACGGTGCGGCATCGATGGCGATCTCGCGCTCGGCGCACAGCTGTTTTGCCAGTGCCGGCGGGGCCGGCCAGGCCTGGCCGTTCGCGTACAAGGTGGTGCCGGATTTGCCGCGGCTCCAGGCCATGCGCGACCAGGGATGGCGCAGCAGGCGCGCACCAGCGGCGAGTTGCTTGATCAGGGCGGCCTCGGCCAGCGGACGGTCGGGCAACGCCGGCGTCTGTGCGTTGCGGTAGCGGGTGATGAAGCGGCCGAACCAGTCGCGCAGGCTGTCCTCGTCCAGTGCGGCGGCGAATGGCAAGGCCTTGCGCAGCCGCGCCAGCGCCGCCGCATCGATCTCGCCGGGCGCCTTGGCCGGGGCGAGGTCGGGGTCGGCATAGCGCTGGTCCTCGTGCAGCCGTTCGGCGAGGTAGTCGGCGAGGTCGCCAGTCAGTTCCGCCTGCGAAGGCGCGCGCATGCCGATGGAAAAAGTCATGCAGGGGCCGCCGAAGGCCACGCCGTCGTGTGGCACGCCGGGCGGCAGGTAGAGCATATCGCCCGGTTCCAGCAGCCATTCGTGGGTCGGCTCGAAGTGCGCGAGCTGCTTCAGTTCCACGTCGGGGCGGAACGCCACCGGCGCTTCCGGATCGGTGCTGATTGCCCAGTGCCGCTGGCCCAGCCCCTGCAGCAGGAACACGTCGTACTGATCCACGTGCGCGCCCACGCCGCCGCCGGGTTCGGCATAGGAAATCATGATGTCGTCCACCCGCCAGCTGGGCAGGAAGGCGAAGGGGGCGAGCAGGGCGGCTACGTCGGCGTCCCACTTGTCCACGTCCTGCACCAGCAAGGTCCAGTCCGCATCGCCGGTCTTCGCGAAGTCGGCTTCGCTGAGTGGACCGCTCTTCACCTGCCACCGCTCGCGCGCCGTGTCGTGGCGGATCAGCCGCGACAGCGCGCCCTCCTCGCAGGCCAGGCCGGCCAGGTCTTCCGGCTGGATCGGGGGCACGAAATCCGGAAAGGCGTTGCGTACCAGCAGCGGGTGCTTCTGCCAGTAGTCGCGCAGGAATTGCGCGGGCGGCATGCCCAAGGGCTGGCGGGCGGAGCCGCGCACTTCGATGGGCAGGGCGGTCTTGCGGGGGGCGGGGGCGCGTTTCATGCGCGCATTGTACCGGCGCGGCGGCAGGCCGACCCGGCTCAGGTCAAGACACGCACCGCGTTGTTGATGCCCAGCGCCAGCACCGCCAGCCCGGCCAGCACGGTGGCGGCACGGGCCGGGATGCGCCGGATGAAGAACGCGCCAAATGGCGCGGCGAGGATGCCGCCAGCGATCAGGCCGAGCACCGCGATCACATGCCCGGCGCCGATACCGAACAAGAATGCGGCGCTGGCGGCGATGCTCACCACGCACTTGGCCAGGTGCACGCTGCCGATCACCGCGCGCGGCTGCAGCCCCCGGGCGATCAAGGTGGTGGCGGTGAGCGCGCTCCACCCGCCGCCGCCGATCGCATCCATGAAGCCGGCGGCCACGCCCAGGATCGGCGTGCCGCGCGGCGGCTCGGTGCGTTCGCCGGGATGCTTCGCGCTGCGCAGCAACAGGAACAGGCCCATGCCCAACAGGTAGGGTGTCAGGGCGATGCGCATCCACGATGCGGGCAGGTGCACGGCCAGGTATACGCCGAGCAGCGCACCGATCACGCCCGGAATCGCCAGCGCCAGGAACAGCCGCCGCCGCACGTTGCCCGCGGCGAGGTGGCTCAGCCCCGAGGCGCCGCAGGTGAAGGTTTCGGCGTAGTGCACGCTGGCGCTGGCCATCACCGGCGGCATGCCCAGGCCCAGCAGCAACCCGGCCGAGGTCACGCCGTAGGCCATGCCGAGCGCACCGTCCACCAGCTGCGCGGCGACGCCCACGAGGGTGAAGACGAGGAATTCCGGCAAGGGGCTCATCGCGGTCCCGGGAAAGATGATGCCGGCATGTCAGCACGCGGGCCGACGCGCCGGAAATGAGCGGCCCGCATAAGCACATGCCGACAAGTGTTTTCTAGCCCGCGGGCCGCGGCCATAGCATGGTCGGCAAGACGTATGGACGTCCAAAAGGAAAGAGCGTGAGCGCTTCCACACGACCGATACTGCCGACGCCGGGCCTGGCCGCCGAGCGGCTGGCGCTGCTGAACCGGCTGACCGAGGGCTTGCCGCCGGCTGATCTGTACTGGATCTCGGCGTGGAGCGCGGCACTGGCGGCGCAGGCCACGCGCGTCACGCTGCCGGCTGTTGTGTCGGCGGCCGGGGCGGCGAACGCGGCCACGGCCGAGCGGTTCACCGTGCTCTACGGCAGCCAGACCGGCAACTCGCGCCGGATAGCCGAGCGACTGGCCGAGCGTGCCGCCGCGGCAGGGCTGGACGTGCGCTTGCTGCGCACCGGTGCCTATCCCGTGCGCGAGCTGGCGCAGGAGCGTCACCTGGTGCTGGTGATCAGCAGCCAGGGCGATGGCGATCCGCCGGACGATGCATTGGGTTTCGTCGAGTTCCTCAACGGCAAGCGCGCCCCGAAGCTGCCGCAGCTTAGGTTCGCGGTGCTGGGCCTGGGCGACTCCAGCTATCCGCAGTTCTGCGCGGTGAGCCGCCGGCTCGACGCACGCTTCGCCGAGCTGGGGGCGCAGCGCTTCGCCGAACTGGGCGAGGCCGACGTCGACTTCGAGGCCGTGGGCACGAGCTGGAGCGATAGCGTGCTGGACAAGGCGCGCGATGCGTTGGGCGCGCCCGCCGCGCCCGTCGCGGCGAACCAGCGTCCGGTGGCCTTGCACTCGGTGAACAGTGCGCTGCACGGCCGTGAAAACCCGTATGCCGCCGAGGTGCTGGAAAACCAGCGTATCGTCTCGCGCGACAGCGCGCGCGAAGTGCGCCACGTCGAACTCTCGCTGCAGGGCTCCGGCCTGCGCTACGAACCGGGCGACGCGCTGGGCGTGTGGCCGCGCAATCCACCGGCCTTGGTGAACGATTATCTGCGCCTGCTGCGCCTGGACGGGGAGCAGGAAGTCACCCACGATGGCCGCCGCCTGCCGCTGGCGCGCTGGCTGACCCACGAGCGCGAGCTGACCCGCCTGAGCCGCCCGCTGCTCGCCGCGCATGCCAGCGCCAGCGGTGACGCCGGACTGGCGCGCGTGCTGGAGCCGGAGCAGCGCGAGGCGCTGACCCGGCTGCTCGACACGCACCAGCCGATCGACCTGCTGCGCCGCCATCCGGTGGGCTGGGATGCCGCACAGCTGGTCGCCGCGCTGCGTCCGCTCACCCCGCGGCTGTATTCCATCGCCTCCAGCCCGAAGGCGGTGGGCGAGGAGGAGGTGCATCTCACCGTGGCCATGGTGGGCTACCACGCCCATGGCAGCGATCACCTCGGCGCGGCCTCGTCCTTCCTCGCCGCGGCCGGCGACGAGCAGCGCGTGCCAGTATTCGTGGAGGCGAACGAGCGCTTCCGCCTGCCGGCCGACGCCAGCCGCGACATCATCATGATCGGGCCGGGCACCGGCGTGGCACCGTTCCGCGCTTTTGTGCAGGAGCGCCAGGTCACCGGCGCCGCGGGGCGCAACTGGCTGTTCTTCGGCAATCGCCATTTTGCGCAGGACTTCCTTTACCAGACCGAGTGGCAGCAGGCGCTGGAGGACGGCGCGCTGCATCGCCTCGATCTCGCCTTTTCGCGCGATGCGGCGGCCAAGACCTACGTGCAGAGCCGGCTGCGCGAACACGGCCGCGAACTGTACACCTGGCTGCGCGACGGCGCCCATCTCTACGTCTGCGGCGACGCGACGCATATGGCGAAGGACGTGCACGAGGCACTGGTCTACGTGGCTGTCGCCCACGGCGGGCTCTCCGCCGAAGACGCCCGCGGCTGGCTGGCCGAGCTGTTGCAGGAAGGGCGCTACGCCCGTGATGTGTACTGAGAAGAAGAAAAAGTATCCCCATGCCCTCCCATCTCGAAGACATCAAGACCGCCAGCCGCTTCCTGCGCGGCAGCATCGCCGAAGGCCTGGCCGACCCGGTCACCGGGGCGATCAGCGAGGACGACAACAAGCTGCTGAAGTTCCACGGCAGCTACCAGCAGGACGACCGCGACCTGCGCGACGAACGCCGCCGGCAGAAGCTGGAGCCGGCTTATTCGTTCATGGTGCGCGCACGCCTGCCGGGCGGGGTGATGACGCCGGCGCAGTGGCTGGCTTTCGACAAGATCGCGAGCGACTACGCTTCCAGCGGCCTGCGCATCACTACGCGGCAGACCTTCCAGTGGCACGGCATCGTCAAGCGCGACCTCAAGCCCACCATCGCCGCGATCGATGCCGCGCTGGCCAGCACCATCGCCGCCTGCGGCGACGTCAACCGCAACGTGGTCTGCAACACCAACCCGGTCGAATCGCGCGCACATGCGGCGGCTTACGCATGGGCGGCGGAGCTGTCCGAGCACCTGAAGCCGAAGACCCGCGCCTACCACGAGATTTGGCTGGACGGCGAGAAGCTGGTGGGCGAGGCCGCGGCGGCCGAGAACGAGCCGTTGTACGGTGCCACGTACCTGCCGCGCAAGTTCAAGATCGGTGTGGCGATCCCGCCGCTCAATGACGTCGACGTGTTCTCCCAGGACCTGGGCCTGATCGCGATCGTCGAGCAGGGCGAACTGGTCGGCTTCAACGTGTCGATCGGCGGCGGCATGGGTGCCACCCACGGCGATCCCACCACCTATCCGCGCCTCGCCGACGTGATCGGCTTCGTCGCACCCGGGCAGCTGCTGACGCTGGCCGAGGCCATCATCGCCGTGCAGCGCGACTGGGGCGACCGCGAGGAGCGCAGGTATGCGCGATTCAAGTACACCATCGACAAGCGCGGCCTCGCTGCGGTGAAGGCCGAGATCGAGCAGCGTGCGGGTTTCGCGCTGGAACCGGCGCGGTCGTTCCGCTTCGACCATAACGGCGACCGCTACGGCTGGATCGAGGGTCATGACGGCGGCTGGCATCTCACCCTGCAGGTGGAATCCGGCCGCTTGCTGGACGGCGACGAGGCGCGTTGGCTGAGCGGCATGCGCGAGATCGCGCGCGTGCATACCGGCGACATCCGCCTCACCTGCAACCAGAATCTGATCATCGCCAACGTGGACGCGGCCGCGCGCGCGCGCATCGATGCCATCGTGGCTGCGCACGGCATGGACGGCTACCGCCGTTACAGCGGCATCCGCCGCCACGCCATCGCCTGCGTGGCGCTGCCCACCTGCGGGCTGGCGATGGCTGAAAGCGAACGCTACCTGCCGCAGCTGCTGCCCAAGCTGGAGGCTTCGCTGGACCGCCACGGCCTGCTCGACGCGGCTATCCTGCTGCGCCTGTCCGGCTGCCCGAACGGCTGCTCGCGGCCGTATCTGGGCGAAATCGCGCTGGTAGGCCGCGCGCCGGGTCGTTACGACCTGCGCCTGGGCGCGGATTTCCGTGGCCAGCGGCTCAACCAGATCTATCGCGAGAACGTGGACGAAGCGGCTCTGCTCGAAGCGCTGGACCTGTTGTTTGCCCGCTACGCCGGCGAGCGTGCGTTGGGCGAGCACTTTGGCGACTTCCTGGTGCGCACCGGGGTGCTCGCGTCGAAGAAAATCGCGCTGGAGGTCATTGCATGAGTGCCCCGGTTCTCCCCGCCGACGGCAACGACGCCGGCGCCGTGCACGCGCTCAATGACTGGCTGGCCGGGCGCGACGCCGGGGCGCGCGTGCGCTGGATGCTTGAGCATGTACCGGGCGCGCACGCGCTGTCTTCCAGTTTCGGCGCGCAGGCGGCGGTGTCGCTGCACCTGCTGGCGAGCCATGCGCCGGATATCCCGGTGATCCTGATCGACACCGGCTACCTGTTTCCCGAGACCTATCAGTTTGTCGACACGCTGAGCGAGCGGCTCGCGCTCAACCTCAAGGTCTATCGTCCCATCATCGGACGCGCCTGGGCTGAGGCGCGCTACGGCAAGCTGTGGGAGCAGGGCATCGAAGGGCTGGATCGCTACAACCGCATCCGTAAGGTGGAGCCGATGCAGCGCGCGCTGGCCGAGTTGGGCGTGCACGGCTGGTTCGCGGGCCTGCGTCGCAGCCAGTCGCGCAGCCGGCGCACCATCGACTTCGTCGAGTGGCGCCCGGGGGCGTCCGGCACCGGGCGCTGGAAGCTGCATCCCATCGTCGACTGGAGCGACCGCGACGTGGGCCGCTACCTGCAGAAACACGATCTGCCCTACCACCCGCTATGGGAGCAGGGCTACATCTCCATCGGCGACACCCACACGACGCAGCGCTGGGAGCCGGGCATGGATGCCGAGGACACCCGTTTCTTCGGGCTCAAGCGCGAGTGCGGCCTGCACGAACTGCCGTGAGCGACGGAGCCGCTTCGGCGGCATCCTGGCGATCGCGCCAGTGCGGCACGCTGGGCGGTGTTTCCGGCGCCAGCCCCAGGGTGAGCAGGCGGCGCACGTCGTTGCGGTCAAGGTGCGGCGCGAACTGCACGATCCACTCCAGCGTGTAATCGCGCAGCACGCTGTCCTTGCGCAGCACGATCCAGGTGGTGCACAGCGGCAGCAGTGCGTCGGCCTGCACCACGCTGAGATCGGTGTCCTCGCCTGGTTGCAGCGCCATCTCGGCCAGCACGCCGATGCCGAGGCCGGCGCGCACATAGGTCTTGATAAGGTCGGCGTCGGCGGCGGTCATCGCGATCTGCGGGCTGAGCCCGGCGGCGGTGAAGGCGCGGCGCAGCGAGGACTCTGGGCGTTTCGAGGAGTCGTAGCTCACCAAAGGCTGCGCGGCCAGCTCGGCCAGGCTGGGGGCGCGGCCCAGCTTCGCCAGCGGATGATCGCGCGGAGTCACCACCACGCGGCTCCAGCGGTAGGCGGGCAAGGCGATGCCGCCGACCGGCGCGGCGCCGGAGGTGCTGACCACGGCCAGGTCGACTCGGCCGCTTTCCAGCAAGGCCAGTACCTCGGCATCGCCGCTGGGCTGCAGGTGCACGCTGACCTGTGGGTAGCGGCGGCTCAGCGCGGCGATCGAGCCGGGCAGGGCGAAGCGCGCCTGGGTATGTGTGGTGGCGATGCGCAGCTCGCCGTGCGCCTCGTTGCGCAGGTTCGCGGCGATCGAACGGATGTTTAGCGCCTCGGCCAGGATCACCCGCGCCCGCTCGATCACCCGCGTGCCGGCGTCGGTGACTGCGTCAAGGCTCTTGCCCTTGCGGATGAACAGCTGCAGGCCGAGTTCGTCCTCGAGTTGCTTGAGCTGCTTGCTCACCCCGGGCTGGGTGGCATGCACGTGCTCGGCGGCGGCGGTGATGTTGAGGCGGCAGTCGGCGATGGCGACAAGGTAGCGAAGCTGGGTCAGGGTCATGGCGATCCGGGAGTCAGGGCGATGGGGGATGTGTGGTGGCGGAGTGCCGCGCACGCATACATCGCATCGTCCAGCCCCGCATGGGGCGGCCGTTGGTTCGGCTGGATTCGGCATGAATGAAAGACATGGGGCCGAGTGTATATGCATTTTTGTTCGGACGTCTATACGGATAGACGTTCATAAACTGGTTGGCTCATGAATGGATCGTTCAGAGATTGCTTTCACCTTGGGCGTGGGGTCGATGCGCCGAAGTCGAAGGGGTGGCGGCACTTCGACTCCGTTTGCTTGCGCAGATGACGCCAGGCGCGAACGGAATCCGGATTCATGCCGCCCTGGCATATGCACCGGCGCGATCGTCATTTCCGCGGGCAGGATGCGCTGCGTAGCGTGAGCCATTCCACAACCACGCAGCCGAACCACCGCCATGAAGCTGTACCCGTTGTTCGCCGATCTCTCCCGTCGCGCCGTGTTGGTAGTGGGCGGCGGCGCCGTGGCCGAGCGCAAAGTCGCCGCCTTGCTGGCGGCAGGCGCGCAGGTGACCGTGGGGGCGCCGGAGCTGACGCCGCAGCTGCAGCGCTGGGCGCGCCAGGGACGCATCGCGCATCGCGCCGGTGCGTTCGCGCCGGGCTGGCTCGACTACGTATGGCTGGTGGTGGCGGCTACTGCCGACCGCGCGTTGAATGCCCGTGTTGCGGAGCTGGCGGGGCTGCAGCGCGTGTTCGTCAACGTGGTGGACGACGCGGAACTGTCCAGCTTCCAGGTGCCGGCGGTGATCGATCGCGCGCCGCTGGTGGTGGCGATTTCCAGCGGCGGCGCGGCGCCGATGCTGGCGCGGCTGGTGCGCGAGCGGCTGGAAACCCTGCTCGACCATTCACTGGGCCCGCTGGCCCTGCTGGCGGCGCGGTTGCGCAAGCGCATCCGCCGCCGCCATCCTGAGCTTGCGGCGCGGCGCCGCTTCTATGAAGGCTTGTTCAACGGGCCGGTGGCCGCACTGTTGCGCAAGGGTCAGCCGAAGTTGGCCGCAGAGGCCGCCGAACAGGCTTTGCAGGACGAACCTGCCGCCACGACGGGCTCGGTCGTGCTGGTGGGCGCCGGCCCCGGCGATCCGGGCCTGCTGACCCTGCGTGGCCTGCGCGCGCTGAACGAGGCCGACGTGATCCTGCACGACCGCCTGGTCAGCGCCGAAGTGCTGGAACTGGCGCGCCGCGACGCCGAGCGTATCGAAGTGGGCAAGCAGGCTGGCAACCATCACGCCACTCAGGACGAGATCCACGCGTTGTTGCTCGAACATGCACGGGCAGGGCGCCGCGTGGTGCGCCTGAAGGGTGGCGATCCCTTCGTGTTCGGCCGCGGCGGCGAGGAGCTGGAATTCCTGCGCGACCACGACATTCCCTATGAAGTGGTGCCTGGCATCACCGCCGCGCTGGCCTGCGCCGCGCATGCCGGCGTGCCGCTGACCCATCGCGATCACGCGCAGTCGGTGCGCTTCGTCACCGCGCACTGTCGCGATTCGCTGGATACGCTGGACTGGCGCGCGCTGGCGCAGGAGCGGCAGACCCTGGCGGTGTACATGGGCGTAGCCGGCCTCGAAAGTCTGCAGGAGCAATTACTGGCGCACGGACGCGCACCTTCCACTCTGTTCGCTCTGGTTGAGAACGGCACGCGCGCGAACCAGCGCGTGGTCACCGGCACCCTGGCCAACCTGCCCGAACGTGCCGCCGCGCATGCGGTACGCTCGCCCGCGTTGCTGATCCTGGGTGAGGTGGCCGCGCTGGCCGGGCGCCTGGCCTGGTTCGGCGCCCCGCCATTGGGCGAAGCCATGGCCACCGTGCGGCAATTCAAACCGATGCGGCCGCCGCGCGAAGCCGCCGTCGCCCAGCGCCGACGCGCTTGACGAAATTCATGCATGATCCGGCGCAGCATGGCCGGACGTTTTCACCCTTAACTCCAGGCAGGGGACCACCCATGATTCACGACAGCATTCTCGACACCATCGGCAACACGCCCATCGTCCGATTGCACCGGCTCGCCCCGAAGCACGTCGAGTTGTACGTGAAGGTGGAGGCATTCAATCCGGCAGGCTCGGTGAAGGACCGCCTGGCACTGGCGATCATCCTCGACGCCGAACAGCGCGGTGTGCTCAAGCCCGGCCAGACGGTGATCGAGGCCACCTCGGGCAACACCGGCGTGGCACTGGCGGCGGTGTGCGCGGCGCGCGGCTACCCCTTCGTGGCGGTGATGTCGGACACCTTCTCGATCGAGCGGCGCAAGCTGATCCGCGCCTACGGTGGCAAGGTGCTGCTCACTCCCGGCGCCGCGCGCGGCAGCGGCATGGTGGCGAAGGCGCGCGAGCTGGCCGAGAAGAACGGCTGGTTCCTCGCCCGCCAGTTCGAGAACCCGGCCAACCCGGCCTACCACCGCCAGACCACCGCACCGGAAATCCTGCGCGACTTCGCCGGCCGTCGCCTCGACTACTTCGTCAGTGGCTGGGGTACCGGCGGCACGCTCACCGGCGTGGGCGAGGTACTCAAGGTGGCGCGGCCGGAAGTGAAGGTGATCGGCACCGAACCGGCCGGCGCCTCCCTGCTCGGCGGCAAGGAATGGCAGCCACACAAGATCCAGGGCTGGACCCCCGATTTCGTGCCCGCCGTGCTCAACCGCAAGGTGGTCGACCAGCTGGTGACGGTGGAAGACACCGTGGCCCGCGACACCTCGCGCGCTCTGGCACAGAAGGAAGGCATCTTCACCGGCATCTCCTCCGGCGCCACCCTGGCTGCCGCACTGGACGTGGCGAAGAGCGCGCCGGAGGGCTCGGTGCTGCTGGCAATGTTGCCGGATACCGGTGAGCGCTACCTGTCGACCTTCCTGTTCGAGGGGGTCAACGAGGGATCGGATGAAGTGGAGTGAGGAGGATTGAGACTCAACCCCTCGAGTCGATGACGTTCATTCGTGAACGTCATCGAAGCGCAGCATCGCAGCCAATTTCTGTTCTGCATCTCCGGGGAAGCCACAACGCGTGGCGAACTCAGTGGTGTCCTTGTATGTCCCGAACATCCGATCCCACAAGGGTATGTCCGAGTAGTTGTATCTGTGGACACCGTATTCGTGGTGGATTGAATGCAGCTCTGGCGTCTGGATTAAAAATCGCAGCCAGCGAGGCGTCTTGATGTTGGCGTGATAAAAATATTCGCCCGTTGCTCCGAAGAAGTTGTACCAGAATGCTCCGATCATGGAGCAGCCAAGTAACGGATAGAGCACGAGCGCACTTAGGGCAGCATCGCTGAAGATTTCGATGGGATGTTTATAGAACGAGGTGACAACCTCAATTCGCGATGGTGAATGGTGTATCTGATGAAAGATCAGCCACCATCCCTTGGCATGTCGCAGGCGGTGCCACCAATAGAAGAAAAATGTACCGACGAACCAGCCAACGAATCCCTCCGTAAAAGGCTTGTCCCATTCGCGGATTTTGAAGATGGAAGCCTCGCCGAAAATATGAATCCATAGTCGCGCAGTGGCGAGCGTAATCCCGAGCTGTACCACGTTGATCAGCAGGGCGCGGCGGTACCATCCGCGAGAAGCGGGTAGTGTCCGACCAGGTGTAAGCCTTTCGAGCGCGAAGAAAATGGCGGTCGAGACTAGGACCATAATGCTGGGAAGAAGCATAGGCACCAAGGTTAGGTCTGGAATTTCGCTACAGCTCTGCCATCTGGTTCACCGAATCGGGCAGATCGCGAGGCGGATGCTGGCAGAATCGATGCGTCTCCCCTTGTTGCGGCACTAGGTCTTGCATCCTTTGATGACCTGGCACACTGCTTAAGCATCGTTCCATGGGCTGACACCGTAGGCAAGTGCTAGTCACCCCACCACGCGTGCCTTCTTCTCCAACGAAGCCCGCGAATCCCACTCCGCTATCAGCTTCTGTCCCACCCGTGCCAGCGCATTGATCGCGGGCAACAGTTCGCGGCCCAGTTCGGTGAGCGCGTATTCGGCGGAGGGCGGGGAAGTGTCGAGCAGGTGGCGGCATACCAGTCCACGCGATTCCAGTTCGCGCAGGCGGGCGCTGAGCACGCGGGCGGAGATGCGCGGGATGTCGTGGCGCAGTTCGCCAAAGCGACGGGGTTCGCCGCTGAGGCACCAGATCACGTTGGGCGCCCAGGCGCCGCGCAGCAGCGTCAGGCTTTCGGTCAGCGGGCAAGCAGGCGGCGGTGCGACCTTGCTCTTGCGTACGGGTAAACCCATGGGGCGGCTCGATGCGGGTGTGGGCGGTGGTAACCGCGGGGTTACCGCATTCTGCGGCTGATCGGTGGATACATGGTATCCAATGGTAACCATGGCAGCGTAGCATGCGTGGCTTGGATGCGCAGTTTCGACGGCGCGTGTCCGTTTCCCCGCCCCCCACCAGGAGTCACCGCATGAAGCTCTATTACTCCCCCGGCGCTTGTTCGCTTTCCCCGCACATCGTGGCGCTCGAGGCCGGCATCCAGCTGCAGCTGGAGAAGGTCGACGGCAAGGCGAAGCGCACCGAGAGCGGCGCGGATTTCTGGCTGATCAATCCCAAGGGTTATGTGCCGGTGCTGGAGCTGGACAGCGGCGAAGTGTTGACCGAAGGTCCGGCGATCGTGCAGTACCTGGCCGACCAGAACCCCGCCAGCGGCCTTGCGCCCGCCAATGGCACGCTGCCGCGCTACCACCTGCAGGAGATGCTGGGCTACATCAACTCGGAGATCCACAAGAGCTACAGCCCGCTGTTCAAGCCCGAGACGCCCGCGGCCACCCGCACCGAGCGCAAGGAGTACCTGAAGCGCCGCTACCAGTTCATCGAGAATGTGCTGGCGAAGCAGCCGTTCCTGCTGGGCGACAAGTTCACCGCGGCCGATGCCTACTTGTTCACCGTGACCAACTGGGCGAAGCACGTGGAGCTGGATCTGTCGGGCTTTCCGGCACTGCTGGCGTTCCAGAAGCGTGTGGGCGAGCGCCCTGCGGTGCGTGAGGCGTTGCTGGCGGAAGCGCCGGTGAAGAAGGCCCACGCCTGATACGCATCGGGCCGCGCGTGGAAACGCGCGGCCCGTTATCTGCTCGTCGTTCCGGTATTCGCCGGAACGGCGGTGTTTGGGCGATGGCGGGATCAGATATCCCGTGCCAGCCCCTCGGCCAGGCCGATGTAGCCACCCGGCGTGAGATCGAGCAGACGCTGCTTCGCCTCGGTTGGCAGTTCCAGCTTGCCGATGAACTCGCGCATCGAATCCTTGGTGATGCCCTGGCCGCGGGTCAGCGCCTTGAGCTGCTCGTAGGGCTGGGGCAGGCCGTAGCGGCGCATCACGGTCTGCACCGCCTCGGCCAGCACTTCCCAGCTGGCGTCGAGGTCGGCGGCGAGGCGGTCGGCGTTGACGGTGAGCTTGCCCAGGCCTTTCTGCAGCGATTCCAGCGCTACCAAGGTGTGGCCGAAGGCAGTGCCCAGCGCGCGCAGCACGGTGGAGTCGGTGAGGTCGCGCTGCCAGCGGCTGATCGGCAGCTTCTCGGCGAAGTGGCCGAGCAAGGCGTTGGCGAGACCGAAGTTGCCCTCGGCGTTCTCGAAGTCGATCGGGTTGACCTTGTGCGGCATGGTGGACGAGCCGACCTCGCCCTCCTTGAGCTTCTGCTTGAAGTAGCCCAGCGAGATGTAGCCCCACACGTCGCGCGCCAGGTCGATCAGGATGGTGTTGGCGCGGCGCACGGCGTCGCAGTATTCGGCCACGCCATCGTGCGGCTCGATCTGCGTGGTGTACGGGTTGTAGTCCAGGCCCAGGCTTTCCACGAAGCGCTGCGAGAACGCGCGCCAGTCGATCTCCGGGTAGGTGATGGCGTGGGCGTTGTAGTTGCCCACCGCGCCGTTGATCTTGCCGGGGATTTCCAGCGCGGCGAGCTGCTTGCGCTGGCGCTCCAGCCGTGCCACCACGTTGGCCAGTTCCTTGCCCAGGGTGCTGGGCGAGGCGGTCTGGCCGTGGGTGCGCGAGAGCATCGGCAGCGCGGCGTTGGTGTGTGCCAGCTCGCGCAGCCTGGCGATGATGCCGTCGAAGGCGGGCAGCAGCACTTGTTGGCGCGCGTCGCGCAGCATCAGCGCGTAGGACAGGTTGTTGATGTCCTCGCTGGTGCAGGCGAAGTGCACGAATTCCTTGGCCTGGGCAAGCGCGGCATCGTTGCCAATGCGCTCTTTGATGAAGTACTCCACCGCCTTCACGTCGTGGTTGGTGGTGGCTTCGATGGCTTTGATGCGCGCGCCGTCCTCGATGCGGAAGCTGTCGGCGATGGTATGCAGTTGCTTGACCTGGGTGGCCGTGAACGGCGGCAGTTCCTTGATGCCCGGCTCGGCGGCCAGTGCCAGCAGCCACTCGATCTCCACATGCACACGGCGGTGCATCAGGCCGAATTCGCTGAAGATCGGACGCAGCGGCTCGGCCTTGCTGGCGTAGCGGCCGTCCAGCGGCGACAGGGCGGTGAGGGCGTGGTTGGACATCGGGGCGTTCCGGCACGGGGAAACCGCCATTTTACATTGACGGCGCGGCGATGCCCGAACGCCTATAGTCGGCCGACCTCCCCGCGAAGATTTCCCATGAAGGACAAGGCCATGAGCGGCTTCCGCATCGAACACGACAGCATGGGCGAGTTGCAGGTGCCCGCCGAGGCGCTGTATGGCGCGCAGACCCAGCGGGCGATCGACAATTTCCCTATTTCTGGCCTGCGCCTGCCACGCGAGTTCATCCGCGCGCTGGGGCTGATCAAGGCTGCCGCGGCGGAGGCGAACCTGGCGCTGGGCTACCTGAAGAAGGGCCAGGCCGCGGCGATCCGCAAGGCCGCACTGGCGGTGGCGCATGGCGAACACGACGGGCAGTTCCCCATCGACGTGTTCCAGACCGGCTCGGGCACCAGCACCAACATGAATGCGAACGAGGTGATCGCCCATCTCGCCGCGCACGCCGGTGCCAAGGTGCACCCTAACGATCACGTCAACTACGGGCAGAGCTCGAACGACGTGATCCCGACCGCGATCCACGTCAGCGCCACCCTGATGGCCCATGAACAGCTGCTGCCGACGCTGAAGCACCTGAAGAAGACCATCGAGCAGCGTGCGCGCCAGTTGAAGAACGTGGCCAAGACCGGCCGCACCCACCTGATGGACGCGATGCCGGTGACTTTCGGCCAGGAGCTGTCCGGCTGGGCCGCGCAGATCGGTTCGGCTATCGCGCGCATCGAAGATGCGCTGAAGCGCATGCGCCGCCTGCCACAGGGCGGCACGGCGGTGGGCACCGGCATCAATGCCGACCCGAAGTTCGGCGCAGCGGTGGCGCGCGAGCTGAAAAAACTTACCGGCGTGCGCTTCGAGGCGATGGAAAACCCCTTCGAAGGCATGGCCGCGCAGGACGATGCGGTGGAGCTGTCCGGCGCGCTGAAGGCGCTGGCGGTGGCGCTGATGAAGATTTCCAACGACCTGCGCTGGATGAACTCGGGCCCGCTCGCCGGTTTGGGCGAGATCGAACTGCCGGCGCTACAGCCCGGTTCTTCGATCATGCCCGGCAAGGTGAACCCGGTGATCCCCGAGGCCGCGGCGATGGTGGCTGCGCAGGTGATCGGCAATGACGCGGCCATCGCCATCGCCGGCCAGTCCGGCAACTTCCAGCTCAACGTGATGCTGCCGTTGATCGCCTACAACCTGCTCGAATCGCTGGGCATCCTGGCGAGCGTCTCACGCCTGCTCGCCGACAAGGCCATCGCTGGTTTCAACGTCAACCGGGCGCGGGTGAATCAGGCGCTGGCGATGAACCCGATCCTGGTCACCGCGCTCAATCCGGTGATCGGCTACGAGAAGGGCGCGGCGACCGCCAAGCAGGCCTACAAGCAACATCGTCCAATCATGGACGTGGCGCTGGAGACCACCGGGCTGTCGAAAGCCGAACTGGCGAAGCTGCTCGATCCGCTGGCGCTGACCAAGGGCGGCATCCACGGCGAAGGCTGAGTGCGCGACGCCGGCAGGCAATCAACGATTTGGCAGTGAGCATGCAGGATGCTGGTCCACGACGGCTTTGGACGTGCGCCATTCGGGATGGTCATAGGGAATGTAGCCGTCCCAGTACCAGGGGAAGCATGTCTTGCCTAGAACGTCGTCGATCAGATAGGGGAAGATCGACTCCGCGTTGGAACTGTTGCTCATCAGCAGCACACAGTCCTTCGATGATTCGATGCAGACGGCCACGTTGTTTGTGCCGTCGTCGTGGCCATCCTTGAAAAAGGCGGGGCCTTGCGGGGAAGTGAACGTGCCGATGCCGAGTGCGTAGCCAAGCGCGATGCTGTCGTTGTCGTTCGAGTCGGGCACGCCGATGGTGGGGAACTGCCGCACGGAGCGAATGCTTACGACGGGTGTCAGCCAGTGTCGGTGCATTGCGGGGCTCAGGCCGTCGCCGCGCACCATGGCGGCCAGCAGATTCGCGTAGTCGCTGATGGTCGTGTCCATCGATCCGGCTGCACGAACGGACTCGCGTTGTTTGTGTCCCAGCGGTTTGCCGTCCTCGTCGTAGCCTATCGCTACGTTTTGGGCGAAGTCGTCGCGCCATGTCATGGAGGTTCGTGGCATATCAAAGGGCTTAAAGAGGCGTTCGCGCATCAGCGTGCCCACATCGATGCCCTTGCCATGCTCGAGAACGAACTGCGCCAGGTTTATGCCTTCGCCTGAGTAGGCGTAGCGGGTTCCCGGAGCGAAATAGAACATGAGCTTGCCGTTGGGATCGTAATCCTTGCCTGGTGGCCAGAAGCGGAAGTTCGCGAAGCCCGAGCGGTGGCTGAGCAGGATGCCGAAAGTAAGTGCCTTCCATCGGGCGTCGCCCGCGAGATCTGCGTACTTTCCGTACTCGGGGAGCGGCTTGGGCAGGTCGTTTGCGATGCTGGTATCCAGATCGAGGCGCCCGCCGTCCGCGAGCATCATGGTCGCATACGAAAACGCTGCCTTGGTCAGCGATGCGGCGTACATGACCGTGTCGCTGGTCAGAGGGAGCTGCTTTGCCGTGTCGCGCATCCCATATGCCTTGACGCTGACGACGCGGCCGTTTTCGATGATGGCGACGGCAAGTCCCGGCACCTTCGCAGCACCCATCAGATCCGTTACGCGCCGGTCGAGGCTTGAACCGCGAAGATGCGTGTCGTGGCTTGGCGCGGGCAAGGTCGAGCAGCCAGCAACTACGATTAAGGCAAAGGTGGCGAGGGAACGAAAAAACATGATGTATTCCTTCGTGACCGTGTGAAATCAAGCCGCCGGATTCGGGGGGCGACTCCGGAATCAATCACCGCCACACCACCAGCGTAACAGCGGTGGGAGTTCACGAAAGGCGGGGCGAGGCGAGGTCGAGCGCGCGCCCGGCGTGCCAGGCCAGGCTGTCGCGGGTATCGTGGATTTTCACGTACTCATCGGCGTTTGCCGGCGATGCAATGATGGTTGTTGCGACGATGGTGCCGAGCAGAATCCGGTGTCGTATGCGAGCGTCCTTTTCGCGATCGGGGAAGGAAGCTGAGGTATCAGTTCTTCGCGTCGTTCACACAGTCCGTCACGCTGGTGGCGCTGACGATGGCGGCATAGGGTTTGAAGGCTGCGAGCTGCGTCGCAAGTTGATCCTGCGCGGCCTTGATGGCGGCGGTGTCGCTACAGATGTCGAGGTTGAGTTTTTTTATCGCCTCCGATCCTGCTTCCGCTTCATTGCCCGCCTTGCCGGATGAGGACGATACCGCGGCGGTGACGGCCTTGGCCGCCATGCTGACGCCGGCCTTGCCCATGGCCAGGCCGGTCTCGCGCACTGAGCGCACACTGCGGTTGTACTGCGTCAGCAGGGCGCGTTCGGCAGGTGTGATCTCCACGGGCTTGTCGTTGACCGTGAACCCGCCATCGGAGGCGATGCTCGCCTCCGGTGCACCATCGACATGCAAGGCCACCACGTCCCCGTACAGCCGGATCGCGCCGCTTTCCATGACGGTGTCGGGGGTACTGCAGGCGGCGAGCAGGATGGGAAACAGCAAGGCACAGGCAAGTCGGTTTTGCTTCATCGGGATGTTCCGTTGGCGTGCACGTGGCACGGGGTCAGTCGGAGAAGACGGCGAAGCCCTTCTTGCCGTTCTGGTCGACCATGTCCTTGCCGCAGTCGTCGACGTCCTTTTGCGTCATCGTAGCGTAGGGCTGGAAGGCCGGCATGGCGGCGGCCAGCTTCTGCTGCGAGGCCAGCAGGTCGGGCAACCGCTTGCACAAGCGGATGGCGGCGGCCTGGATCTGCTCGGTCTGCGGCTTGATGCTCGCCTCGATCTCCTTGTCGCTCTTGCCGGTGAACGCACCCCAGATGGCTTCCTTCGCCGCGGCGACGCCGATGTCCGCGCCACTCGCGCCGATATCCATGCCGGCCTCGGCGATGCCGATGATGTGCTGGCGATAGTCGACCAGCATGGAGTGCTGCTCTGGCGTGGCATCGACCGGCTTGCCGCCGATCACCAGCACGCCTTGCGGGGTGATCGCGGCCTTGGGGCGGTCGTCGCTGGGGCGGTGCTCGCCCTTGCCGACGCGGACATTGCTGACGTCGATGTCCTGGGTGACCAGTTCCTTCTTGGCTTGCTCGATGCCCTTGCGCACTTCGGCGGCTATCGCCGACGACGAGGTATGGTCGCGGACATCCTTGGCCGCCTGCGCCAGGTCGCTGGAGGCACCCGACTGGGCGTTGTTGTCCTGCGCGGATTGGCTGCAGGCGCTCAGTGGCAGCAACAGGGCGGATGCAAGAATGCCGATGGCGATTGCGTTGGCTTTCATCGATGTTCTCCCCATTCGAATAAGGTTGGGTATCAGGTGTCGTCGCGCCAGCGGCGCAGCCAGATGGCGCCAGCGAGCAGGGCGATGCCGACGATGGCTCCGATCCAGATGCTCGGCGAAGCCATCACGCTGTAGGAACTGCTGAGGCTCAGGAAGTCCAGCGAGTGTTCCGCACCGCTGCCTGCGTTGGCGAATTGCTGCTGGCCCAGCCAGCTGCCCGGGAACACGCTCATCACCAGGCGGCCGAACACCTCGCGCCAGTACCAGCCGTCGCTCGCGAGACGCCCACCCATCAAGTTGAACCAGCCCAGCATCAGGCCCACCGCCACCGGCAGTACCGCGGCCCACAGGAACGGCTTGCTGCGCGCCCAGGCGGAGCAGAGCAGCAGCCAGCCCACGCTCGGCAACGCCCACAGCGCATACAGCGGGATGCTGCCGATCAGATTGGCGATGACCTGGAACGGGTGGGCGTAGACCAGCAGGTGCCAGACGCCGGCGCCGTGGAAGGACAAGGTGATGGTGAACAGCAGCAGCATGGCGATGCCGGTGATCACGCCGCAGATCACCGCGATCAGCGGGGCGAGCAAGGTGGCGGCCACCACCTTGGAGAGCACCGTGGCGGAATCCGACAGCGGCAGCGACTTCCAGAACAGCAGGCTGCGATCGCGGCGGTCGTCGTAGAGGGCGCCCAGGCAGTAGAAGAACACCACGAAGCCCAGCACGAAGCTGATGATCAGCGTGGTCGAGTACATCACCATGTCCATCAGCGCGCCGGCCTTGGCCACCTCGTCGGCGTCCATGGCATGGTCGAAGAAGTGCGTGTTGTTGAACATGAAGTGGAAGCCGTGCTGCGAGCCGATCACCTCGCTGGCCACGATGCCCATCAGGTTCAGCAGCAGGAACACGCCGCCGGTGATCAACGGTGCCCACAGGAAGCCGCCGCGATGTTCCCAGAACTCGCGCTTCACCAGCCAGTACATTTCGTTCAGAACCGGGGTTTTCATGCGTAGGTCCCTTTCATGGTGGCGACGAACAGGTCGCTGACGGAGGGGCGGCGGATCTCGCCTAGCGCCTCCAGCCGCGCACGGTCGGCGCCGTCGAACAGGAAGATGCTCTTGCCGAATACCTGGCGCTCGTCCAGCGGCTTGAGCTGGCGGGCTTCGGCGGCCTTGTCGGCACCCACCATCACCTCGGCGAAGCGTTCGCCCACCGCGTCCATGTCGGCGTCCAGCACGATCTTGCCGTCGCGGATGAACATCAGGTCGGTGAGGATGTGTTCGACTTCTTCCACCTGGTGGGTGGTGACGATGATGGTCTTGTTCTCGTCGAAGTAGTCTTCCAGCAGGTTCTGGTAGAACTGCTTGCGGTAGAGGATGTCCAGGCCCAGGGTGGGTTCGTCCAGCACCAGCAGGCGCGCGTCTATCGCCATCACCAGCGCCAGGTGCAGCTGCACGATCATGCCCTTGGACATCTGCTTGACGCGCTGGCTGGGGTTGAGCTTGGTGCGGGCCAGGAAGGCTTCGCATTTCTTGCGGTCGAAGCGCGGATGCACGCTGGCGACGAAGTCGACGGCCTCGCGCACCCGGATCCAGCGCGGCAACACGGCCACATCGGCGATGAAGCAGACCTGCTCCATCAGCTTGTTGCGCTGCTTGCGCGGGTCGAGGCCGAGTACGGACAGTTCGCCCTGGAAATCGGTGAGGCCGAGGATGGCCTTCAGCGCGGTGGTCTTGCCGGCGCCGTTCGGGCCGATCAGGCCCACGATGCGGCCGGCCTCGATGCGGAAGCTGGCGTTGTCCAGCGCTGCGGTGTTCTTGTAGCGCTTGCTCAGGCCGCTGGCGGCGACGACGGCGTTCATGCGTGCTTCTCCGGCTCGGCCTGCGTTTCGCGCAGCAGGGTCTTCAGGTCCAGGCCCAGCCGCTGCAGGCGGGCATACAACGCGGGCCACTCCTCGCGCAGGAAGCGTTCGCGCTCGGATTTCAGAAGTTCTTCGCGTGCACCCTCGATGACAAACATGCCCAACCCCCTCCTTTTCTCAACCAAGCGTTCGTCGACCAACTCCTGGTACGCCTTCGACACGGTCAGCGGATTGATCTGGAAATCCGCGGCCACCTGGCGCACCGACGGCAGCGGGTCGCCCTCGTTCAAGGCGCCATCCAGGATCATCGCCACCACGCGTTGGTGCAGCTGGCGATAGATCGGGATGCTGTCGTTCCAGGTGATGGTCATGGATTATTCCTTGCTGCTGGCGATGCCGGCCGTCGTGGTGCCAAACGAATAGTAGGGCATGGCGAGTTGCGCCCCGAGCCGCGCTGCGCTGCCGGCGGGCAGGGTGGCGATGCCAACCGCGGCATGCTCCAGCAGGGCCGCGGCCTTCAGTTCGGCGCTCGTGGGGACGACTTCGACCGGGGCCAGGTTGGTGACGTGGATGCCGTTGATCCAGGCGACCTCGGGTGCGTGGACCGGCAGGTTCACCACTGCCAGGGTCAGGCTGGTCATCGCCAGGGCGGCAGCGGAGGCGATCCAGCGCCGGGCAGGGACCAAGGTGGAGGCGAAGACGTTGTCGGCGACGGCGGGGCGATTCGTGCTGGGTTCGTGCTTGGCGTTCATGGCGGCTCTCCTTTGGTGAGCTCGTTGACCGGTGTTGTAGTGAACTATAACACCAGATTTTGAACCGTCAAGCGCTTAAAGCGGGTTTGGCAACATGACTGATGGCAGGGGTGGACCCGGCCGGTGTGTGGGTACGAAAAAGCGCAAGGCCAGCGCTGTGGCTGGCCTTGCGGGGAGCTTGCTTCGCGCTATCAGCCGGCTCAGGCGGCTTGGGCGATGCCGTTGAGTGCGCCAATGGCCTGGCGTGCCGACGCCAGCGCGCCCGCCTTCTGCTCGGCACCCATGTTCACGCCTTCGGCGCGCACAAATTCCACCTGGTCGACGCCGAGGAAGCCAAACAGGGCGCGCAGGTAGGGTTCCTGGAAGTCCATGGGGCTGTTGACGTGCACGCCGCCGCGGCTGGAGGCCACGATCACCCGCTTGCCGCCGGCCAGGCCTTCGGGACCGCTGGGGCCGTAGCGGAAGGTCTTGCCGGCCACCGAGATGCGATCCAGCCATGCCTTGAGCTGGCTGGGGATACTGAAGTTGTACATTGGCGCACCGATCACCACGAGGTCGGCGGCAAGGAACTCGTCCAGCATTTCGCTACCCCGCACGGCGGCAGGATCGGCGGCGTCGGCTACTGGCGTCCAGTGGGGCAGCGGTTGGGCGGCGAGGTCGTGGTAGCGGGTCTCGGTGCCCGGATGCAGGCGCTGCAGTTCGGCAACGATTTCCGCGGAAAGCTGGCGCGAAACCGAATGGCTGCCCAGCGCGCTGGAGTCGATGTGCAACAGTTTCATGGCGGTTTCCTGATCGCACCGGGGTATCGGGCGATGTGATCAAGGTATATTTGGAACAATCTGGCGATAAGCCGGCAAAACTCGAACTTATCGTTCCATAAAGGAAACACCCATGACCTTGTTGAACGGCGCACTGCAGGATCTCAACGACCTGTACTTCTTCGCCGCCGTGGTGGAGCACGGCGGCTTCTCCGCGGCGGGACGGGCGTTGGGCGTACCCAAGTCGCGGCTCAGCAAGCGAGTGGCGCAGCTGGAGGATCGCCTCGGCGTGCGCTTGCTGCAGCGGACCACGCGGCGTTTCGTGGTCACCGAGGTGGGCGAGCGCTTCTACGCGCATTGCCGCGCCGTGCTGGAGGAGGCGCGTGCCGCGCAGGAGGCCGTGGACGAACTGCGTGCCGAGCCGCGCGGTGTAGTACGGCTGAGCTGTCCGGTGTCGCTGACCCAGACCATCCTGGCGCACGTACTGCCGGACTTCCTGGAGCAATACCCGCGGCTGCAGGTGCGGGTGCTTTCCAGCAATCGCCGCGTGGACCTGCTCGGCGAGGGTTACGACCTTGCGATCCGTGTGCGCAACAAGCTCGATACGGACGCCAACATGGTGGTGCGCAGCTTCGGCCAGTCGCGCGTGCTACCGGTGGCCAGCCCGGCCCTGCTCGATGCGCTGGGACGGCCGCAGCATCCGGACGAGCTGGCGAAGTTGCCGGCGCTGTCGATGCAGGAACACGAGGGCCCGCAGACCTGGGAGCTGATCGACGCGGCGGGCGAGCGCGTCAGCGTGGAGGTGAATGCGCGGTTGATCTGCGGCGACTTCGCCGTGCTGCTAGAGGCGGCGCGCCGTGGCGTCGGCGTGACCCTGCTGCCGGAATTCGTCTACGCGCCTGCGGTAACCCGCGGCGAGCTGGAAGTGCTGTTGCCGGAATGGAGCGCGCCGGAAGGCACTATGCATTTCATCTACCCCAGCCGCCGCGGCATGCTGCCCGGCGTGCGCGCACTGGTGGATTTCCTCGCCGAACGCCTGCCTGCCACCACGCTGCGCAAGCACGAGGAGTGCAAGACGCGGGCCTTGCCCGAACTGGATCCCGGGAGATAGCGCCGTCCGGACCGCCGACGCATGCTACGCTTTCGTTTGGACTTCCATACGGCAACGCGATGATGATCGACACCAAGCTCCCCAAGGTCGGCACCACCATTTTCAGCGTGATGAGCCAGCTCGCGCTGGAGCACAAGGCAGTGAACCTGGGGCAGGGCTTTCCCGATTTCGAGCCGCCGCAGGGTCTGCGCGATGCGCTGGCGCGCGCGATGAACGAAGGGCGCAACCAGTACGCGCCGATGCACGGCACGGCGCCGCTGCGTGAGCAGATCGCCGCCAAGACCGAACGCATGTACGGCCATCGCCCCGACGTGGACGCCGAGATCACCGTTACCTCCGGCGCCACCGAGGCGCTGTTCGCGGCGATCGCCGCCGTGGTGCGTGCGGGCGAGGAGGTGATTGTGTTCGATCCCTCCTACGATAGCTACGAGCCGGCCATCGAACTGCAGGGCGCGAAGGCAGTGCACATCCCGCTGATCGCTCCGGCTTTTTCGGTGGACTGGCAGCGCGTGCGCGACGCGCTGACGCCGCGCACGCGCATGATCCTCATCAACAGCCCGCACAACCCGTCCGGCGCGGTGCTGTCGGCGGCCGATCTCGAAGAGTTGGCCGCGATCGTTCGCGACACGAAGATCGTGGTGCTGTCCGACGAGGTGTACGAACACATTGTCTACGACGGCAGGCAGCACGAGAGCGTGCTGCGCCATCCCGAGCTTGCCGCGCGCAGCATCGTGGTCTCCTCCTTCGGCAAGACCTACCACTGCACCGGCTGGAAGCTGGGTTATGCGGTGGCGCCCAAGTCGCTCACGGCGGAATTCCGCAAGGTGCACCAATACCTCACGTTCTGCAGCTTTCACCCGGCGCAGGTGGCATTCGCCGAATTCCTCGCCAGCGATCCGCAGCACTACCTGGAGCTGCCGGCGTTCTACCAGGCCAAGCGCGACCGTTTCCGCGCGTTGCTGGCGCCTTCGCGCTTCAAGCTGCTCGACGTGCCGGGCGGCTACTTCCAACTGGTGGACTACTCGGCGATCCGCGACGAGGACGACCTGGCCTTCAGCCGCTGGCTGGTGGAGCAGGGCGGGGTGGCGGCGATTCCGCTGACGCCGTTCTGCGAAACCGCGCCGGGCACGCGCCTGCTGCGCCTGTGCTTCGCCAAGAGCGACGCCACCATGGAGGCGGCCGCCGAGCGGCTGTGCAAGCTTTGAGCCTGCAGCCGCTGACCGTGTCGCTGGTGCAAGGTGCCACCCGCTGGCACGACGCCCCGGCCAACCGTGACTACTACGGAGCGCTGGTGCGCCGTGCGCGCGGCAGCGACTTGTTCGTGCTGCCGGAAACCCTGCTCTCCGGTTTCAGCAACGACACCGGTGCCAGCGCCGACACCATGGATGGCGAGGGGGTGGCCTGGATGCGCGCGCTGGCCGCCGAGGTGGATGCCGTGATCTGCGGCAGCCTGGCGATCCGCGAAGACGGCATCGTCTACAACCGCCTGCTGTGGATGCGGCCGGACGGTACGTTCGAGCAGTACGACAAGCGCCATCTGTTTCGCATGGCCGGCGAACACACCCGCTACGGCGGCGGCAACCAACGCCTGGTCGTGGAATTGAAGGGTTGGCGCATCCTGCCCCAGGTTTGCTACGACCTGCGCTTTCCGGTGTGGTTGCGCAACCGCCGGCTGGCAAGCGCCGCGGGCGGCATGGACTACGACCTCGCCATCTTCGTGGCGAACTGGCCCGCACCGCGCCGCCAGCCCTGGCGCACCCTGCTGCGCGCCCGTGCGATCGAGAACCTGGCTTGCGTGATCGGCGTGAACCGGGTGGGCGTGGATGGCAACGACCTGCCTTACGCCGGCGACAGCGCGGTGATCGACCCGGTGGGTGAGCCGCTGGTGGAATGCGGCGCGCTGGAACAGGTCGCCACGCTGACCCTCGATCCCGCGCCGCTGCTCGCCCATCGCGAGCGATTCCCGGCGTGGATGGATGCCGACAGCTTCACGTTGGACCCGGGTTGATGCTTTTTGCAAGAAGCCCCGCATCACGCGGGGCTTCTTGCAGGAGAGTAGCTGTTTCAGAGTATCGCCAGCACCGCCTCAGGCGGCCGGCCGATCGCGGCCTTGCCGTTCGCGACCACGATGGGGCGCTCGATCAGGATCGGATGGGCGGCCATCGCGGCGATCAGGGCATCTTCGTCCAGCGCGGGATCGGCGAGGCCAAGTTCGTTGTAGATGGCCTCACCGCTGCGCAGCAGTTGCCGCGCAGGGATGCCGAGCAACTTGAGCAGTTGCTTCAGCTCATCGGCGCGTGGCGGCGTGTCGAGGTAGTTCACCACCTCGACTTCGCGCCCTTCGAGCAAGGCCAGCGTAGTGCGTGACTTGCTGCACCGGCTGTTGTGGTAGATCCGGATCATCGGTTGCCGGAACGGTTGCCGCCGCGACCGTGCGGACGGTTGCCGCCGGGACGGTTGCCGCCGTGGGGCGGGCGGTTACCGCCCTGGCCCTGTGGCCGGTTACCGCCCTGGCCTTGCGGTCGGCCGCGGCTAGGACGGTTGCCGCCCGGGCGTGCCTCGGCGTTGCCGTGGCCAAACGCTTGGCCGCCGCCGAAGCCGCCGGCAGTCGCGAAACCGCCGTGTCCGGCATGGCCGTGTCCGGCGCCGCCGCGTGCACCGGCGGGCTTGCCGCCGCGACGCTTGTTGCCCGGGGCGCCGGTCGGGCGCGCGGTGCCGTCGCGGTTGTCGCCGGCGAACCAGGTGCGTACCGACGGCAGTTCCTGGCCGGGTGCGACGCCGCGCTTGCTCTTGCGGCGGCCGGCGGCGGGAGCGCGCTCGGGCCGTGCCACGTTGCCGTTCACTTCCTGGCCGGGGCGGCGCTGCTTCTGGCGGCCGCGCGGCGGTTCCTCGCGGATGCGGTCGAAGGCGCGCAACTCGCGCGCCTCGTCCTGGTAGCCGCCGCTCCAGGCGCCGGTCGAGCCACGCTCGGGGCGGTACTCGGTGACGTTGCGGTTGGCGCGGCGCTGGTGCAGCACCGGACTCAGGGTGAGCACGGGCTGCGGCGCGCCGAGGCCGGCGGTCTGGCGCAACTGCTTCACGGCTTCCTCGTCCAGCGTCGCGCTGTCGTCGCGGCGCAAGGTGCGCGGCAACTCGATGCCGCCGTAGCGGATGCGCTTCAGGCGGCTGACCAGGAAGCCTTGCGAATCCCACAGCCGGCGCACTTCGCGGTTGCGGCCTTCGCGGATTACCACACGGAACCAGCTGTGGCTGCCGCCGCGGCTGATCACCGCGATCTCGTCGAAGCGGGCGGGGCCGTCTTCCAGTTCCACGCCGGCCTTGAGTTTCTCGATCACCTCGTCGGGCACTTCGCCGTGCACGCGGCAGAGGTATTCGCGCTCGATGCCGCTTTTCGGGTGCATCAGCGCATTGGCGAGTTCGCCGTCGGTGGTAAGCAGCAGCAGGCCGGTGGTGTTGATGTCCAGGCGGCCCACGGCGACCCAGCGCGCGCCCTTGAGGCGCGGCAGCTGTTCGAACACGGTGGGGCGGCCTTCCGGGTCGTCGCGGGTGGTGAGCACGCCCTCGGGCTTGTGGTAGATCAGCACCTCGGCGTCGCCGCGGTTGTCGGTGGCGACCACGAACTGCTTGCCGTCGACCACCACGCGGTCGCCGGCGTGGACGCTGGTGCCGATCGTGGCAGGGCTGCCGTTGAGCTCGATCTCGCCGGCCTGGATGCGCTGCTCCAGCATCCGGCGCGAGCCGAGACCGGCGTTGGCGAGCACCTTGTGCAGGCGCTCTTCAAGCGGCGCGGCGTCGCTGACAGGGGCGCGCTTGAGGGAAAGGGTGGATTTTTTCGGCGCAGTCATGCGCGGTACTCCTCAGGAATGCTGTGCGGCATCGTCGTTGTCGACGTCCGCGGGGGCCGCTGCCTCGTCGGCAGTGGTGGGTTCGGTTTCGCCGGCTTCGGCGGTTTCTAGGTTTGCTTCCGTGGCGGGTTCGACAGCTGCCTCGCCCGCTTCGGTGTGTTCGTGTTCGTCGGCTTCCGCCACTGCGTCTTCGATTTCGTCCGGATCGATCGGCAGATCCTTGATGATGCGGGCGGGTAGCGGGGTCTGCTCGAAGCCCATTTGCGGGTCTTCCATGTCGCGGATTTCGGAGAGCGGCGGCAACTGGTCCAGCGACTTCAGGTTGAAGTAGTCGAGGAAGGCGCGGGTGGTGCCGAACAGCGCCGGCTTGCCAGGCACGTCGCGGTAGCCGACCACGCGGATCCACTCGCGCTCCTCCAGCGTCTTGATGATGTTGCTGGACACCACCACGCCGCGGATCTGCTCGATCTCCGGGCGGGTGATCGGCTGGCGGTAGGCGATCAGCGCCAGCGTCTCCAGCAGGGCGCGCGAGTAGCGGCTGGGCTTCTCGGTCCACATCCGCGAGATCCACGGGTGCACGTCCTGGCGCACCTGGTAGCGGAAGCCGGAGGCGACTTCCTTCAGTTCGACGCCGCGGCCTTCACAATCGGCGGCAAGGGCCTCCAGCGCACGCGCGATCTGCTCGTGGCCGACTTCGTCGGTCTCGGCAAACAGGTCGCCGAGCTGGGAGACGGTCATCGGCTGGCTGGCGGCGAGCAGGGCCGCCTCGACGATGGGTTTGAGTTGCTCGATCTGCATGGGCTCTCGGTGCCGATTCAGTGCGTGCCGTTGCCGGCGGTGTCCGGGGTCTCGAACGCCGATTCGTCTGCGGCGGGTTCATCCGTCCCGTCGATGTCCATTCCGTCGGCAAGCGGGCCTTCGCCGTGTTCCACCCGCGCCTTCAGGTAGATCGGCGCCAGCGGGGCTTCCTGCACGATCTCGATCAGCATTTCCTTGGCCAGCTCCAGCATGGCCAGGAAGGTGACCACCACGCCGAGGCGGCCCTCGCTGATATCGAACAGCGTTTCAAAGCGATGGAAGGCATGGCCTTCCAGCTTGCCGAGCAGCTCGCCCATGCGCTGGCGCACGCTGAGCGCCTCGCGCTTGATCGCATGGTGGCCGAACAGTTCGGCGCGGTGCAGCACATCCTTGAGCGCCAGCAGCATTTCCTTGAGATCCAGCGGCGGCGGCAGCTTGATCACGTTGCGTTCGCCGGTGTCGGCCTGCGCCGGCGCGGTGTCGCGTTCCATCCGTGGCAAGGCCTCGATGTCTTCGGCGGCCTTCTTGAAGCGTTCGTACTCCTGCAGGCGGCGCACCAGTTCGGCGCGCGGGTCCTCCTCCATGCCTTCCTCGGCAGGCGGCCGCGGCAGCAGCAGGCGCGACTTGATCTCGGCCAGGATCGCGGCCATCAGCAGGTATTCCGCGGCCAGCTCCAGCCGCATCACATCCCGCATCAGTTCGATGTATTCCATGTACTGCCGGGTGATCTCGGCGACCGGGATGTCGAGGATGTCCAGGTTCTGCCGGCGGATCAGGTACAGCAGCAGGTCCAGCGGACCCTCGAACGCCTCCAGGATGACTTCCAGCGCATCCGGCGGGATGTACAGATCCTGCGGCATCTGCAGCATCGGCTCGCCACGCACGATCGCCAGCGGCATTTCCTGCTGCTGGGGGTGCGCCGCGTGGTTGTCCTGCGATACGACCGGGCTCTGTGGCCCGACTGGCTCGGTGCTCATCGATGCGTGTCGTTGGGCCGCTCGGCGGCCGGCAATGCGTCTTGATCCATCATGGGCGAAACGGTTGCCCCGCTGGACGATCCGGGCTGGACCCATGTACGGATCGTGGCGTCGAGGCGGCACTTCGGTAAAGCGGTTTCGCACGGTGCCGTACAGGCAGTGTCCGGCTCCCTACTTGTCGCTGTCGGCGTGACGAAGCCGCATGTCGCGGTTCGATCAGGCGTACGGGCATCGCAGCCAAGTGCCGGCACGGGACGCAGATCGCGTCTGGTGGGAACAGGGCAATGCAGTGACGGTAGTGACGTCACCGACAAGTCGGACGATCTGCCTTGGGGCATCGGGTGGGTGCCATCGCCGCCGGAACGGCCAATCGGCGTCTGACTGTGGCACCACGCGTGGGCAACAGATTAGCGACTGGCCAGCGACAAGTCCAGCGCAGCAGGCCGAAACATGCATGCGGGGCAGCGGTCCGTCTGGTGAGTACAATGGCGTTACCGCCTGGGCAGCGCAGTGGCATGTCCGGCCGCGCCGACAGGCGCGGAACGGCGCACCGCACAGGTGACCCTGAGTGTCCGAGACGGCGAGCAGGCGTCAGTCGCGTCGGCGGGAAAAGGCTTGCCAAGGCGCGCCGTACCGCCATTTGGTGGATGGCACACCGCTTGCTTGAGTGTGATGGCGGACACATGGGCGGGTCGATCCGCAGGACCGCTTCGGCGGAGGGATGCAACAACAAGGAGCCCGGCATGGCTAAGGACGACAACATGTTCAGCGATGAAGCCGAACGCCTGCGCCCGGCGCGCATGCAGATCGAGACGACCGTGCTGATGAGTCGCGGCGTCGAGTCGCACCCCACCGAACTGGTGGACATTTCCGCGACCGGCGCCTTGCTGCGCCGGCCGCTAGGCTGGACCGGCGAAGTCGGGCAGACCTGGTTGCTGGACATGATCTTCGGCAACGACCTGCACATTCACATGGAGGCGCAGGTGGCGCGCGTCGCCGACCACCACATCGGCTTCTCCTACGTGTGCATCCCCGAGGACAAGCAGGTGCCGTTGTGGAACCTGCTGGGCGGCTACGCCGATATCCTGGAGGCGTGGAAGAACTGATCGCGCTTCCAGCGAAGCCGGTCGGATCGAAGGCCCCGCCTTGTGCGGGGCCTTCGCCGTTTCAGTGGGCGCCGGCCGCGGCCTTCTTCTCGTCGCGCAACTCGCGACGCAGGATTTTGCCCACGTTGCTCTTGGGCAAGGCGTCGCGGAACTCGATGTACTTGGGCCGCTTGTAGCCAGTGAGGTTGTCGCGGCAGAACTGCTTGAGCGCCTCTTCGGTCAGGCCGGGGTCTTTGCGCACCACGAACAGCTTCACCACTTCGCCGGAGTGCTCGTCCGGCACGCCCACGGCGGCCACCTCGGCCACGCCGGGGTTCTGCATCACGGTGTCCTCGACCTCGTTCGGATACACATTGAAGCCGGACACCAGGATCATGTCCTTCTTGCGGTCGACGATGTAGACATAGCCGCTGGCGTCCATCTTCGCGATGTCGCCGGTGTGCAGCCAACCATCGTCGCCCAATACCTTGGCGGTCTCGTCGGCGCGGTTCCAGTAGCCTCGCATCACCTGCGGCCCTTGCACCATCAGCTCGCCCACCTCGCCGATCGGAAGCGGCTGGTTGTCTTCCGACCAGATCGCCACGTTGGTGGAGGGAATCGGCAGGCCGATCGAGCCGTTGTAGTCCTTGAGGCCGATCGGGTTGATGCAGACGCCCGGAGAGGTTTCGGTGAGGCCGTAGGCCTCGGCAAGCGTGCAGCCGGTCACCCGTTTCCAGCGCTCGGCGACGGATCGCTGCACCGCCATGCCGCCGCCCAGCGAAATCTTCAGGTGCGAGAAATCCACCCCGGCGAATTCGGGCGTGTTGAGCAGGCCGTTGAACAAGGTGTTGACGCCGGGCAGGATCGAGAAGGGGACCTTCTTCAGTTCCTTGACGAAGCCGGGCATGTCGCGGGGGTTGGTGATCAGCTGCGTATGGGCGCCCAGCCGGACGAATACCATGCCGCAGGCGGTCAGCGAAAAGATGTGGTACATCGGCAGCGCGCCGATCGCGACCTCCTCGCCGGGCTTCAGCGCGGTGCCGATCCAGGCGCCGACCTGCAACATGTTGGCGATCATGTTGGCGTGGGTCAGCATGGCGCCTTTGGCCACGCCGGTGGTGCCGCCGGTGTACTGCAGGAAGGCAATGTCGTCGTGGCCGAGCTGCACTTCCGGCAGCGGGTGCGCGGCACCTTGCGCCAGCGCGTCGCGGAAGCGCACCGCCTGCGGCAGGCGGTAGGCCGGCACCATCTTCTTGACGTGCTTGAGCACGAAGTTGACCAGCGGCCCCTTGGGGAAGCCGAGCAGGTCGCCGATGCCGGTGGTAACGATGTGCTTCACCGCGGTTTCGGCTACCACCTGCTGCAGCGTCGAGGCAAAGTTGTCCAGCACCACGATGGCCTTGGCGCCGGAGTCCTCGAGCTGGTGCTTCAGCTCTCGCGCGGTGTACATCGGGTTGGTGTTGACCACCACCAGGCCGGCGCGCAACGCGCCGAACAGGGCGATCGGGTACTGCAGCACGTTCGGCAGCATGATGGCGACGCGATCGCCCTTGCCGAGTTTGAGCGTGCCGGTGAGGTAGCCCGCGAACTGGCGGCTGTATGCGTCGATCTGGCCGTAGCTGAGCTGTTTGCCGAAGTTGGCGAAGGCGGGGCGATCACGGAAGCGCTGGAAAGCCTCTTCCAGCATGGCGGCCATCGAGGCGTAGGCATTGAGGTCGATTTCGGCGGGTATGCCTTCCGGATAGTGGTCCAGCCACGGACGCGCGTTGCTCATGTGCTTGCTCGACTCCTGAATCGTGGCCGCCAAGGCAAGGTAGAGATGGCGACGCCCCCTCCGGCATTGGAGCATGCGGCTGCGTACGGCGGCAAGCCGCGGCATGCCTTGCAGCAGCCGGAAAAAAACCGCCCCGGCGCAGGCCGGGGCGGTCGTGGTGCAGCAGTGCCGAGGGTAACGCTCAGGCGGCTTTCTTGCCGGCCAGCTGGCGCAGCACATACTGCAGGATGCCGCCGTGGCGGAAGAAGTCGCGCTCCTTCGGGGTGAGCAGCAGCACCTTTACGCTGAACTCCTTCTTCTTGCCGTCCTTGCCGGTGGCGACCACTTTCGCCTGTTTCGATTCGCCGCCTTCCAGGCCGGTGACGTCGAAGCTCTCGCTGCCGTCGAGGCCCAGTGACTTGGCGTTCTCGCCGTCCATGAACTGCAGCGGCAGCACGCCCATGCCGACCAGGTTGGAGCGGTGGATGCGCTCGAAGCTCTCGGCGATCACCGCTTTCACGCCCAGCAGCAGGGTGCCCTTGGCCGCCCAGTCGCGGCTGGAGCCGGTGCCGTACTCCTTGCCGGCGAGCACGATCAGCGGCGTCTTCTCCTGCTTGTACTTCATCGCCGCGTCGTAGATCGCCATCTGCTCGCCCGACGGCACGTGCCTGGTGTAGCCGCCCTCGACGCCGTCTAGCATCTGGTTGCGGATGCGAATGTTGGCGAAGGTGCCGCGCACCATCACGTCGTCGTTGCCGCGGCGCGAGCCGTAGGAATTGAAGTCCTTCGGTTCCACGCCCTTCGAGATCAGGAAGCGGCCCGCCGGGCTGTCCTTCTTGATCGAACCGGCCGGCGAGATGTGGTCGGTGGTGATGGAGTCGCCGAACAGGCCCAGCACGCGGGCACCGTGGATGTCCTCCACCTTGCCCAGCTCCATCGTCATGCCCTCGAAGTAAGGTGGGTTCTTGATGTAGGTGGAGTCGTCCCAGCGGTACACCGCGCCGTCTGGCGAGGCGATCTTGTTCCAGCGGCTGTCGCCCTTGAACACGTCGGCGTAGTTCTTCTCGAACATCGCCGGGTTGACCGCGCCGGCGATGGCGTCGGAGATCTCCTTGTTGGTCGGCCAGATGTCCTTGAGATGAACCGGCTTGCCGTCGCTGCCGGTGCCGATCGGGTCCTTCGTCAGGTCGACGTCCAGCGTGCCGGCCAACGCGTAGGCGACCACCAGCGGCGGCGAGGCCAGGTAGTTCATCTTCACTTCCGGATGCACGCGGCCCTCGAAGTTGCGGTTGCCGGAAAGCACCGAGGCCACCGCGAGGTCGCCGTCGGCGATGCCCTTGCTGATCTCGACCGGCAGTGGGCCGGAGTTGCCGATGCAAGTGGTGCAGCCATAGCCGACGATGTAGAAGCCGACCTTTTCCAGTTCTTTCAGCAGGCCGGTCTGCTCCAGGTAGTCGGAGACCACCTTCGAGCCCGGGCCGATCGAGGTCTTCACCCAGGGCTTGGCCTTCAGGCCCTTCGCCGCGGCCTTCTTCGCCACCAGGCCGGCGCCCAGCATCACCGCCGGGTTGGAGGTGTTGGTGCAGGAGGTGATCGCTGCGATCACCACGGCGCCGTCGCCCAGTTTGAATTTGTCGCCGTTCAACTCGACATGCTCGCCTTCGCCGAACGTGCTCTCTTCGTGACCCACGGCGGTGTCGCCACCTTCACCGGAGAATCGCTCGATCGAAGTGGCCAGCGGTTTGCGCGCGGCGGTGAGGCCGACCACGGCGTCCTTGAAACTCTTGCGCACGTCGCCCAGCAGCACGCGGTCCTGCGGGCGCTTCGGGCCGGCCATCGACGGCTTCACGTCGGCCAGGTCGAGCTCCAGCGTGGTGGTGAACTCGGGATGCGGCGTGTGTTCGTCGTGCCACAGGCCCTGGGCCTTGGCGTAGGTCTCGACCAGCGCGACCTGTTCCTCGCTGCGGCCGGACAGGCGCAGGTAGTTCAACGCCTCCTGGTCGATCGGGAAGATGCCGCAGGTAGCGCCGTACTCGGGCGCCATGTTGCCGATGGTGGCGCGGTCGGCCAATGCCAGGTGCTGCAGGCCCGGGCCGAAGAACTCCACGAATTTGCCCACCACGCCCAGCTTGCGCAGCATCTGCGTGACGGTGAGCACCAGGTCGGTGGCGGTGACGCCTTCGGGCAGCTTGCCGCTGAGCTTGAAGCCCACCACCTGCGAAATCAGCATCGACGATGGCTGGCCCAGCATCGCGGCCTCAGCTTCGATGCCGCCGACGCCCCAGCCGAGCACGCCCACGCCGTTGATCATGGTGGTGTGGCTGTCGGTGCCGAACACGGTGTCGGGGTAGGCCCAGCTTCCATCCTCACCGTCCCGGGTGAACACCACGCGGGCGAGGTGCTCCAGGTTCACCTGGTGCACGATACCGGTACGCGGCGGCACCACCTTGAAGTTGTTGAACGCCTTCTGGCCCCAGCGCAGGAACGAGTAGCGCTCCTGGTTGCGCTCGAATTCGATCTCGACGTTCTTCTCCAGCGCCGACTCCGAACCGTACACGTCGACCTGCACGGAGTGGTCGATCACCAGCTCGGCCGGCGCCAGCGGGTTGATCTGGGTAGCTTCGCCGCCCAGCTTCACCACGGCGTCGCGCATCGCGGCCAGATCCACCACGCAGGGCACGCCGGTGAAATCCTGCAGCACCACGCGCGCGGGCATGAAGGCGATCTCGGTGTCCGGCTCCTTCTTCGCGTCCCAGTGGGCGACCGCCTCGATCTCTTTCGAAGTGACGTTGACGCCGTCCTCGTGGCGCAACAGGTTCTCCAGCAGGATCTTCATCGAGTACGGCAGGCGCTTGATGTCGAAGCGCTGGCCCAGCTTGGCGAGGCTGGCGTACTGGTACGAGCGGCCGTTGACCTGGAAAGTGTCGCGGGTGGCAAATGAATCCAGCATGGGGCTAACTCCTGTTGCTTTGGGTCTGGCGGACGCACGGGGCGTAGCGGGGAATCCTAGAACAGCGAACGTGAGCGGAATTGCAAAAAGGCCAGTCGCCAGTGCGGCGATGCCGGGCAGTTTGGGGCATACGCCGGGATGCGCAAGCTGCCGCCGGGGCCAATTCGCGTTTTCGCCTTGCATGATTTCGAACGCTGGCGGAAACAACGTCTTGCGTTGCGGCCACCGCGGCCCGGCTGGCAAAATATGCGGCTGAAACGACGCCCGGAAACGGCCTGGAGGCTTGCTTTCCAGCCTCTGCGCGCCGCGCGGACCTTCCCCAGCCCCTCGCATTCAACGGACGAGATCACATGCTCAACGCCTACCGCCAACACGTCGCCGAGCGCGCCGCACTGGGTATTCCCGCGCTGCCGCTGACCGCCCAGCAGACCGCCGACCTGATCGAACTGTTGAAGAACCCGCCGGCCGGCGAGGAAGCCTTCCTGCTCGACCTGATCACCAACCGCGTACCGGCTGGCGTGGACGATGCGGCCAAGGTCAAGGCCTCGTACCTGGCGGCCGTGGCATTCGGCACCGAGAAGAGCGCGCTGATCTCGCGCGAGAAGGCCACTGAGCTGCTGGGCACCATGCTGGGCGGCTACAACATCCATCCGCTGATCGAGTTGCTCGACGATGCGCAGGTCGGCAGCGTGGCCGCCAACGCGCTCAAGCACACGTTGCTGATGTTCGACGCCTTCCATGACGTGAAGGAGAAGGCGGACAAGGGCAACGCCAATGCCAAGGCCGTGCTGCAGAGCTGGGCCGATGCCGAGTGGTTCACCAGCAAGCCGGAAGTGCCGCAGAGCCTGACCGTCACCGTGTTCAAAGTGCCGGGCGAAACCAACACCGACGACTTGTCGCCGGCCCCGGACGCCACCACGCGTCCGGACATCCCGCTGCATGCGCTCGCCATGCTGAAGAACAAGCGCGACGGCGCCCCGTTCCAGCCAGAAGAGGACGGCAAGCGCGGCCCGATCCAGCTGATCCAGGACCTGACCAAGCAGGGGCACCTGGTCGCCTACGTGGGCGACGTGGTCGGCACCGGCTCCAGCCGCAAGTCCGCCACCAACTCCGTGCTGTGGTGGACCGGCGAAGACATTCCGTTCATCCCGAACAAGCGCTTCGGCGGCGTGTGCCTGGGCAGCAAGATCGCCCCGATCTTCTACAACACCATGGAAGACGCCGGCGCGCTGCCGATCGAGCTGGATGTCTCCAAAATGGAGATGGGCGACGTCGTCGAGCTGCGTCCCTACGAGGGCAAGGCGCTGAAGAACGGCGAAGTGATCGCCGAGTTCCAGGTGAAGTCCGACGTGCTGTTCGATGAAGTGCGCGCCGGCGGCCGCATTCCGCTGATCGTCGGCCGCGGCCTCACCGCCAAGGCGCGCGAAGCGCTGGGCTTGCCGGTCTCCACCTTGTTCCGCCTGCCGCAACAGCCCGCCGATACCGGCAAGGGCTATACGCTGGCGCAGAAGATGGTCGGCCGCGCCGTCGGCCTGCCGGAAGGCCAGGGCGTGCGCCCGGGCACCTACTGCGAGCCGAAGATGACCTCGGTGGGTTCGCAGGACACCACCGGCCCGATGACCCGCGACGAGCTGAAGGACCTGGCCTGCCTGGGCTTCTCGGCCGACCTTGTCATGCAGTCGTTCTGCCACACCGCCGCCTACCCGAAGCCGGTGGACGTGAAGACCCACCACACGCTGCCGGAATTCATCAGCACGCGTGGCGGCATTTCGCTGCGTCCGGGCGACGGCGTGATCCACTCCTGGCTCAACCGCATGCTGCTGCCTGACACCGTCGGCACCGGCGGCGACAGCCATACCCGTTTCCCGATCGGTATCTCGTTCCCGGCCGGTTCCGGTCTGGTGGCCTTTGCCGCCGCCACCGGCGTGATGCCGCTGGACATGCCCGAATCCGTGCTGGTGCGCTTCAAGGGCGAGCTGCAGCCGGGCGTCACCCTGCGCGACCTGGTCAACGCGATCCCGCTGTACGCCATCAAGCAAGGCCTGCTGACCGTCGCCAAGCAGGGCAAAAAGAACATCTTCTCCGGCCGCATCCTGGAAATCGAAGGTCTGCCGAACCTCAAGGTGGAGCAGGCGTTCGAGCTGTCCGACGCCTCGGCCGAGCGCTCGGCCGCCGGTTGCACGGTGCACCTCGACAAGGCGCCGATCATCGAATACATCAACAGCAACATCACCTTGCTGAAGGTGATGATCGCCCAGGGTTACAAGGACCCGCGCAGCCTGGAACGCCGCATCAAGGCCATGGAAGCATGGCTGGCCGACCCGCAGCTGCTGGCGCGCGACGCTGACGCCGAATACGCCGCCGTCATCGAAATCGACCTGGCCGACGTGCACGAGCCCATCGTGGCCTGCCCGAACGACCCGGACGACGTGAAGACGCTCAGCGACGTGGCCGGCGCCGCCATCGACGAGGTGTTCATCGGCTCGTGCATGACCAACATTGGTCATTTCCGCGCGGCGGCCAAGCTGCTGGAAGGCAAGCGCGACATCCCGACCAAGCTTTGGGTGGCCCCGCCGACCAAGATGGACGCCAGCGAGCTGACCAACGAAGGCGTCTACGGCACCTTCGGCACCGCCGGCGCGCGCATGGAGATGCCGGGCTGCTCGCTGTGCATGGGCAACCAGGCGCAGGTGCGCGAAGGCGCTACGGTGTTCTCCACCTCCACCCGCAACTTCCCCAACCGCCTGGGCAAGAACTCCAACGTGTACTTGGGTTCGGCGGAACTCGCCGCGATCTGCTCGCGCCTCGGCCGTATCCCGACCAAGGACGAGTACATGGCCGATATCGGTGTGATCAACGCCAACGGCGAGAAGATCTACCGCTACATGAACTTCGACCAGATCCAGGACTACAAGGAAGTCGCGGACACCGTCACGGCGTAAGTCCGCGCCATTCCCCCCTCCCTCCGGGAGAGGGGCTTGAAGCAGACGAAGCCCGGCCGCGTGCCGGGCTTCGTCGTTTATGCTTCGCCCATGGCGGCAACCACGGGCGCACGGATGATCTCTTCGCATATTTCGGCAGTCTCGCTGCGCGACCTGATGATGGTGCAGGCGGTGCATCGCCACGGCAGCTTCAACAGCGCGGCGCGGGCCATGCATATCAGCCCGTCGGGTCTGTCCCACCAGGTGCAGAAAGTGGAGCAGGCGCTGGGCGCGCCATTGTTCGAGCGGGGAGGGCGGCGTGTTGTGCCTACCGCTGGCGGCCAGCGACTGCTGCAGCAGATCGACGCCGTGCTGCGCGCGGCCGAGCACCTTCAGCAGGCTGCGCGCGCCGGTGAAAGCGCATTTGGTGGCGAGTTGCGCCTGGGCGTGCTGGCGACGCTTGGGCCGTATCTGTTGCCCCATCTGATCGGCCCCTTTCCGCAGCATTTTCCGGGTGCGCGCCTGAGCCTGTCGGAAGGCAAGCCGCGCGGCCTGCTGCGTCGCCTGCACGAAGGCGAGCTGGACGCCGTGCTGGCGCCACCGGCCTCCGCGCCGAGTGGCATCGTGATGCGGCCGCTGTTTTTCGAGCCTTGGGAGGTGTTGTTGCGGGCCGATCATCCGCTTGCCGGCAAACGGATGATCGCGCTGGACCAGCTGGATGCCGCGCAGGCTATCCTGATGGCGGAAAGCCATGCCGACGGCGAGGGCTACGTGCAGGACGTCAGCCTGGAAAGCCTTGCCGCTCTGGTCACGCTGCGCGGCGGGCATGCATTGGTGCCGGCGCTTGCACACGACAGGCTGGCTTCGATGCCGGATATCGTACTGGCGAAGATCAAGGGTGCCGCGCCGGGGCGGGAGATTGCGCTGTACTGGCGCGAGGCATCGCCGTGGCATGGCGACCTGCAGGCGTTTGCCGAGCTGCTGCGCAAGCTGGCCGGGCAGCGCCGCGGCCTTCAGCTTGCTGATGCGGTGCAGCGGAGCTGACACCGCCGTTGCATGGTCGTCACGCGCTTTAGATTGAAGCGTGTTTCAGGCGGAAATAGCATGGACGTGCCTGCTTCCAGGCGCGCAGCAGACATGGGGAGCTCGAAACCTGTCGCGCCTGCAAATGTTTCCTACGCTTCGGGCTGCCGGGGAGGCGACCATGCGCATGACGACTGGTGCAAAAGCCGGGTTGCTGGTCTTTGGGTTTTTCCTGGCGGCGTGGACCGCCATGGCGGCAGATTCCGCCAAGGACAATTCCGCCGACATCCTCAAGGTACGCAATGTCGAGGTCGCCTTCCATCAGGCGGGCAGCTGGCTGCCAAAACCCGACCTCGACGCGATGATGGAGCTGTATGCGGACGATGCCGTGCTGACGGACACCGCGCACGGTAACAAGGTCTACAACGGCAAGCAGCAGGTACGCGAGTATTTCGCCCATGCCGGGCCTTTCCAGCCGGCCCACCACTGGATCGGCTACACGCCGGCGATGCGGATCAGGGCGGGTGTCGATGGCGACAAGGCCACGCTCTACTTCGAATGCCTATGGATGGACATGGACAAGAATGCGATCGGCACGCACTCGTTCTCCGACATGACCCTGGCGCGGTCGGGCGACCAGTGGCTGATCAAGACGATACGGGTCGGCAGTGTAGGCAAGCTCTGACGGCAGGTTCCGCGCTGGCAACGGCGCCGCAGGTCGGGACGAATTCCGACAGGGCCGTGTGTGCGTGTGCGTACCGGGCGAGGACGGAGCGCACTCCCGGCCAGCGGGGTTCCTACAAGGTCGTGCCGGTCAACAGCCCGCGTGCCAGCATGCTGCATTGCCTGCGGAACAGCAGCAGCTGCCATTGGCGGCCGCCGAGCTGACGCCACAGCACCGCGGAGCGCACCGCCGCGAGCAGGTTGCTGCGCACCTTCTCGACCACGGCAGCCTGCTGCAGATGCTGCGGGTTGCCGTTGACCATCACGCGCGGACGCAAGGTGGACAGCGTGGATGCGTAGAGTTCGGCCAGCCGTGCGGTGACCTGGTTGGAACCCTGGCCGAAATGCTCCACCTGACGCTGGGCGGCGCGGATGCCCTGCTGCAGTTGGTCGAGCAATTCCGGGCGGCCGGACAAGCTGCGTTCCAGCCGCATCACGGTCATCGCCATGCGGGTCACCGCCATGTCCTCGCTGCTCTCGTCGAGCTGGGACACCAGGTTGCGCAAGCCCAGCCGCACGCTGGCAATGTTGCCGTACACGCCGACCACCGAGGGCGCGTCGATGCGGAACACACTGGCGATGCTCGCGTCCATCGCGCTCTCGTCGCAGCGGCCCTGGTTGGCCAGCTGCTGTACCAGCGCGCAGGCCTGGTAGAGGCCGGCCAGGGCCAGCACGCGTTCCTCGTTCATCGAAAAGGCATCAAGCACCGTCAACTCTCATTCCGGCTGGGGAAGGCCGGGTAGGGGGAAGGCCGCCGTAAGGCGCATCGGTAGCGGCGATCACCGCTCCGCCAAGGCAGGCCTCGCCGTCGTAGAACACCACCGACTGGCCGGGTGTCACGGCACGTTGCGGGTTGTCGAAGCGTACCTCAAGGCCTGCTTCCAGTACGTGCACCTCGCAGGCCTGGTCGGCCTGGCGGTAACGGGTCTTGGCCGTGCAGCGGAAATGCGTGGCTGGCGCGTGGCCGGCCACCCAGGTTGGCGCCTCGCTGCGCAGCCGGCGCGAATCCAGCCAATGGTTGGCGTTGCCCTGGGCCACGTAGAGCAGGTTGGCCGCCACATCCTTGCCCACCACGTACCACGGTTCGCCGTTGGCGCCCTGGCGGCCGCCGATGCCCAGGCCGTTGCGCTGCCCCAGCGTGTAATACATCGCACCCTGGTGCTCGCCGACAAGCTCGCCTCCGGGCGTGCGCATCTCGCCGGGCCGGGCCGGGATGTACTGCGCCAGGAAGCTGCGGAAATCGCGCTCCCCGATGAAGCAGATGCCGGTGGAGTCCTTCTTGGCATGGGTGGGCAGGTTTGCCGCGCGGGCCATTTCGCGTACCTGGGCCTTGGCGATTTCGCCGACCGGGAACAGCGTGGCGGCCAGCTGGGCCTGGCCCAGCGCATGCAGGAAATAGGTCTGGTCCTTGGCCGCATCCACCGCGCGCAGCAGGCGGTAGGCGCCGTCCCGGCAGTCCACGCGGGCGTAGTGGCCGGTGGCGATCTTATCCGCCCCGAGTGCACGCGCCTCGTCCAGGAAGGTCTTGAACTTGATCTCGCGGTTGCACAGCACGTCGGGGTTCGGCGTGCGGCCGGCGCGGTATTCGGCGAGGAAGTGGGCGAACACGCCATCCCAGTACTCGGCGGCGAAGTTGCGCGCGTGGAACGGGATGCCCAGTCGCCCGCAGACCGCCACGGCGTCCTTGCGGTCGGCGTCGGCAGTGCAGGGGCCGTTGCGCTCGTCCTCTTCCCAGTTCTGCATGAACAAGCCCTCGACCTCGTGGCCGGCCTGTTGCAGCAGCAGCGCCGCGACCGAAGAGTCGACGCCGCCGGAAATGCCCAGCATCACCTTCATGGCGTGGCGCCGTCCGGCCACCCGTGCAGCGTATCCAACGGCAGCCGGGCGCCGGCCAGCCAGGCATCGATGCTTTCGAGCACCAGCGGACTGCGCAGGCGCTCGCCCAGCGCGGCGATCTCGGCGCGGCCAAGCCACAAGGCACGGCGGATGCCAGCATCCAGCACCCGCGCCGGGTCGTGGCTGAGCGGCCGTGCGGCGAAGCTGAAACGGATCACGCCCTCGCCGTGCTCGGTGCTGCGCCACTGGTGCACGCCGATCAGGCGGGTGGGCTGCACCGTCCAGCCGGTTTCCTCCAGCGTCTCGCGCACGGCGGCATCGACGAGGCGTTCGCGATCTTCCAGGTGCCCGGCCGGCTGGTTGTACGCCAAGCGGCCGTTCACTTCCTCCTCGACCATCAGGTAGCGCGCACCATCGCTCACCACGCAGGCCACGGTGACGTGCGGGCGCCAGATCGCGTCGGTGGCAGTAGAAGAGGGCATGAGGGGAGGGGGTGGAAAAGTCGACATTGTGCCATTACCTGAGAATCCGATCGTCGTCGGGCGCCCGTTCGGCGCAGCGTATAATCGAATCGTCGGAGGAACACTCTTCATTCATGGCTCACGAACCCGAAAACGAACAGGAGAGCGGCCACGGCCTGGCGCTCAAGACCGCGAAGCCGGAGGTGGCGCGGCCGCCGCTGTTCCAGGTGGTGCTGCTCAACGACGACTTCACCCCGATGGATTTCGTGGTCGAGGTGCTGCGCGGCTTCTTCGGCCTGGACCAGGAGCGCGCGGTACAGGTGATGCTGCACGTGCATACCCGTGGCAAGGGTGTATGCGGCGTGTTCACCCGCGAGGTGGCCGAGACCAAGGTTACCCAGGTCAACGAATATTCACGCTCCCATCAGCACCCTCTGCTGTGCACTATGGAGAAGCTCTGAGCGGCCGCCGTGGCGGCACTATGGAAATGATCTAGCTGCCCCCACTATGTAGCCATCGCGGTTCCACCGCCCACGCCATTGCAACGGAGACGGTCCGGATGTTCAGCAAGGATCTCGAAGTCACCATCGGCCAGTGCTACAAGCAGGCCCGCGAGCAGCGCCACGAGTTCATGACCGTGGAACACCTGCTGCTCGCTCTCACCGGCAACCAGTCCGCGCTGGGCGCATTGCGCGCCTGCGGCGTGGACCTGCCGCGGCTCACCCACGAGCTGGAAAAGGTCATCGCCGAGACCGTGCCGGTGCTGCCGCACGGCGACGAACGCGATACCCAGCCCACGCTCGGCTTCCAGCGCGTGCTGCAGCGCGCGGTCTACCACGTGCAGTCCTCCGGGCGGAAAGAGGTCACCGGCGCCAACGTGCTGGTGGCGATCTTCGGCGAGAAGGATTCGCACGCCGTGTATTTCCTGCACCAGCAGGAGATCACCCGGCTGGACGTGGTCAATTACATCTCGCACGGCATCGCCAAGGTGGGCGACGACACCTCGACCGGTCCCGCCGGCGGCGGCGAGCGCGAAGGCGAGGAGGGCGGCGAGGCCAAGGGCAACCCGCTCTCCGAATACGCCAGCAACCTCAACGAGCTGGCGCTGGAAGGCAAGATCGACCCGCTGATCGGCCGCGCCGACGAGATCGAGCGCACCATCCAGGTGTTGTGCCGCCGCCGCAAGAACAACCCGCTGTACGTGGGCGACGCTGGCGTGGGCAAAACCGCGCTGGCAGAGGGCCTGGCCAAGCGCATCGTGGACGGCGAAGTGCCCGCGGTGCTGGAGAACGCCACGATCTGGTCGCTGGACCTGGGTGCACTGGTGGCCGGCACCAAGTACCGCGGCGACTTCGAGAAGCGCCTGAAGAGCGTCATCGCCCAGTTGAAGAAGCAGCAGGGCGCGATCCTGTTCATCGACGAGATCCACACCATCATCGGCGCCGGTTCCGCCTCGGGCGGCACCATGGACGCCAGCAACCTGATCAAGCCGCTGCTGGCTTCCGGCGAGCTGCGCTGCATCGGCTCGACCACCTTCCAGGAATACCGCGGTGTGTTCGAGAAGGATCGCGCGCTGGCGCGGCGCTTCCAGAAGATCGACGTGGTCGAGCCCTCGGTGGCCGACAGCATCGAGATCCTCAAGGGCCTGCGCTCGCGCTTCGAGGAGCACCACAACGTCATCTACACCAATGAGTCGCTGAAGGCGGCGGTGGACTTGTCGGTGAAGCACATCCCCGACCGCCTGCTGCCAGACAAGGCGATCGACGTGATCGATGAGGCCGGCGCGCGCCAGCGGCTGCTGCCCGAGGATCAGCGCAGCGGCAAGGTCGACGTGCCCGAGGTGGAATACATCGTGGCCAAGATGGCGCGCATCCCGGCCAAGCAGGTTTCCGCGTCGGACCGCGACGTGCTGAAGAACCTGGAGCGCAACCTGAAGATGGTGGTGTTCGGCCAGGACACCGCGATCGAGGCGCTGGCTGCCTCGATCAAGATGGCCCGCTCGGGCCTGGCCGACCCGGCCAAGCCGATCGGCTGCTTCCTGCTCGCCGGTCCCACCGGCGTGGGCAAGACGGAGGTCACCCGCCAGCTGGCGATGCAGCTGGGCATCGAGATGATCCGCTTCGACATGTCCGAGTACATGGAAGCGCACTCCGTCTCGCGCCTGGTCGGCGCGCCTCCGGGCTACGTCGGTTTCGACCAGGGCGGCCTGCTCACCGAGGCGGTGACCAAGCACCCGCATGCGGTGCTGCTGCTGGACGAGATCGAGAAGGCGCACCCGGATGTCTACAACATCTTGTTGCAGGTGATGGACCGCGGCGTGCTCACCGACACCAACGGGCGCGAGGCGAACTTCAAGAACGTGGTTCTGGTGATGACCACCAATGCGGGTGCGGCACAGGCGGCACGGCGCAGCATCGGCTTCGTGGAACAGAGCCACCGCACCGACGCGATGGAAACGATACGCCGCAGTTTCACGCCGGAATTCCGCAACCGCCTCGATGCGATCATCCAGTTCAACGCGCTGGACTTCGAGCACATCCTGCGCGTGGTGGACAAATTCCTGATCGAGCTGGAGGCCCAGCTGGCCGACAAGCACGTCAGCCTGGACGTGGACGCCGAGGCCCGCCGCTGGCTGGCCGAGCACGGCTTCGACGCGCAGATGGGCGCCCGCCCGATGGCGCGGGTGATCCAGGAGAAGGTGAAACGCGCGCTGGCCGACGAACTGCTGTTCGGCAAGCTGGCCGAAGGCGGCAAGGTGATCCTGGGCGTGAAGGACGGCGAACTGGTAGTGGGCTGCGAAGCCGCCGAGAAGATGCCGGCCGTGGTGGAATGACCACGGTGCCGGGATGCCGGGCAACACAAAAGGCCGCGCAATGCGCGGCCTTTTCTTTTCTCACCGTGCGCCCCGAACGCAGGCCCGCAGGGCCGAGGTCGAAGAGCTGTCGCAACGATGAGGGTGCTTCGACTCCGCTTGCTGCGCCAGCTGCGCGCAGTACGAACGGAGTCTTGCGCCTTATTTCATGCGGTAGGTAATCCGCCCCTTGCTCAGGTCGTACGGGGTCATCTCGATCTTGACCTTGTCGCCTGTGAGGATGCGGATGTAATGCTTGCGCATGCGTCCGGAGATATGGGCGATGACCACATGCCCGTTCTCCAGCTGCACGCGGAACATGGTGTTGGGCAGGGTCTCCAGGACCGTGCCTTCCATTTCGATGACGTCGTCTTTGGCCATGTGTTCCGGGTCGGAGAGCGGCCATGCTGGCCGCACAAGCCGGCGATTATGCCACGGTCGGGCCGGCGATCAAAATCACCCGGGAGAGGGCGGATAGGGTCCGCACCCTCGTTCGTTCCCGGCCAGCGCGCAACAGCCTCCGGCGAGAGCCGGCGGAGGCCGTGAACCGGCGCTCAGGCGAAATGCTCGTCCAGCTTGCGCCGGATCTCCTGTTCGATCATGCCCTTGAGCGGGGAGAGCAGCAGGCCCAGCTCGGCGCGCACCCGGATCGCGTCCTCGCCCACGGCGATCTGGCCGTTCACGCCAGGGCGGGAGAAGAGCAGGGTGTCGCCTTGCCAACGGCCTTCGAGGTCGAATTTCTCGCGCATGCGTGCGGCCACTTTTTCGACCACCGCGCGGGCTTCCGGCAGCGGCAGGCTATGCGGGCGGTGGATGTCGATGCTGGGCATGCGGGACTCCGTAAGGGGCGGGCATGATAAGCCTTCGCGTGCCGTGATTCGATGAGGCTTGCCATTCGGCAAAGCGTGAGCGAGTGCTCAGGAATCGCATGCTAGAGTGCCCTCGTCAAAGGATTGGTAAGGCAATGCGTATCGAGTTTCTCCATTCCGCCCGCGAAGATTTCCTGTGGGCCAAGGCTGCCTTGCGGATAGGCAGTGCAACGGACAACGATCTGGTGTTGTCGGCGGCCCAGGCCGTGCCGCGGCACCTGCGCATCGAACAGGATCGGCGCGGCTGGGTGCTGCAGGTACTGCCCTCGGCCACGCGCGTGTATTTGAATGCGCGGCCGGTACGCGAACGCGCCTTGCTGCGCCCGGGCGACATGCTGAGCGTCGGCGACTGCCGCATGCTGTTGCGCGACGACGTCCCACCGGAGCAGCGGGAAACATCGGCGGCTCCCGCGGCGGCGCGATGCACGGCCGCGCTACGCGCGCTGGCCGGCACCCTATCCGGGCGGGTCCTGCCGATCGGCAACGGCCTGGAGCTTGGGCCTTACGGCCGCTGCCCGCTGGAGTTGCCGCAGGGCGAAGTGGCGAGCCTGAAGCTGGGCTGGCAGGACGATTGCCTGGCACTGGAAGTGACGCAGGCGTCGACGACTTATCCATTGCGGGTGAACGGCGTGCCGGTGCAGCGCATGGTGCTGCAACCCGGCGACCAACTCAGCCTGGGGCCGCATCGCTTCGTGCTCGATGCGCCCGGCATGGAAGCGGAGCCCGTGGTCGTGCAGCCCGAGCCGCCGGCGCCAGTCCTGCCCGAAGATACTGCCGGTCCGCGTGGCGAGGTGTGGTGGCTGATCGTCACCGCCGCGTTGCTGGCACTGGGCATCGCGTTGGTGCTGTGGATCCGCTTCTGATGCTTGCGGGGAATCCCTGGCTGCATCGTTCCATAGTCTTGCGATCGTCCTGATCGCGAGAATCGAACGGGCGGCTATCCCTGGCCGCACTGTTCCATGACCATGCGATCGTCCTGATCGCAAGAATCAAACGGGCGGCCATCCATGGCCGCACTCTTCAAATTGACGGTCCCATTGACGGTGCCATGCTGCGGCGCGGCATAATGCGGTGGAATGCAGCCATGGGGATCGATCGGTGAGCCAGGTGTGGAATTTCAGTGCGGGCCCGGCGGCATTGCCGCGCGAGGTGCTCGAACGCGCGCAGCGCGAGCTGCTGGACTGGGACGGCAGCGGCATGTCGGTGATGGAGCAGTCGCACCGCGGCAAGCGCTTCATAGCGATGGCGGCCCGGGCCGAAGCCGATCTGCGCGAACTGGCTGCGATTCCCGACGACTATGCCGTGCTGTTCCTGCAGGGCGGCGCCACCCAGCACTTCGCGCAGATTCCGATGAATCTGGCGGGCGAGGGCGACAGCGCCGACTACATCGTCAACGGCCACTGGGGTGCCAAGGCAGCCAGCGAGGCCGCGCCTTACGTCAGGGTCAGCGTGGCCGCCGACAGCAAGGCCGACGATTACCGGCGCCTGCCTGCGCGCGCGGAATGGAAGCTGGACCCGCGAGCCGCCTACGTGCACTACACGCCCAACGAGACCATCCACGGCGTGCAGTACCACGAGATTCCCGACGTGGGTGGGGTGCCGCTGGTGGCCGACATGTCCTCCGACATCCTTTCGATGCCGCTGGACGTGCGCCGCTTCGGCCTGATCTACGCCGGCGCGCAGAAAAACATCGGCCCCTCCGGCCTGGTGCTGATGATCGTGCGCCGCGACCTGCTCGCGCGTGCCACGCGGCCGATGGCGAAGATCTTCCGCTACGCCGAGCAAGCGGCGAACGATTCCATGCTCAACACCCCAAACACCTGGGGTTGGTACCTGGCCGGGCTGACCTTCCAGTGGCTGAAGGCGCAGGGCGGTCTCGCCGCGATGGCCGAGCGCAACCGCATCAAGGCCGAACGCCTGTACGCCGCCATCGACGGTTCCGGCGGCTACTACCGCAACGCCATCGATCCGGCCGCACGTTCGCGCATGAATGTGCCGTTCACTCTGCACGACAGTGCGCTCGATGCCCGATTCCTGGCCGAATCCGAAGCCGCCGGCCTCATCGCGCTGAAGGGCCACAAAGCACTGGGCGGCATGCGCGCCTCGCTCTACAACGCGGTGCCGCCCGAGGCGGTGGGTGCGTTGACCGCGTTCATGCGCGATTTCGCGGCGCGACACGGTTGAGCCTTTCAGGCATCATGCATTTGGCCTTCTATCCATCCAGACATCCGTCCAGATACCCATCATGACCGAAAGCAAGACCTCGCTGTCCGACGTGCGCGAGCGCATCGACAGCATCGACCGGCAGATCCAGGAGCTGATCTCCGAGCGCGCCAACTGGGCGCAGGAAGTGGCCCGGGTAAAGGGCGAAGGCCTTTCCGCCATCGACTACTACCGCCCCGAGCGCGAGGCGCACGTGCTGCGCATGGTGGTGGACCGCAACAAGGGGCCGCTGTCGGACACGGAGATGGTGCGGCTGTTCCGCGAGATCATGTCCTCCTGCCTCGCGCAGGAAGATCCCCTGAAGATCGGCTACCTCGGCCCCGAAGGCACCTTCAGCGAGCAGGCGGTGCGCAAGCACTTCGGCCACGCCGCCTATGGCTTGCCGCTGGGCAGCATCGAGGAAGTGTTCCAGGAGGTGGCCGCCGGCCATGCCGATTTCGGCGTGGTGCCGGTGGAGAACTCTGGCCAGGGCATGATCCAGGTGACGCTGGACATGTTCCTGACCTCCGACGCGCGCATCTGTGGCGAGGTCGAGCTGCGCGTGCACCAGTGCCTGCATACGATGGCCGGGCGGCTGGAGGACATCAAACGCATCTACGCCCACGCGCAGTCGCTGCAGCAATGCAAGACCTGGCTGCGCATGAACCTGCCTGGTGTGGAATGCGAGGCGGTGAGCAGCAATGCCGAGGCGGCGCGGTTGGCGCGCCACGCCGACGACGTGGGCGCGATCGCCGGCGAGACGGCGGGCAAGGTCTACGGTCTGCGCACCCTGGCCACCGGCATCGAGGACCGCGCCGACAACACCACGCGCTTCCTGGTGATCGGCCGCTCGCTGTTCCCGCCGTCGGGCAACGACCGCACCTCGCTGCTGATCACGGTGAACGACCAGCCGGGCGCGCTGTACCACGTGCTCAGCCCGTTCGCGCAGCACGGGGTCAGCCTCAACCGCATCGAGTCGCGCCCCGCGCACAGCGGCAAATGGCAGTACGCGTTCTTCATCGATGTCTCCGGCCATATCCAGGACGAGGCGCTGCAGGCGGCGGTGAAGGAAATCGAGCAGTCGGTGGCGCAGTTGCGCGTGCTCGGCTCCTACCCCATAGCGTTGCCATGATAGATGGCTCAATTTACATAGAGGGCCCGGGCTACGTGTTGGCCGCGACGGGTGGTTTTCTCATCGTCTGGGCGGTGATTGCCCTGGTGAGAGGTCGGATTTCGGGTGGCCGGGGGCCGACACTGTCGCCGGGCGAGTACCCCGTAGCGTTTTTTTTGACGTTGCTCGTGATGGTGGTGGGCGGCGGTCTTCTGCTCTATCTGGCCATGACGGCGCATGCCGTCCCGGGTTACCTGAAACCTTCAACTGGCACCGCGCGGCCAAGCGCCGCATCAACATCATGAACGAACAAATTTCCTGGGTGAGCCATGCTGCCCGATCGCTGCGTGGCAGCGTGCATGTGCCGGGCGACAAATCCGTTTCGCACCGCGCCTTGATGTTCGGTGCGCTGGCCGAAGGCACATCACGCATCCGTGGCTTCCTCGAAGGCGAGGACACCCGCGCCACCGCCGCCGTGCTGCAACAGCTCGGCGTGCGCATCGAGACACCGGCCGATGGCGAGCGTGTGGTGCACGGCGTGGGTCTGCATGGCCTGCATGCAAGCACCGACCCGCTGGATTGCGGCAATGCCGGCACCGGCATGCGCTTGCTGGCTGGCCTGCTGGCCGGCCAGGCCTTCGACAGCATCTTGATCGGCGACGCTTCGCTGTCCAAGCGCCCCATGCGCCGCGTCACCAACCCGCTGGCCGCGATGGGCGCACGCATCGACACGCAGGATGGCCTGCCGCCGCTGCACGTACGCGGCGGCCAGCACTTGCAGGGCATCCGCTACGAACTGCCGGTGGCCAGCGCGCAGGTGAAATCCGCGCTGCTGCTGGCCGGCCTGTATGCCGAAGGCGAGACCGAAGTCATCGAGCCGCACCCCACGCGCGACTACACCGAGCGCATGCTGGCCGCGTTCGGCTGGCCGATCGCGTTCGAACCCGGCCGCGCGAAACTGTCCGGCGGCCATACGCTGCGCGCCACCGACGTGGACGTGCCGGCGGACTTTTCCTCCGCTGCGTTCTTCCTGGTCGCGGCGAGCATCGTGCCCGGTTCCGAACTGCGCCTGCCGGCCGTGGGGCTCAACCCGCGCCGCACTGGCCTGCTCGAAGCGTTGCGCCTGATGGGCGCGGACATCCGCGTCGAGGACCCGCGCGAAAGCGGCGGCGAGCCGGTGGGCGACCTGATGGTGCGCTATGCGCCGCTGCACGGGGTCGAACTACCCGAAGCGCTGGTGCCGGACATGATCGACGAATTCCCGGCGCTGTTCGTCGCGGCGGCGGCGGCCACGGGCCGCACCGTCATCCGCGGTGCCGCCGAATTGCGCGTCAAGGAATCCGACCGCCTCGCCGCGATGGCGACGGGCCTGCGCGTCCTGGGCATCGTGGTGGACGAGACACCCGACGGTGCGACCATCCATGGCGGCACGCTTGCCGGTGGCACGGTGGAAAGCCTCACCGACCATCGCATCGCGATGAGCTTCGCCGTAGCCGGCCTGGTGGCACGGGCGCCGGTGCGCATCAACGACTGCTATCACGTCGCCACTTCGTTCCCGGGCTTCATGCAGCTGGCCAATCGCTGCGGCTTTGCGCTGGGCCTTGCCGACTGACGGTAGGCCCGAAGGGCCGCAGTCGAAGGGCATTCCTGCGACTTGCTGCTCGATGTCGCGGTCATCCGTGGCTGCTCCCCGCCTGCGTTGCGCCCAAGGCGAATGGCACGACGGTCGCAGTGCGATGCGCTAGGCTTGGCGCCCTTGTCGAGAGGTCGCCATGCCCACCGTCCCGCCCTTCATCGTGGCCATTCCCGCCCGTTACGGCTCCACCCGCCTGCCGGCCAAGCCGCTGCGCGAGATCGCCGGCGTGCCCATGGTGGTGCGCGTGGCGCAGCGGGCCCTGCAGGCCGGTGCGGTGGACGTGGTGGTGGCCACCGACGATGTGCGCATCGCCGATGCCTTGGCCGGGCAGGGCGTCAAGATCTGCATGACGCGCGCCGACCATGCTTCCGGCAGCGACCGCCTCGCCGAATGCGCTGCGTTGTGCGGCTGGGCCGACGATGCCATCGTGGTGAACCTGCAAGGCGACGAACCGTTCGCACCGGCTGCCGGCATCCGTGAAGTCGCGCGTGCGCTGGCCGAGGACGACGCACCAATGGCCACGCTGGCCACGCCTGTCGCCGAGGCGCATGAGCTGTTCGACCCCCATGTGGTGAAGCTGGTGCGCGATGCGCGGGGCCGTGCGCTGTACTTCAGCCGCGCGCCGTTGCCCTGGGCGCGCGATGCTTTCGCGGTGCACCGCAACGTGTTGCCTGAGGGCGTGCCGTTCCTGCGCCATATCGGCATCTACGCCTATCGCGCAGGTTTCCTGCACCGCTACGCCGGGCTGGCGCGCACGCCGCTGGAACAGGCCGAATCGCTGGAACAGCTGCGCGTGCTGGAACACGGCCATGCCATCGCGGTACGGCTCACGCCCGAACCGTTCCCGCCCGGCATCGACACCGAGGCTGATCTTGTGCGCGCCGAGCAATGGCTGCGGACGCAGGGATGATCGTGCGTCGCGTGCTGTTCGTCTGCCTCGGCAACATCTGCCGATCGCCGTTGGCGGAAGCCGTGGCACGCAGGCGCCTGGCCGAGGCAGGGCTGGACGTGGCCGTGGCCTCGTGCGGCACCGGCGGTTGGCACGCGGGCGAGGGCGCCGATCCGCGCATGATCGCGGCGGCGCGCGCCGCGGGCCACGACTTGTCGGCGCATGGTGCGCGCCAGCTGCGCGAACGTGATTTCGCTGACTACGACCTGTTGCTGGCGATGGACCGTGGCAATCTGCGCGAGTTGCGCAAACTCGCCGCGACGCCCGAGCAGGTGGAGCGGACTGCGTTGTTCCTGGAATGGACCGATGCGACACCACCCGCGGAATTTCCCGATCCGTGGCACGGCGACACTGCCGGTTTTGCCGAGGCAGTGAAACTGGCCGAACGCGGCGTTGCCGGCCTGGTCGAACGCTTGCGCGGCGCCCGTCGCTGACATCCCCCGGCCGGTGCCTCGTGCGCGCCGGCTTTCGGTATGCCTCAGCGGCGCTGGCGCAACTTCACGATGAAGATGCCGAACAGAATCACACCGAGCAGCAGGCCGATGCCGGCACCCCACAGCGCGCCGCGGTCGCCGCCCAGCCATTCGCCGGCCAGTACGCCGAGCACGAACAGGATGGGAATCGGCAGGCAGCCCATGAATGTTTTCGCCAGGCGATCGACAGGGGCGCTCATGATAGCGGTTGCGGGAAACCGGACCGGCTAGAATCCACGCATGCAACCCACATCGCCGCAGGCCTTCGACGGCAAGGCCTTCGTCCGCACTCTTGCCACCTCGCCCGGCGTCTACCGCTATTTCGACGCGGACGGCGAACTCCTGTACGTGGGCAAGGCCGGCAACCTGAAGAAGCGCGTGGGGAGCTATTTCCTCAAGCCGCGCCTGGAGCCACGCATCGCCGCGATGATCGCGCAGATCGCCCGCTGCGAGACCACCGTCACGCGCACGGAAGGCGAGGCGTTGCTGCTGGAATCGCAGCTGATCAAGTCGCTGAAGCCGCGCTACAACATCATGTTGCGCGACGACAAGAGCTACCCGTACATCTACCTGTCCGGCGGCGAGGACTATCCGCGACTGGCGTTCCACCGTGGCGCGAGGAACCTGCCGGGGCGCTACTTCGGGCCGTACCCCAGTACCTTCGCGGTGCGCGAGAGCCTCGGCCTGATGCAGAAGCTGTTCAAGGTGCGCCAGTGCGAGGACAGCTATTTCCGCAACCGCTCGCGGCCTTGCCTGCAATACCAGATCGGCCGCTGCACCGCGCCGTGCGTCGGGCTGGTCTCGAAAGAGGACTATGCCGGCGACGTGCGCCATGCCGAGATGTTCCTGGAAGGCCGCAGCAGCGCGGTGATCGACGAGCTGGCCGTGGCGATGGAGCAGGCCAGCGCGAAACTGGATTTCGAACGCGCCGCCGCGCTGCGCGACCAGGTGGCCGCCTTGCGGCAGCTGCAGGCGCAACACCACGTGCAGGGGGCCAGCGCCGACATGGACGTGGTGGCGTGTCGGATCGAGTCGGGGCTGGCCTGCGTCAGCGTGCTGTTCTTCCGCGACGGCATCAGCCTGGGTACGCGCGATTTCTTCCCGCGCCTGCCGCTGGATGCCGAGCCGGCCGACGTGCTGGCGCAGTTCGTGGCGCAGTACTACCTGGATCGCCCGGTGCCGCGCGAACTGATCCTGGGCGAGGAACTGCCCGAGCAGGACATGTTGGCCGAGATGCTCAGTACGCAGAGCGGCCACACGGTGGAACTGAAGAGCCGCGTGCGCGGCGAGCGTGCGCGCTTCCTGCAGATGGCCGAGCGCAATGCGCAGGCCTCGCTGACCCAGCGTCTAGCCAGCCGGCAGACCCTGGGCGCGCGCTTCGAGGATCTGCAGAAGCTGCTGGAACTGCCCGAACCGCCGCGGCGCATCGAGTGCTTCGACATCAGCCACACGCGTGGCGAACTCACCGTCGCGTCGTGCGTGGTGTTCGGGCCGGAAGGGCCGGAGAAATCGCATTACCGCCGCTTCAACATCGCCGGCATCACCCCCGGCGACGACTACGCCGCCATGCACCAGGCGCTGACCCGGCGCTTCCGCAAGGTGGCCGAGGGCGAGGGGGCGAAGCCCGACGTGCTGCTGATCGACGGCGGCGGCGGCCAGGTGGCGCAGGCGCTCGAAGTGCTGAAGGAGCTGGGCGTCGCCGGCATCCACGTGGTCGGCGTGGCCAAGGGGCCGGCGCGGCGCGCGGGCGAGGAAACCCTGATCCTGGTCGACCAGGGCCGCGAGATCCATCCCGGCCCGACCTCGCCGGCATTGCACCTGGTGGCCGCCGTGCGCGACGAATCGCACCGCTTCGCGATCAGCGGACACCGCAAGCGGCGCGAGAAGGCACGCGAGCGCAGCGTGCTGGAAGACGTGCCCGGCGTGGGCGCGCGCCGCCGTACCGCGCTGCTGAAGACTTTCGGCGGCCTGGCCGGTGTGGAAGCGGCCGGCGTGGAGGAGCTGATGCGCGTCAAGGGCATCGACCGCGGCCTGGCCGAACGTATCTACGACGCGCTGCACGGCTGAAGCCGCGCCGGCCGGGCAGTGCATTTTCGGCAGTTGCCGCTGCGCCATGGCGCAGCGGCATGCGACACTGTGGCAAACCGACGGACTCCCGCATGCGCATCAACCTACCCACCTGGCTGACCCTGTTCCGCGTGGCCCTGCTGCCGGTGATGGTGCTGGTGTTCTACCTGCCGTTCCATGGCCACAACATCACTGCCGCGATCGTGTTCCTGCTCGCCGCGGTCACCGACTGGCTGGACGGTTTCCTCGCGCGGCGGATGAACCTCACCTCGGCCTTCGGCGCGTTTCTCGACCCGGTGGCCGACAAGCTGATGGTGGCGGTGACGCTGTTCCTGCTGGTGGAGTCGCATCCGGAGGGCTGGTCCAGCATCGTGATGGCGGTGACTGCGGCGGTGATCGTAGGGCGCGAGATCAGCATCTCCGCGCTGCGCGAATGGATGGCCGAGGTCGGCATGCGCGCCACGGTCAAGGTGGCGTTCATCGGCAAGCTGAAGACGGTGATGCAGATCGTGGCCCTGGTGGTGCTGATCGTCCAGCACGAGAAGGAAGCGACCGCGCTGCGGCTGTACCACATCGGCGAGGGCTTGCTGGTGATCGCCGGCGTGCTCACCATCTGGTCGGGCCTGTACTACCTGCACGCAGCGTGGCCCAGCTTGCGCGGCGATGCACCGCGGCAGCCCAGCGCGCGCGGCGACGATTGAACGGAACGCGCGGGGAAGTCTTGACGCCGCGCGTTCGCGTATTAGAATGCGCCCTCCCAAGCGGGAATAGCTCAGTTGGTAGAGCACGACCTTGCCAAGGTCGGGGTCGCGAGTTCGAGTCTCGTTTCCCGCTCCAGATTCATGCACGAAGCCCCGGCCCGCCGGGGCTTCGTCGTTTCCGGGCCGGGGGCAGGGGGGCGAAACGCGACGATATCGATGAGAGGCTAGGGCTTCACATCTGTCATCGTTCTGCTATTATTTGCGGCTCTTCAAGCGGGAATAGCTCAGTTGGTAGAGCACGACCTTGCCAAGGTCGGGGTCGCGAGTTCGAGTCTCGTTTCCCGCTCCAGTTTTCCAGCAAAACCTCGCGTCGCCGGGGTTTTGTTTTATCGGCAGTCGACGATCCCCGTGGATCGGGACTGCGCCATCTGGCCGGGTGGCAGAGTGGTCATGCAGCGGACTGCAAATCCGCGTACGCCGGTTCGATTCCGACCTCGGCCTCCATCGTTACGCTGGCCCCACGCCAGCCTGAAACCCGCCGAATGGCGGGTTTTTTGTAGGTGCGTGGTTCGCGGCAGCCGCGACCTGCATGCGTGTTACGATCCGCGCCGCTTGCGCGCAGGCATTCAGCACACCGCCCGGATGGCGAAACTGGTATACGCAAGGGACTTAAAATCCCTCGGCCTCGCGGCCATGCGGGTTCGATCCCCGCTCCGGGCACCATGAAAGTCTCGCTGCGCCATGCCCGCGATGGACGGCGTGCGACAACCGCTAGAATCGCGGCTTCGTCGCTTCGTGCCAGAGACCGACATGCCTGCAAGCCTACGCACCTGCCTGACCGCTGTTGCCCTCTGCCTGGGCGTTTCGCTGCCTTCAGCCGCGCGTGAGCAGACCAGACCCACGGTCGGCCAGCAGCTCGAAGGCGTGCTGTTCTGGCCGCAGGCTGAGCGCGATGCGCAATTCCGACGGATGTCCGAACGTTTTCCCAGCGACCGCGCAGCGCGTGGTGCGCAATCGCATGCCTTGCCGGCAGGCAAGCCGTTGGAGGTGGACGGACGCGATGGGCAGGCGTGGCTGGCCGACTACATGGCGAAGAATCGCATCGCCGGCGTGACGGTGCTGCAGGATGGACGCGTGCGACTCCAGCGTTACGCGCTGGATTTCAGCCCGCAGCAACGTTGGATTTCGTTCTCGGTGGCGAAGTCGGTGACCTCGCTGTTGCTGGGAATCGCGCTGCAGCAGGGCCAGATCCATGGCCTGCAAGACAAGCTCGGCACCTATATCCCCGAGCTGCGCGGCAGTGCCTACGCCGATGTCACGGTAGAACAACTGTTGACGATGACCTCTGGCGTGCGCTGGAACGAGGACTACGACGACGCGAAGTCGGACGTAGGGCAGATGTACATGGCTGCCTGTGTCGACGGCGAAGCGCATGTGCTGTCGTACCTGAAGAAGCTGCCGCGGCAATGGCCGGCCGGCACGCACTGGAACTACAACACCGCGGAGACCGACCTGCTCGGCATCCTGGTGCAGCGAGCCACGCATCGTTCGCTCGCCGCCTACTTGTCCGAGATGATCTGGCAGCCCTACGGCATGGCCAGCGACGCCTACTGGATCAAGGATGAGTGCGACGGCAGCGACAGCGGCGGCAGCGGCCTCTCGGCCACCCTGGGCGATTACGCACGGCTGGGCCAGTTCATGCTCGGTGGTGGCCGCATCGCCGGCAAGCCGGTGGTCGCGAAGGCGTGGCTGGATGGCGCGATACATGAGCATGCACAAACAGACGCGCCGGATCGCGGCTACGGCTACCTGTGGTGGACGGATGCCGACGGCAGCTACTCCGCCGTCGGCATCTTCGGGCAGATGATCTACGTCAACCCGTCGCGCGGGCTGGTGATCGCCCAGGTCGGGTCGTGGCCGGCGGCGACGTCGAAGGAGCTAGTGGCTGGGCGGCGTGCGTTCGTCGCCGCCATCAAGCAGGCAGTGGATGCAGAGCGGAAACCGTAGCTCGCGGCTCTGCGTTAACACGTCAGGAATGATAAGGCCCGGCACCGCGATGGTACCGGGCCTGCGCGAGGTTCACGGGCAGCGGGTCAGTCGCGCGATTGGGCGACTGCGCTGCCGTCATCGGGGTCGGCCAGCAGGGCGACGCTGTGTCCCTGGGGCGATTTCGCCTTCGCGCGCCACAAGCCGTGGTCGAACTTCACGTCCTTGACGTTCTGGTAGCCGGCGGCGGTCAGCTTGGCGTTGACCTCGTTCTCGTTGAGCCGGGACGGAGCATCGGACGGATAGACCTTGCCGGAAACGGGCCCGATGGCGAGCTTGGCCCACTTCTTGTTGCCGCCGCGGGCCTTGGCGCGCCATACGCCGTCCTTGAACTCCAGGCCTTTCACTTTCTGGTAGCCGGCGCTGGCGATCGCACTCCGTATCGCTTGCTCGGTCATCGCACCGTTCGGCGGCTGCGTCGACCAGGAGGTCGTGGTGGTAGTCGTGATGGTCCGGGTAGTCGTCGACGCAGTCGCCGGCATGGGCGTGGTTTGCGCGAAGACGGCACCACTGATCGACAGCCCGACCAACAGGGGAAGCAGGCGTTTGCTCATCGTGCACTCCTACGTGGTGGAGACGAATCGTGCCGGCAAGCATGTCCATGGTCCGGACGATGACGCGCCGGCCCGGGCAGTACCGATGGGACCATCGCGTTTGGAAGCACAACGTGAAAAAAAACCTGACGCAGGATGAACAACGGGGTGCGGTTCAGTTGTCTCGGGCAGGCATGCACCGCGGTGCCGCGCGCCGGATGCGCGCGTTGGGTCGATGGTGCCTGCTCAGGCCACGAACTGCAGCCGCGCCAGCTCTGCGTACAGGCCGCCTTCGGCCAGCAGGCTCTCGTGCGTGCCCTGCGCCACGATGCGGCCACCGTCCATCACCACGATGCGGTCGGCACGCTGCACGGTAGCGAGGCGGTGGGCGATGACCAAGGTGGTGCGGCCTTGTTCCAGCCGTGCCAGCGCCTGCTGGATCGCGGCCTCGGATTGCGCGTCCAGCGCGGACGTCGCCTCGTCGAGCAGCAGCAGCGGCGCGTCGCGCAGGATCGCGCGGGCGATCGCGATGCGCTGGCGCTGGCCGCCGGACAGGCGTACGCCGCGTTCGCCCAGCTCCGCCGCGTAGCCTTCGGGCAGGGCGCTGATGAAGTCGTGCGCCTCGGCGGCACGGGCGGCTTCGATCACCTCGTCGTCGCCGGCGTCCTGGCGGCCGAAGCGGATGTTGTCGGCGGCGCTGCTGGCGAAGATCGCCGTTTCCTGCGGCACCAGCGCGATCGCACCGCGCAATTCGGGCAGGGCCAGCGCGCGCAGGTCGACGCCATCGAAGCGGATCTGGCCGGACTGCGGATCGTAGAAGCGCAGCAGCAGCGCCAGCACCGTGCTCTTGCCTGCGCCGGAGGGGCCGACCAGGGCCACCGTCTCGCCGGGGCGGATGTCGAGGTTGAAGTCGTGCAACGCCAGCGCGTCGGGGCGGGTGGGGTAGTGGAAGCGCACGTGTTCGAAGCTGAGCGCGCCGCTCACCGGCCGCGGCAATGCCAGCGGTTGCGCGGGACTGGCGATATCGGCGTGCTCGCCGAACAGCTCGCCGATGCGCTCCATCGCGCCGGCTGCGCGCATCACGTCGCCCCACACTTCGGAAAGACCCGCCACCGAGCCGGCGGCGAAGATCGCGTAGAGCACGAACTGGCCAAGCACGCCGGCGCTGAGCGTACCGGCCAGCACGTCGCGCGCGCCGGCCCACAGCACCAGGGTGATCGCGCCGAAGAACAGCACGATCACGGCCGCGGTGAGCCAGGCGCGCGTACCGATGCGACGGCGCGCGGAAGCCAGCGCACGGGTGATCGCGCCGGCGTAGCGGGTGCTCTCGATGTCCTCGCGCGCGTAGGCCTTCACCGCGGGCGCGGCGTTGAGCGTCTCGTTGGCGATCGCCGCGGCATCGGCAAGGCGGTCCTGGCTGGCACGCGACAGCTTCTGCACGCGCCGGCCGAACACCAGGATCGGCAGCATCACCGCCGGGATCACCAGCGCGGTGAGCCCGGCAAGACGCGGGCTGGTCCAGATCATCATCGCGCTGGCGCCCAGCAGCATCACCAGGCTGCGCAGGGCCACCGAGATGCCGGATCCGATCAGTGCCTGCACCACCTCGGTATCGGTGCCCAGGCGCGAGTTCAGTTCGCCGACGCGGCTGCGCTCGAAGAAGCCCACGTCGAGCCGGATCACGTGCGCGTAGAGTTGGCTGCGCAGCGAGGCCAGTGCACGCTCGCCCAGCAGGGTGATGCAGAAGTAGCGCGCGGCGGTGGCGAAGGCGAGCACCAGCGCCACCGCGAACAGACCGAGGAAGGTGGCATTGATCGCGTTGGGATCGGTGTGTTCGAAGCCGTGCTCGATGATCCGGCGCGCCGCCATCGGCAACACCAGGGTGGCGGTGGACGAGATACCGAGGAACAGCAGCCAGCCAAGCGCCAGCCGCCAGTGTGGCTTGAGGAAAGGCCACAGCTGGCGCAAGGCGCCGAGGCGGCGGGTGGGACGGGGCGGGGCGGAGTCGCTCATGGGCTGGCGGGCAGAATGGGCGGCGAACCGCGACCCGTTCCAGATGGGGCTGTTGCGGGGCGATTCAATTCCAACAGGCTCCGAGAGCCTGTTCAATGTCTCCGCGTAGCTCGCGTTGCTCTCGCATGGCCGTCAGGCGGTGGTGCGTGGCGCAGCGCCTGCCTGATTGGCAGGTCAAGCCGCGCGCTGCCGCATGGCGGCCATGCGAGAGCAACCCCTGCACCTATAAATTCCGGGGCCGGGTCTGTTTGCCCTCATGCCTGCGTCATCACTCAGTCGTGGACGGACGTCCATTCCCTCGTTCTTCCTTGGCCTGTGCGCAAACAGCTCCCGGCGCGGGCCACGCGGAGACATTGAACAGGCTCTTAGGCCGATGCCGCCTGTGCTTCGGCGAGCCGGCGCGAGCCGGCACGGGCCAACTGCGTGCGCAGGCGCAGGAACGGCCGCTCGATGCCGTAGTGGAGCAGCGCGCCGGTGGCGGCTATCGCCAGCGCATACAGCGCAAAGGCCGCGGGGCCATGCACCGCAGGCCAGCGCGACAGCGCCTCGTGTACTGCATGGATGGCCAGCTTGTGGCTCAGGTAGAGGCTGTACGAAACGGTGGCGATCCAGCCTGCACCGGGAAGGCGCCAGCGGCCCAGCCAGCTGGTGTTACCGGCGCCGGCCGCGACCAGCAGGGACAGCCCAAGGGCGAGTAGCGGAAAGCCGAACACGCTGGCGTTGAAGCCGGTCTTGTCGCGGAACAGCCAGATCGCGGCGGCGACCAGCAGCAGGCCCGTGCCCGCGAGCGCGTTGGCGCGCCGTTGCCCGGCAGCCCACCAGTCCGGCCGGTAGGCCTGGATCGTTGCCAGCAGCACGCCGGCCAGCAAGCCGTCCAGCCGCGTCCAGGTCGGGTAATAGATGCTTTCCAGCCAGCTCTTGTCGTGCAGCGAGGCATGGCCGCGCAGCAGCAGGCCGGCTGCCACGACAAACACGGCACTGCCGATGACCAGCGCCTGCGACCGGCGCCGCGCCAGCCACCAGGCCAGCAACGGGAACAGCAGGTAGAAGTGTTCTTCCACGCACAGCGACCATGCGTGCGAGAACGCCTGATTGTGCTGGTAGTCGATCAGCAGGTTCAGCGTGAAAGTGAGGAACTGCCATGCCGGCTGCATGCCCGGCGCCTCGCGCCAGGCGGGAAACAACAGGTAGACCGCCAACACGGCCAGGAAGGCGGGCAAGATGCGGAAAGCGCGGCGCAGATAGAACCCACCCAAGCGCAGCGGCTCGCCGCGTCCCAGCGGTTCCAGCAACTGGTAACCGATCAGGTAGCCGCTGAGCACGAAGAACAGATCCACGCCCATCCAGCCGTAGTCGGCAACGGGCTGGAACGGTGCGCCGACCCCGCCGATCATCCACGAGTGGAACAGCATCACCCAGACGATGGCGATGGCGCGCAGCAGATCCAGGCCGGGCAGGCGTTGCATGGCTTTCCCTATGAGGTGAACGGCGTCCGGTGTGAGCCGACGCGAGGCATGGCCGCGGAGTGTGAACAGCACATCGGCCTTGCACAAGCCGGAATGGTGGCGATTCGATGAATCGTGTGGAAATCGCGTTCAGTCGAGCCGCCGCGCCGCGATGCGGCCGCGGCTGAGATCGGCGATACGTGCCTCGGCTTCGGCGGCGCGTTGCGCCGGCAGCTCGAATTCCAGGGTCACGCCGTCGGCGTCGAATTGCTCCCGTGCGGTTTCGGCGCCGAGGTCGCGCAGGCGCGCCTTGAGCAGGGCGAGTTCCGCGAACTCGCAGCGGAGACTCAGCCGGGCCATCGCCACGATGGGCACGCGCGCGGCGGTGCGCAGGCATTCCGCCGCGGTACCGCCGTAGGCGCGGGCGAGGCCGCCGGCGCCGAGCTTGATGCCGCCGTACCAACGCGTCACCACTACCGCCACGCGATCGAAGCCCTGGCTCTCGATCGCCTGCAGGATCGGCCGGCCGGCGGTGCCGCCGGGTTCGCCGTCGTCGTTGAAGCGGTAGTCCTGGCCGATGCGGTAGGCCCAGCAGTTGTGCGTGGCGTCCGCGGCGGACACCTCGCGCACGAAGGCCAGCGCCTGCTCCGGCGAAGCGACCGGCGCGGCCTGGGCGAGGAAGCGGCTTTTCTTGATCTCCTCGGCGTGCCGGCAGGCTTCGACGAGCGTGTGCAGCGGTTCGTTCATGCGCGCAGGGTAGGTGAAGCGCGGCATTGCGTCATGCCTTTGCTTTACGCTGCGGACTTTGCGCTGTGCCGGAGTGAAGGGTGATGTCGATGGATGTGCTGATCGTGCTGGTGCTGCTGGGTGTGGCCTTGCGCGTGCTGAGGCGACGGCGCACAGCCGCTGTCGCGCTGGGGCTGGCGGTGCTGCTGTTTCTCGTGACGGGCTGGGGCCTGCTGCCGGCCTGCTTGCTGCAGAGCCTGCAAGGGCCGTATGCGCGACGCCCCGCGATCGCCTGGGCGCCGCGCAATGCCATCGTGCTGCTGGGCGCCGGCGCACAGCGCGCGGCAGATGGCACGGTGGAGCCGGGAGAGCCTGCGCACAGCCGCCTCAACGAGGCGCTGGCGCTGTATCGCGAATGCAAGGCGAGCGGCATGGACTGCCGGCTCGAAGTAAGCGGCGGCGACGCGCGGCACACTGGCGAGTCGGAAGCCGCGGTATACGCCGCCGTGCTGGAGCGCATGGGCGTGGCAGGCGCCGACCTGCTGCTGGAACCCCGCAGCATGAATACCTGGCAGAACGCCCAGTTCAGCGCGCCGCTGCTGCACGGTTACGGTGCGCAGCGCGTGGTGCTGGTGTCTTCGGCCATGCATTTGCGCCGCGCCAGCCTGTATTTCGCGCATTTCGGCATCGCGGCCACGCCGGTGCGCAGCGACTGGGCGAAGGAACGCATGGACTGGTGGCCGCAGTCGTGGAACTTCGCGGTGACCGACCTGGCGCTGCATGAATACGTCGGCGTTCTGCGCTACCACGTCTACAACGCGCTGGGCTGGAATGTGCAGGCCACGGACCCGGGCGCGCCGTAGCGACGCGGTCCCCCGGCATAATGGCGGCGTCGCCCATCGCTGGAGCATCCATGATCCTGCCTGCGCTGATCGCCTTGCTGGTCTGTGCCTGGTTGGCAGGGCATGTGGGTTGGCGTCGCCTGCGGCTGGCAGGCGTGATGCTGGCAGTGATGGCGGTGTTCGCCGTTGGCTGCGGCCCGGTGCCGAATCTGCTGCTGCGTGGCTGGCAGGCGCCGTATGCACATCGCCCGGCGCTGGATTGGGCACCCAGCAACGTGATCGTGCTGCTCACCGCCAACGCCAACAACCCGCCCGGCGACGTGCCGGAACCGGGCCTGGCCGGCCACGCGCGGGTGGCCGAGACGATGTATCTCTACAACACCTGCCGCGCCGCCGGCATGCATTGCACGGTGCTGGTTAGTGGCGGAGATACCTACACCGAGGGCGAGCCGCTGGCGCAGGTCTACGGCAAGGCGCTGGCGCGGCTCGGCTTGCCGGCGGCCGACATGGTGCTCGAACCGCGCAGCCGCACCACCTGGCAGAACGCCGATTTCGCGCGGGCGCCGCTGGCGCGCATCGGCGCGCAACGGGTCTGGCTGGTTAGTTCGGCGCTGCACCTGCGACGCGCCGAGTTCGCGTTCCGCCGCTTCGGCATCGCGGTCACGCCGGTGCGGGCGGACTATGTGCGCAATGCATGGTCGTTGCTGCCGTTGGCCAGCAACCTGAGCCTTACCGACCATGCCTTGCATGAATATGCCGGCATGGCGTTGTATCGCTGGATGGCGTGGCGGCAGGGCGGCGTTGCGAAATGACCTTTTCCCAGGTCGTGCCTGCGGGAGGGTCTAGCGCCGCATCACCATCAGTCGCAGTTCGCTCATGTCATCGATCGCGTAGCGCACGCCCTCGCGGCCGAGGCCGGAGAGCTTCACGCCGCCGTAGGGCATGTTGTCCACGCGGAAGCTGGGAATGTCGTTGACCACCACGCCGCCTTGTTCCAGCTCGTCCCAGGCGCGCATCGCGTGCTCCAGGCTGTCGGTGAAGATGCCAGCCTGCAGGCCGTAGTCGGAGTCGTTGACCATCGCAATGGCTTCATCGATGGTCTGGAACGGCGCGAGCAAGGCGAACGGGCCGAACGCCTCCATGCGATTGGCCTTGGCATCGACCGGTACGTTTTCCATCAAGGTGGCGTCGAGCATGTTGCCGCGGCGCTTGCCGCCGCAGAGGATCTTTCCGCCCGCCGCCTTTGCTTCCATGATCCAGCCGTGCAGGCGCTCGGCGGCGGCCTCGTCGATCATCGGGCCGAGGAACACGCTCTTGTCCTTGGGGTCGCCGGCCTTGAGCTTCTTCGTGGCCGCGACGAGTTTCTTTTTCAGCATCTCGTAGATGTCGGCATGGGCGTAGATGCGCTGCACGCCGATGCAGCTCTGGCCGGACTGGTAGAACGCGCCGAAGATCAGCCGTTCCACCACCTTGCCCAGCTTCGGCCCCTGGTCGGCGTCGACGATGCAGGCCGCGTTGCCGCCCAGTTCCAGCGTCACCTTCTTGCGCCCGGCGCGTGCCTTGAGCTCCCAGCCGATTTGCCCGCCGGTGAAGGAGAGCAACTTGAAGCGTTCGTCCTCCACCAACGGCGCAGCATGCGCGCCGTCCAGCGGCAAGATGGAAAACGCGCCTTTCGGCAAGTCGGTTTCGGCCAGCACTTCGCCGATGATGAGCGCGCCGATAGGCGTCTTCTCGGAAGGCTTCAGCACGAACGGGCAGCCTGCCGCGATCGCCGGCGCCACCTTGTGCGCGACCAGGTTCAACGGAAAGTTGAACGGCGTGATGAAGGACACCGGCCCGACCGGCACGCGCCGGGTGTAGCCGTGATAGCCATCGAGGCGCGCGGCCAGTTCCAGGTTCAAGGTCTCGCCGTTGATGCGCACGGCTTCCTCGGCGGCGATGCGGAACGTCTCGATCAGCCGTGTCACTTCGCCGGCCGCATCCTTGATCGGCTTGCCCGCCTCGATGCACAGCGCCTCGGCCAGCTCGTCGCGGCGCGCGTTGAAGCGGTCCGCGCAGTGCTGCAGCACCGCCTGCCGCGCCCAGGGCTTGAACTCGCGCATCGGCTTGGCCGCCTTCACCGCGGCGGCGATTGCCTTCTCGGTGACCTTGGCATCGGGCATGGCCACGCGGGTGGCTAGCTTGCCGCTGTACTTGTCCACGACATCCAGCAGGGTCTTTGACGTCTGCGGCTGGTTGGCGAGGTAGTAGGGGTAGGTCTTGTCGAGCACGGCGGGGACTCCGTGAATGGCTTGAACGATGAGCTTGCCGCGCGGCGCGTGGCCTTGCCGTGAGCGGGAATGCTCAATCTTCGCGCACGCGCAGCGGCAACTCGCCGTCGGCCAGGCGGGCGCGCAGCGCGGCGCCAGGCTCGACGCCTTGTGCGGAGCGCAGCACCTTGCCATCGGCATCGAACAAGATGGCGTAGCCGCGTTCCAGCGTGGCCAGCGGGCTCACCGCGTGCAAGGTGCGGGCGGCTTGCTGCAAGGCGTAGCGCTCGCGCTCGAGTTGGCGCGCGATGGCCTGGCGCAGGCGTTGCGACTGCTCGGCCAGGCGTCGCTGCAGCAGTGGCAGGCGTTGCTGCGGATGACGCGCCTGTAGGCGTGCGTGCAGGCGGTCCAGCTTGGCGCGTTCGTGCTGCTGGCGTTCGCGCAGCACCGTGAGCAGGCGGTGACGCAGGTGGGCGAGACGCTCGCGGTCGCGCGCCAGACGCGCTTGTGGGCGTTGTGCCTGCAGGCGCGCGAACAAGTGGTCGGCGCGCTGGTCCAGCGCCTGCAGCCGGCGCTGCTGCAGCGTGGCGAGGCGCTGCTGCAACTGGTGCAGATGCCGCAGCATGGTTTGCCCATCGGGCACCAGCAGTTCGGCCGCAGCCGAAGGTGTGGGTGCGCGCAGGTCGGCTACGAAGTCGGCGATGCTGAAATCGACTTCGTGACCCACGGCGCTCACCACCGGCACCGCGCTGGCGTGGATCGCGCGCGCCACCGCCTCATCGTTGAACGCCCATAGGTCTTCCAGCGAGCCGCCGCCGCGGGTGACCAGCAGCACGTCGTAGCGGGCACTGGCCGAGGCTTTCCTGAGCATTGCCACGATGGCGGGCGGCGCCTCGCGTCCCTGCACCGGCACCGGCAACACCTCGACATCGGCCAGCGGCCAGCGACGCGACAACACACTCAGCACGTCGCGGATCGCTGCGCCGGTGGCCGAGGTGATCACGCCGATGCGCCGCGCGTAGCGGGGCAGGGGGCGTTTGCGGGCGGGATCGAACAGGCCTTCGGCGTCGAGCTTCGCCTTCAGCTGCTCGAAGGCACGTTGCAGCGCACCTTCGCCGGCAGGTTCCATGTGCTCGGCGACCAATTGGAATTCGCCGCGCGGTTCGTACAGGCCCACCCGTGCGCGCAGCAACACCTGCATGCCGTCGGCGGGCTTGAAGCGCAGCGCGGTGGTTTTCGGGCGGAACATCGCGCAGCGCACCTGGGCGCCGCTGTCCTTCAGCGTGAAGTAGAGATGCCCCGAGGCAGGACGCGCCACATTGGACAGCTCGCCCTCGATCCACACCAGCGGCAACGCGTCTTCCAGCAGACCGCGCACCAGCCGGTTCAGCGTGCTGGGGGTGAGGATGCGGCGGGGTGGAGCGGCGTGGTCGTCGGGCGCGTGCATGAGAGGACGAGCCTAGCACGTCTTGCATGGATGCAAGAGGCTTGCATAACAGTGGGTTGGCGGACGTTGTGCAGGTAGTGCCTGATATACCGGGACGCGCTGGATCAGTCCGCCGTATCCGACTTGCGCCGCCGCTCGCGCCAGGCGCGGATCGCGAGGTTCAAGGCCAGCCACGCGCACAGCAGGCCCAGCGGCCAGGCCAGTACCGCCGGCCAGCACCACGCCACCACGGCGAGCAGCAGCAGGGCCAGCGCCCCCAGCGCCAGCGGCCCGGCGTCGGCGCGCCCCAGTACGCGCTGGTCGACCAGCGCCGCACCCACCTGGTTGGCGAGGCGGATCGCGCCGGTGGCGGCACGGCTGGAGCTGCCGCCGTCGTGGTGCGCCCGCGGCGGGCGCTCGGTGGCGCCGCTCAACTTGTCGCGGCGATGCTTGCGCGGGCTGAGCACGATCTCGGTGGCGTGGCCGAGATCGCGCTCGTACTGCGCGGCCAGCTGCGCAGCGAAGCCGGCATCCTCGATCGCCACGTCGATCTCGCGGTTGCTCAGCCAGCTGGCGAGATTCAGATTGGACGAACCCACCCGCGCCCACTGGCCGTCGGCTACCGCGGTCTTGGCGTGCAGCATCGAACCGTTCCATTCGAACACGCGGATGCCGGCCTTGAGCAGCGGCCGGTAACCCGAGCGCGACATGCTGGCCACCAGCGGAATGTCGCTGCTGCCAGGCACCAGCAGGCGCACGTCCACACCATCGCGCGCGGCGGCAGTGAGCGCCTGCACGTAGGGTGCGGTGCCCACGAAATAGGCGTCGGTGAGCCATAGCGTGCGGCGCGCCAGCGCGGCGATCATCTGGTCGAGCCGGTAAATGCCGGCACTGGCGGGCTGGGTGGCGACCAGGCGCAGCGCCACGTCGCCGGCGGCGGCTTCGGCGGGCGGCAGCTCCGGCAGCTCGGCGCCGGTCTCGGCCCAGCTCTGTGCGAACGCGGCCTGCATCTCGGCCACCACCGGGCCACGCAGTGCCACGCCGGTATCGCGCCATGGCGGTACGCCGCGTTGCGCATCGCCCAGCCATTTCGCACTGATGCACACGCCGGAGAGGAAACCCTGCGCGCCGTCCACCACCAGCAGCTTGCGGTGGTCGCGGCTGATCCAGCCGAACGGCTGGCCCAGTTTCGGCGGGTTGTAGATGCGCACCTGGCCACCGGCTGCGCGCAGCGCGTGCCAGAACGCGTGGCCGGACTGGCCGAGGCAGCCCATCCAGTCGGCCACCACCGCGACGAACACGCCAGCCTGCGCGCGTTCGGCCAGGGCATCGCGGAACGCGCGGCCGACTTCGTCGTCGCGGATGATGTAGTTCTCCAGCAGCACGCAGTGGCGTGCGCTGCGGATCGCGGCCAGCCTGGACGCGTAATGCGCATCGGCGTCGATCAGCAGCTCCGCCGCGTTGCCGCCGAGCAACGGTGCGCCCGCGCTGCGGCTCAGTGCCTGTTCGGCCAGCAGACGGGCGGCGGGAGACAGCAGCGGCGAAGTCCCGGGCATGGGGGGAGTGTGCCATGCCCGGCGATCCGGTTTCGCCGTGCGGTCATGGGCATTCCGTTATGCTTGTCGCCTGCGCCGCGACGTCGAGCGGCGGTATCTTCCCCCGGTTGCCTGCATGAACGAATCCTCTACTCCGAAACCGCGTGAAGCCCAGCCGGCGGCGCGCCGTCCCAGCGTTGGCGTACAGATCGGCAAGGTGACGGTGGGCGGCGGTGCGCCCATCGTGGTGCAGTCGATGACGAACACCGATACCGAGGATCCGGTCAGCACCGCGAAGCAGATCGCCGAACTGGCCCGCGCCGGTTCCGAGTTGGTGCGCATCACGGTGAACACGCCGGCCGCGGCCGCAGCAGTGCCGCGCATCGCCGAACGGCTGGCGATGATGGGCGTGGAGGTGCCGATCATCGGCGACTTCCACTACAACGGCCATCAGCTGCTGGAACAGGAACCGGCCTGCGCCGAGGCGCTGGCGAAATACCGCATCAACCCTGGCAACGTCGGCTTCGGCAAGAAGAAGGACGCGCAGTTCGGCGCGATCATCGAAAAGGCGATCCAGTACGGCAAACCGGTACGCATCGGCGCAAACTGGGGCTCGCTGGACCAGTCCATGGTCGCCACCTTGATGGACGAGAACCACACGCGCGCCGAGCCGTGGGATGCCAGCCACGTGGCGCGCGAAGCGCTGATCCGCTCGGCGCTGGACTCGGCCGTGCTGGCCGAGAAGATCGGCCTGCCGCGCGAGCGCATCATCCTGTCCTGCAAGGTGTCCGGTGTGCAGGAGCTGATCGCGGTGTACCGCGACATCGCCGCGCGCTGCGATTACGCACTGCACCTGGGGCTCACAGAGGCAGGCATGGGTTCCAAGGGCATCACCGCCTCCAGCGCCGCGCTGGCGGTGTTGCTGCAGGAAGGCATCGGCGACACCATCCGCATCTCGCTGACGCCCGAGCCGGGCGCTTCGCGCACCGGCGAGGTGATCGTGGCGCAGGAACTGCTGCAGACCATGGGCCTGCGCTCGTTCACACCGCTGGTCACCGCCTGCCCGGGTTGCGGCCGCACCACCAGCGAGTTCTTCCAGGAACTGGCCAAAACCGTGCAGGAACACGTGCGCGCGCAGATGCCGGCGTGGCGGGTGAAATACGACGGCGTGGAGAACCTCACCCTGGCGGTGATGGGCTGCGTGGTGAACGGGCCGGGCGAATCCAAGCACGCCAACATCGGCATCTCGCTGCCCGGCAACGGCGAGGCGCCAGCGGCGCCGGTGTTCATCGACGGCGAGAAGGCGATGACCTTGCGCGGCGACCACATCGCCAGCGAATTCGTCGGCATCCTCGACGACTACGTGGCCCGCAAGTACGCCAGCCGTGCCGGCTGAGCGCGGCGCGCCTCGCTTCAAGCACCCGACAACGACTTGCTGTAGCCGAACATGAACGATCTGCCCCATTGTCCGAAGTGCGACTCCGCCTACACCTATGAGGATGGCGGCCTGTTGATCTGCCCCGAGTGCGCGCACGAGTGGTCGAGGGACGCGGCCGCCGCCGCCGAGAGCGACGAACTGGTGGTGAAGGACGCCAATGGCAACCGGCTGGCCGACGGCGACAGCGTCACGGTGATCAAAGACCTCAAGGTCAAAGGCTCGTCCCTGGTGGTCAAGGTCGGCACCAAGGTCAAGAACATCCGTTTGGTGGAAGGCGACCACGACATCGACTGCAAGATCGACGGCATCGGCCCGATGAAGCTGAAGTCGGAGTTCGTGCGCAAAGCCTGAGCCACGTCGCGGCCAGGCGCGCCTGCGGCGCGTTCGCATCCATTGGCACTGTCGCACCATGCTCGATGGTCTTGCGCGCAACTGCGCTACGCGGGAGCTGAGACGTCCGCCGCAGGATGGGTTATCGTGCCCCGTCCGCCGCGCTGGAGCGTGGCGGAGCGCCTTTCAGCCAGGCTTTGGGGGAACGCTGCATGCGGACGAATCCGCCACTGCGCATCGCGGGCATTTATGTGTTGGTCGCCGCCACATGGATCTGGTGTTCCGACCGTGTCCTGGGCGTTCTGGTATCCGATGCGGACCTGCGCATGGAGCTGCAGACACTCAAGGGCTGGTTCTTCGTGCTGGTCACCGGCGCGATGCTGTTCTGGCTGATCCGCCACGACGTGCGACGCCTGGAGCGCAGCAACCGCCGCCTGCGTGCGGGGCGCGAGCAGGCCCTGCGTGTGCTGGTGACGGCGATGGACGCGCGCCACCAGGAAACCGGTCATCACTCCGAACGCGTGGCGCGCATGGCCACGGAGCTGGCACGGCTGGACGGCGTGCGGGGACGCGCGTTGGACGAGCTGCGGCTGGGTGCGCTGCTGCACGACATCGGCAAGCTGGCGCTGCCTGACACCATCCTCACCAAGCCCGGGCCGCTGGACGAGGCGGAACGCACGCTGATGCGCAAGCACCCGCGGATCGGCCACGAGCTGCTGCAGCAGGTGGACTTCCTGCGCGGGTCCAGCGAGGTGCCGTACAGCCACCATGAACGCTGGGACGGCGGCGGCTATCCGCAGGGACTATGCGGCGAGGAGATTCCGCTGGGCGCGCGCATCTTCAGCGTGATCGATGTCTGGGATGCGCTGATCACCGAGCGCGTGTACAAGCCGGCCTGGCCGGAAACGCGGGTGCTCGAATACCTGCGCGAGATCGCCGGCAGCCAGCTCGATCCGCGGCTGGTTGAGCTGTTTCTCAAGCACTATGCGATGTTGAAACAGTTGGCGGCTGCACCGGAAACCGCTCCGGCTCAGCGGACCGCCTGATCGTCGCCCGGCTGGATCAGCAGCGCCCCAGCATCGGCCCAGTTGCCCACCCGGCCGGGCAGGGCGGCCAACTGCGCCACCTCGTGCAGGAAGCGCTCGCGCGACAACTCTTCGGCGCCCAGGCCCAGGGTGTGTGCATTGGCGACCTGCGCATCGATCAGCGGCCAGCCCCATTGCCGCAGCAGTCCGGCCAGTGCCGCCAGGGCGAGTTTGGAACCGCCGCTTTCGGCACTGAACATCGACTCGCCGCAGAACAGCTGGCCGACCGCCACGCCGTAGATACCGCCTACCAATCGCTCTCCGTCCCACACTTCCACGCTGTGTGCGTGGCCGAGCCGATGCAGTTGCGTGTATGCCTCGATCATCCCCGGCAGGATCCAGGTACCGGCATGGCCGTCGCGCGGTGCGGCGCAGGCCCGAATCACCGCTTCGAACGCGCGATCCACGCTGAGCCGCCATCGCTTGCCGCGCAGCTGCCGGCGCAGGCTGCGATTGACGTGCATGTTCTCGGTACGGAACACGCAGCGCGGATCGGGCGACCACCACAGGATCGGCTCCTCTTCGCCGAACCACGGGAAGATGCCCTGGCCATAGGCGGCGAGCAAGCGTTTGGGGGAAAGGTCGCCGCCGAACGCCAGCAGCCCGTTCGGTTCGGGCAGCGCGGCGCGCGGGTCGGGAAAGCGCGTCGGCGCGGCGGGATCGAGTTGGGGCAGGCGGATCATCGGCCGGCGCCCTGCGCGTACGGGCTGTGCGTCATGCATTCTTCTGCATAGAGACCGATAGCCTCGGCTTCCCCTCGCAGCGCCTCGCGCACGGCGGCGCGGAACCCTTCGTGCGGCAGCAGGTGGCGTGAGTACGTGCGTACAGGCAGGAAGCCGCGCGCGAGTTTGTGCTCGCCCTGCGCACCAGGTTCGAAGCTTTGCAGACCCTGCGTGATCGCGTAGTCGATGCCGCGGTAGTAGCACAGCTCGAAATGCAGACCCGGTATCTCGACGCGGCTGCCCCAGTAGCGGCCGTACAGCACACCGCTCCCTTCGAGGAACAGCGCCATTGCCGCGATGCCGGCCTCGTCGTACGCCAGCGCCAGTTGCGCCATGCCGCCCAGCGTGCCGAGCCGGCGGAAGAAATCCGCCGTGAGTGCGGCGTGGTTGCCTTTGGCGTCGAAGGTGGCCAGGTAGAGCGCGTGCACTTCGGCCCACTCGGCCTGGTCCAGCGTATCGCCGCGGCGCCACGCCAGGCGCAGGCCGCTGGCAGCGACGCGGTTGCGCTCGTGGCGGATGTTCGCGCGCTTCTTGTGGTTGAGCGCGGCGAGGAAATCGTCGAAGTCGCGCCAGCCGCGGTTGCGCCAGTGGAACTGCACGTCCGAGCGCGCCAGCCAGTCGGCGCCGAACGCAGCAGCTTCACCCTCGCGGAGGAAGTTGGCGTGTACCGAGGACAACTGCAGGCGTTCTGCCTCGTGGTGCATGGCGTCCACCAGCGCGCCCTGCCATGCGATGCGACCGCCGACAAGCAGCCGCGGTCCGCTCACCGGCGAATACGGCACGGCGCACAGCAGCTTGGGGTAGTAGTCGCCGCCGGCGCGTTCCCACGCATCGGCCCAACTCCAGTCGAACACGAATTCGCCGTGCGAGTTGCCCTTCAGATAGAGCGGCGCGGCGGCGATCAGTCGACCCTGTTCGTAGAGGCCGAGGTGATGTGCCTGCCAGCCCCAGGCGGGACGGATGCAGCCGGTGTCTTCCAGCGCGCACAGGAAGGCATGCGACACGAAGGGATTGCCGTCGGGTCGCAGCGCGTCCCAGTCCGCGGCGGGGATGTCGGCGATGCGGTCGTGGAAACGCGTTTCGATCACGCGCGCAGCATACGACGCTTCCGCAGGGTGGCTACGGCAAGTCGGCGCGGGCGATGTGGAGGCATCGGACAGGCGCTCAATGCAACACGGGCAACTGCGCGGCGAGTGCCTGTACGAAGGCCTCGGGTCGGCCGTAGTAATGGTGGTGCGGCAGCAGCGTGCGGCGCCCGTCGGTTTCCAGCAGCAGCGTGGGGAAGCCCTGGCCGTCTACCTCGTCCAGCAAGCGGCGGCTGGCGTGCACGTGCTCGAACACGGCGTGGCCGTCGGCGGCGGCATAGGCCAGCGCGAAGCGTGCGCCGTCCAAGCCGATCTCCTCGGCCAGTTCGTCCAGCACCATGGGCTCGGCCACGCGCAGGCCGCGCTGGTAGTGCGCGTTCTGGATCGCCACCAGCATCGGATACGCTTTCGCGGCATCCAGCGACCCGGCAGCGAGCACGGCGGCGATCGGCGGCAGCGAATACAGCACGGTGCCGTCCTCGGCCAGCAGGCCCTGCTTGTAGGCCTCGCCGAACGGCTGGCCGCTGAGCTGCGCAATGCGCTCGTCGGAATGCACGATGTGCTGCGCCAGCTCGGCATCGACCCGGCGCGGCTCGCCGAACAAGCCGCCGCCGTGCAGGCGCAGCGCGAGGCGGCTGCCCAGCTGCGCCAGCGCCGCGCCCACCAGCGGTTGCGCGGCGTAGCACCAGCCGCACAACGGGTCGTGGATGTAATGCAGCGTGGCGGCGGCAGTCACGAAGCTCAGCCCACCGTCTTCTGCTGGTCCAGCCAGCGTTCGGCGTCCAGCGCGGCCATGCAGCCGAAGCCGGCCGAGGTGATCGCCTGGCGGTAGACGTGGTCGGCCACGTCGCCGGCGGCGAACACGCCGGGCACCGAGGTCATCGTGGCCATGCCGCTCTGGCCGCTGTGGATCTTCAGGTAGCCGTCGTGCATCTCCAGTTGGCCCTCGAAGATGCCGGTGTTCGGCGTATGGCCGATCGCCACGAAGAAGCCGGTGGCGGCGATGTCGCGGGTGGCGCCGGAGTTGACGTCCTTCACGCGCACGCCGGTGACGCCGGAGTCGTCGCCCAGCACTTCGTCCACGGTGTGGTTCCACACCAGCTCGATCTTGCCGGCGGCGGCTTTCTCGAACAGCTTGTCCTGCATGATCTTCTCCGCGCGCAGCTTGTCGCGGCGATGCACCAGGTAGACCTTGCTGGCGATGTTGGCGAGGTACAGCGCCTCTTCGACCGCGGTGTTGCCGCCGCCGATCACCACCACTTCCTGCTCGCGGAAGAAGAAACCGTCGCAAGTGGCGCAGGCGGACACGCCCTTGCCCTTGAACTTCTCCTCGCTGGCGATGCCGAGGTACTTAGCGGTGGCGCCGGTGGCGATGATCAGCGCGTCGGTGGTGTATTCGCCGGAGTCGCCCTTGAGGCGGAACGGGCGCTGCTTCAGATCCACCGAGTGGACGTGGTCGAAGATCATCTCGGTGTGGAAACGCTCGGCGTGCTCGGCCATGCGCTGCATCAGCGCCGGACCCTGCAGACCCTCCACGTCGCCCGGCCAGTTGTCCACGTCGGTGGTGGTCATCAGCTGGCCGCCCTGCTGCAGGCCGGTGATCATGGTCGGCTTCAGGTTGGCGCGCGCGGCGTACACCGCGGCGGTGTAGCCGGCCGGGCCGGAGCCGAGGATCAACAGGCGGGTGTGCTTGGGCGTGGCGGTCATGCGTGGTTTCCTCAGAGTGGCCGGCGGCTTGCGTGGCTATTCGCCACCGCCGCCGCGAAGGTTGCATCACCGTGGCGGGCACGGATGCAGGCCAGCAAGGATGGGGAAGGCCGGCGGCCGATTCAAGCCATGGCGTGCCGATTCCTTCCTTCTCTTTGGCAAGAGATGTGGCGTGGCAGGCACGCAAGTGCTTGATCGGCGGTGGCAGGGCAGACCCGCTGACTCCAAAATCGCCAAGAGGGCGGTTTTTCGGGATTCCCTGTGTAGACTTGCCGGGAATCCCGACAACCAAGGAAGCCCGTCCCGGTGGCGCGCAGCGCAAACGTCAAGCAGAAGAAGGAAACGGTCGCCCTGAGCGACGAGCTGAAGCGCCGCCTGCGCGAGGCGGGGGCGCTGGTATTGCTGCCGCTGGCGCTGTACTTGCTGGTGTGTCTGTTCAGCTACAACGCCCAAGACCCGAGCTGGTCGCACGTCGGCGCGTCGGCGCACGTGCACAACCTGGGCGGCACGGTGGGCGCCTATGTCGCCGACCTGCTGCGCTACCTGTTCGGCGGCGTGGCCTATTTCTTCCCGCTGCTGTTGCTGCTGCTGGGCGTGCAGGTGCTGCGCCAGCGCGGCGCGCAGCCGGTGCATCCGTGGGAATCCTCGCTGCGCCTGATCGGCGCGGTGTTCTTCTTCATCACCGCGCCGGGCCTGTGCTGGCTCAACTTCCGGCAGAGCACGATGGAGCCGCAAGGCGCCGGCGGCGTGATCGGCAGCGCGGTGGCGCGCGGCCTGCTTGCCGCGTTCGGCGAGAAGGGCGCCCCGCTGCTGCTGCTGGCGCTGTTCCTGGTGGCGGTGACGCTGGCTACCGGGCTGTCGTGGTTCAAGGTGATGGACTGGACCGGGCAAGCCACGTTGCGTGCGGTCGAGTGGCTGCGCGGCAAGCTGCGTGAGGCGCCCGACGCGCTCAAGGCGCAGCAGGCGCGCGCCGAGCGCGAGACGGCGAAGAAGGTCGAAGCGGTCAAGCAGGCCAAGCGCGAACCGGTGCGCATCGAGACGCCGCCGGCGCCGGTGGCGAAGAGCGAGCGCGCCAAGCTGGAAACGCAGATCCCGCTGTTCACTGGCGCCTCCACGCCTGGCGAACTGCCACCGCTGTCGCTGCTGGACGAAGCGCCGGAGCAGGGCCCGGGCTATTCGGAGGAAACCCTGGAGGTGCTGTCGCGCCAGGTCGAGTTGAAGCTCAAGGATTTCCGCATCGAAGCCAAGGTGGTGGGCGTCTATCCCGGCCCGGTGATCACCCGCTTCGAGCTGGAGCCCGCAGCCGGCGTGCGCGGCTCGCAGGTGTCCAGCCTGGACAAGGACATCGCGCGCGGCCTGTCGGTGGTCAGCGTGCGCGTGGTCGACGTGATTCCGGGCAAGAACGTGATCGGCCTGGAGATCCCGAACGCAAAGAAGCAGATCGTCTATCTCTCCGAGATCCTGCGCTCGGACCGCTACGACCAGACCAAGTCGCCGTTGGCGCTGGCGCTGGGCAAGGACATCGGCGGTCGCGCGGTGGTGACCGACCTCGCCAAGATGCCGCACTTGCTGGTGGCCGGCACCACCGGTTCCGGCAAATCCGTCGCGGTCAACGCGATGGTGCTGAGCCTGCTGTACAAGGCCAGCCCGAAAGACGTGCGGATGATCATGATCGACCCGAAGATGCTGGAGCTCTCTGTCTACGAGGGCATTCCGCATCTGCTGGCGCCGGTGGTCACCGACATGAAGGAGGCTGCCAATGCGCTGCGCTGGTGCGTGGCCGAGATGGAGCGCCGCTACCGGCTGATGGCCGCAGTGGGCGTGCGCAATCTCAGCGGCTTCAACAAGAAGGTGAAGGACGCCGAGAATGCCGGCCAGCCGCTGCTGGACCCGCTGTTCCGCCCCAATCCCGAGATGCCGAACCTCGCCGCGGAACCGCTGGAGCCGCTGCCCTACATCGTGATCATCATCGACGAGTTCGCCGACATGATGATGATCGTGGGCAAGAAGGTGGAGGAGCTGATCGCCCGCCTCGCCCAGAAGGCGCGCGCCGCCGGCGTGCACCTGGTGCTGGCCACGCAGCGTCCGTCGGTGGATGTGATCACCGGCCTGATCAAGGCCAACATCCCCACCCGCATCGCCTTCCAGGTGTCGAGCAAGATCGACTCGCGCACGATTCTCGACCAGAGCGGCGCCGAGGCGCTGCTCGGCCACGGCGACATGCTCTACCTGCCGCCCGGCACCGCCATGCCCGAGCGCGTGCACGGCGCCTTCGTGGACGACCACGAGGTGCACAACGTGGTGGCCTGGCTGAAGGCGCAGGGTGCGCCGCAGTACATCGAGGGCGTGCTGGAAGAGGTGCAGGCCACCGCCGACGGCAAGTTCATCAACGACGCCGGCTTGCCGCAGGAAGGCGAAGAGGGCGGCGACGCCGACGCCCAGCTCTACGACAAGGCCGTGGCCATCGTCACCCAGACCCGCCGCGCCTCGATCTCCGGTGTGCAGCGGCACCTGCGCATCGGCTACAACCGCGCCGCGCGGCTGATCGAACAGATGGAGCAGGATGGCGTGGTCAGCGCCCCGCAGCACAACGGCAACCGCGAGGTGCTTGCACCGCCGCCGCCGAAGGGGTGATTGATCTCTTCCCCGGGGGAGAAGGCGTATGGCGTCGAACGGTTAAGCCTTCCCCTCTACAATGCGCCTATCGCATTGCGCCCAGGGTTGCCATGAAACGCTTCGCTATCGCCGCCGCCGCACTCCTGCTGTCGCTGACGGGCATGGCCCAGGCCGCCACCGGCGCAGCCCGGGCCCGCCTGGATGCCTTTGCCACGGGCCTGCATTCGCTCACCGGCAGTTTCAGCCAGAACCTGGTCGACCCGAACGGCAATGCCGGCAAGGCCAGCAGCGGCACGCTGGCGCTGGAGGCGCCGCGGCAGTTCCGCTGGGAAACCACCGCGCCTTACAAGCAGACCATCGTGGCCGACGGCAGCCGCGTGTGGATGTACGACCCCGAGCTGGAGCAGGTCACCGTGCGCGTCCAGAGCAGCGAGGAGGCGCACAGCCCGCTCACCGTGCTCACCGACCTCAAGCAGATGGACCGCGAGTTCAAGGTCAGCGAGCAGGGCGAGCACGATGGCCTGGCCTGGCTGCGCCTCACCTCCACCGCGAAGGACCCGCAGTTCGCCTATGCCGACCTCGGTTTCGACGCGAACGGCCTGGCGCGCATGACCTTCAAGGACCAGCTGGGCTCCACCACCGACATCCGCTTCTCGAACTGGAAGCGCAACGTGGCGATTCCGTCCTCGGTGTTCACCTTCGTGCCGCCCAAAGGGGCCGACGTGATCGGCGACGCGCCGGTGTTGCAAGTGCAGCCACTGAAGAACTGAGCCGGAGCCTCCGTTGAGCGGGCACCCCTGATGCCGGTATTGCGCCAGCTGCCGCGCTGGGCCTGGTTCGGCACCGCCGTGCTGGCCTTCATCGCGGGCCAGGTCAATGCGGTGGGCTACCTGGGTTTCAGGCACGAATCCATCAGCAACATGACCGGCAACACCAGCTTGCTCGGCATCGCGCTGGGGCAGGGCGATACCGGGGAGACGGTGCACTGGGTGCTGGCCATCGCGGCCTTCGTGCTGGGCGCCATGCTGAGCGGCATGATCGTGCAGCAGAGCACGCTGAAACTCGGCCGGCGCTACGGCGTGGCGCTGGTGCTGGAGTCCTTGCTGCTGTTTGCCGCCGTGCCCCTGCTGGATGCTTCCGACGCTGCCGGCCTGTATCTGGCTTCGGTGGGCATGGGGCTGCAGAACGGCATGGTCAGTGCCTTCAGCGGCGCGGTGGTCCGCACCACCCACGTCACCGGCATCTTCACCGATATGGGCATTTACCTCGGCCACCTGCTGCGCGGCCTGCCGGTGGACAGGTTGCGCCTGCGCGTCTGCGTGCTGGTGGCGGCCAGCTTCACGCTTGGCAGCGCCGCCGGCGCCGGCTTGTTCCGCATGATGCACGAGCACAGCTTGCTGATTCCTGCGGTGCTCACCGGGGTCTGCGGCTTGGGCTACGGCTTGTATCGGCTATACGCGCCGGGCAGCGCAGCTTCCACCGACGAATGATTGCGCCACGCTGCGGGCGGGTTCATCCCGCCAGCGTGCAGCAGTCGCGTCCGCGGTGCTTGGATTCGTAGAGCGCGGTGTCGGCGCGCGACAGCCACGAGGTCATGCTTTCGCCAGGCTTGAGTTCGGCGATGCCGATGCTCACCGTGATGGTGATGGCGCGACCCTCGTGCCACGTACGCGAAGTCCGTAGCGACAGGCGGATCTGTTCGGCGATCGCCATCGCGTGACTGCCGGGGTTGTTCGGCAGGCAGAGCACCAGCTCTTCGCCGCCGTAGCGACCGATCAGGTCGCCGTTGCGCAACTGCTGGCAGATGACGCCCGTGCTGGAACGCAGCACCGCATCGCCGGCGAGGTGGCCGTGTTCGTCGTTGATCCGCTTGAAGCGGTCCAGATCCAGCAGGGCGATGCACGCCGGCGTCGCGCCGGCGGTGCGCCGCACGCCTTCGGCCAGTTCGAGGAAGCGGCGGCGATTGCTGACGCCGGTCAGTTCGTCGGTGCCGGCAAGCAGGTCCAGCCGCCGGTTGGCGGCAAGCAGCTCGCGCGTGTGCTCGTCGATCTGCGCCTGTAGCTGCGCAGCGCGGCGGCGCAGGTAGATCGTGCGCAGCTGCACCAGCAGCACGACCAGCGTCAGCAGCAGCAGGATCGCCAGCAAGCGCGCCCAGAGCGTCTCGTACCACAGCGGTGCCACGGTGACGGCCAACGTGCTTTCGGCCGTGCGCGCATGCAGGCCGCGCGGCACGGCGCGCAAATGCAGCACGTAGTGGCCGTGCGGCAGGTTGGTGTAGACCGCGCTCGGCATGCCGCCCTTGGGAACATCGATCCAGGCGTCGTCGAAGCCGTCCATGCGATAGCTGTAGGCAGTTTCAGACGACGCTTGGTAGTCGAGCAGGGCGAAGTCGATCCGCAGGCTGCGCTCTTGCGCGGCCAGCGCCAGCGTGCCGTGGTCGCCGGGCAACAGGCCGAACGGCAGCGGGTGCCCGTTCACCAGGGCATTGGTGATGCGCAGCGGTACCTTCGGCGCGTCCGGCAGCCGTCCCTGCGTGCGGATCAGGGTGAGGCCGCCGAGGCCGCCGAACAGCAAGGTACCGTCGGGCATGCGTGCGGCGGCGGCGTAGATGTAGCTGGAGATGCGCTGGCCGTCGCGGACGCCGAGGTTGCGGATGCGCAGGCTGCGGCCGCCGACTACCGAGATGCCGTTGGACGTGCTCACCCATAGGTTGCCCTCGTTGTCGGGCAGCAAGGCGGTGATCTTGTCGCTGACGAGGCCCGCGGCCACGCCGAGTCGCTGGAAGCGGTAGGGCGGCGTGCCGCCGTGCGGCAGCATGGCGAGGCCGCCGAGCGTACCGGCCCACAGGCGGCCCTGCGTGTCGACGGCGATGGAATCCACCAGGTCCTGCGGCAGGCTGGCCGGATCGCCGTCACGCTCGGACAGGTTCACGAAGCCGCCGGTCTGCAGCGCATCGCTTGCCACGCTGATGCCGTTGTTGGTGGCGTACCAGACCTGCTTGCCGACGCGCGCGATCTGGCGCACGGTGTCGTTGGTCAGGCTGCCGGGCTGGTCGGCGGCGTGGCGGAAATGCACCAGCTGGCCGCTGCGCGTGTCGTAGCGGTACACGCCGTTGTAGGTGCCGATCAGCATGTAGCCATCCAGGCGCAGCAGACTCAGCACCGGGCTGTCGCCCAGCGCGGGCAGGATCGCGTCGCGCACGGCCAGCGTGTCCGGATCGATCTGTGCCAGGCCCTGGGTGCCGATCCAGATCGAACCGTCCGGTGCTTCGGCGAGGCTTTGCACGTCGCGGCGCAACTGCTTGCCGGTCAGCCGCAGATGGCGCACGTTGCCGGTGACCGGGTCGATGATGTCGATCTCGCCTGCGGCCATGCCCAGCCAGATCCGGCCGCGCGTATCGACGTGGATGCTGCGCACGTTGGGATTGGCCAACGAGTGCGCGACGTCGGACGAGGGCAGCATGGAGAACGCGATGTTGCTCCCGGCGTTGCTGCGCGCCACGCCCAGGTCGGTGGCGGCCCAGACATTGCCGGCCTGGCCCAGCAGCAGGGTACGCACGGAATTGCCAGGCAGCGAGGAGGGCAGCGAGGTGTCGTGGTCGAGCACGCGCGTGCCGGCGTCGCCGGGGCGGTAGGTCACGATGCCATCGCCGTCGGTGGCGATCCAGATCCGGCCCGGCCCTACCTCCAGGAAGTCGCGCACGGTGGCCTGCCGCGCGGTGCCGTCGTAGCCGCTGAAGCCGGGGATGGTGTGCCAGCTGCCGTCGGGCTCGCGGTAGACCGCGCCCATCTGCACGCTGCCCACCCACAAACGGCCTTCGGTGTCTTCGCGCAAGGCCCAGATTTCGTCGTGCAGCACCTTGTCGACCACGCCGGCGGGGTGCTCCGGGCGCACGAAGTCATGCTGGCCCGCGTAGCGTACGAGCAGGCCCTTGTCGTTGCCCAGCCACAGGTTGCCGGCGCGGTCCTGGTAGCTGCTGAAGTTGCGCGGGGCAGCCTGCGCGCCGGTACCCATCGTCTCGATGCGATCGTTGCGCAGGTCCAGACGATCCAGGCCGCTGTCGGTGGTGATCCACACGCCGGTGTCGCCGTCGGGCGACAAGCTGTAGATCTTGCGGTTGCCGGTGCCGCCGGGGCCGATCGGATAACTGTGGAACCGCCCGGTCTGGGGATCGAAGCGCGCCAGTCCGCCGGCATTGGTGCCTACCAGCACGCCGCCGTCCGGCAGCGCGAGCAGGCTGCGCACGTAGGTGTCGGGCAGGCCGGCTGCCGCGGCGTCGCCGAGCTCGAAGACCTGCATGCGGTAGCCGTCGTAGCGCGCCAGCCCGCCCATGGTGCCGATCCAGAGCAGGCCGTTGCGGTCCTGCGCCAGCGCGGTGGTGATGGAGTGGGGCAGACCTTCGGCCATGCCCACGGTGTCGAACCATTGCCGCTCGAAGGGTTGCCAGGGATCGACGATGCCGGCCGCGCGCAACCCCGCCAGGGGCAGCAGCATCAGCAAGGCCAGCAAGGCCGTGCGCAGGGCGGAGCCACCACTCACGCACGCGCCTCCGGACCGTCGCCCCGCTTTCGGCGGTGGCGGTGCGGATCAGGATGGCGATGTCTTTCCCCGGACATGCGCGGCTCCTTGCGTGGTGCGCTGTTCCCGGCCCTTATGATAGCCGGGCGGTCCTTGCCAGGGGCGGGGCGGCGCCCGTCGCCGTATCATGGCCGCCATGCCCCAGGCTCCTTTCCACTCGACCCCCTCCCTGTTTGCCGAACCCGAGGCGCTCAAGCCGCTGGCCGAGCGCATGCGTCCGCGCAACCTGGACGAAATCGTCGGCCAGCGTCGCCTGGTGGCGCCCGACCGCGCCCTGCGCCGCGCGCTGGAGGCGGGGCGGCTGCACTCCATGGTGCTGTGGGGGCCGCCCGGTTGCGGCAAGACCACGCTGGCGCTGCTGGTGGCGCAGTACGCCGACGCCGACTTCAAGGCCATTTCGGCGGTGCTTTCGGGCCTGCCTGAGGTGCGCAAGGCCTTGGCCGAGGCCGAGGGCAATTTCGCCCAGGGCCGGCGCACCGTGCTGTTCGTGGACGAGGTGCACCGCTTCAACAAGGCCCAGCAGGACGCCTTCCTGCCGCACATCGAGCGTGGCGTGATCCTGTTCGTGGGCGCCACTACCGAGAATCCCTCGTTCGAGCTGAACTCCGCGCTGCTCTCGCGCTGCCGTGTGCACGTGCTGGAGGCAGTGTCGGCGGACGACATCGTGGCCGCGCTCAGGCGCGCCCTGGCGGATACAGAGCGCGGCCTCGGCGCGCAGCAATTGCAGGTGGAGGACGCCTCGCTGCAGCTGATCGCCCAGGCCGCCGACGGCGACGTTCGCCGCGCGCTCACCTTGCTGGAAATCGCCGCCGAGCTGGCCGAGGGCGGCCGTATCGGCCAGGCCACGCTGGAACAGGTGCTGGCCGACCGCACGCGCCGCTTCGACAAGCAGGGCGAACAGTTCTACGACCAGATCTCGGCACTGCACAAATCCGTGCGCTCCTCCGACCCCGATGCCGCCGTGTACTGGCTGGCGCGCATGCTCGACGGCGGCTGCGACCCGCGCTACCTCGCTCGCCGCATGACCCGCATGGCGGTGGAAGACGTGGGTCTGGCCGAGCCGCGCGCCTGGCGCATGGCGCTGGACGCCTGGGACACCTACGAGCGCCTCGGCAGCCCCGAGGGCGAGCTGGGCCTGGCCCAACTGGCGATCTGGCTGGCCGTGGCGCCCAAGAGCAATGCCGCTTACATGGCCTGGAACCAGGCCCGCGACGCCGTGCGCGACACCGGCACGCTGGACGTGCCGATGCACCTGCGCAACGCCCCCACCAAATTGATGAAGGGCCTGGGCTACGGCAAGGGCTACCAGTACGACCACGACGCCGAAGGCGGCGTCGCGCTCGACCAGCAATGCCTGCCCGACGCCCTGGCGGGCAGCGTGTTCTACGAGCCGGTGGAGCGCGGCCTGGAACTGCAACTGCGCGACAAGCTGCTGGCGCTGCGCGAAGCCCGCCGCAAGGCACGCGGCAAAGGCTGAGCAACGCTGCTGCGGCGCCGCTTGCCGGCTCAGGCGCGAGCTGCGAGATTCGGACCGGTCAAACGGGGAGGGCGAGACATGCGCGTACTGGTGGCGGCAATCATCGGTGGCATCGTGATGTTCTTCTGGGGAGCGGTGGCGCACATGGCGCTGGGCCTGGGCAATCCCGGCCTGCGCGCGCCGGTCCACGAAGACACGGTGCTGAGCACCTTGCATCAGGGCCTGGGCGACACGCCCGGCGTCTACATCCTGCCCTGGCTGGACCCCAACCAATTCAACGACCCGGCGGCGAAGAAGGCCTACCAGCAGAAGGCGGTACAGATGCCGTATGCGTGGGTGGTCTATCTGCCGCAGGGCGACGACACCACCGACATGAGCCGGCAATTGCCGCGCCAGTGGGCGTCGGACACGCTGGCCTCGCTAGCCTTGGCGTTCGTGATGGGCATGGCCGCTTTCGGCTTCCGCCGGCGCATGGGCATCGCCGCCGCCGCGGCGCTGTTCGCATGGCTCAGCGCGATGGTGCCGTACTGGAACTGGTACCGCTTCCCGGCCAGCTTCACCTTGGCGGCCCTGGTCGAGCAGTTGCTTGGCTGGCTGCTGGCTGGAGCGGCGATGGCATGGTGGCTAGGCCGGAAGGAGCGCAAGGCGCCCGGATAAGCCCGGGCGCGCGTTGCGGCTGTCGCGGGCGAGCAGCGATAATCGGTGGTTCATACACCCGATGGATCCACCCATGCTCGACCCCGCCCTGCTGCGTTCGCGCCTCGCCGAAACCGCGGCGCGCCTCAAGGAAACCCGTGGCTTCGAGCTCGACGTGTCCGCGGTGGAGGTGCTGGAAACCGAGCGCAAGCGGCTCGCCACCGAGACGCAGGAGCTGCAGAACCTGCGCAATACCCGTTCCAAGGCGATCGGCCAGGCCAAGGCCAAAGGCGAGGACACCGCACCGCTGATGGCCGAGGTCGCCGGCATCGGCGACAAGCTCAAGGCCAACGAGGCCGCGCTGGCCGAGGTGCAGGCCAGGCTCGCCGACATCGCGTTGGGCATTCCGAACCTGCCGCATGAGTCCGTGCCGCTGGGCAGGGACGAGACCGAGAACGCCGAGCAGTTGCGCTGGGGCACGCCGCGCGCGTTCGACTTCGAGGTGAAGGATCACGTCGACCTCGGCGCTCGCCACGGTTGGCTCGATGCCGATGCGGGCGCCAAGCTTTCCGGCGCACGCTTCACCGTGCTGCGCGGCCAGCTCGCACGGCTGCACCGCGCACTCGCGCAATTCATGATCAACCTGCATACCGGCGAGCACGGCTACCTCGAGTGCAACGTGCCGTTGATCGTCAATGCCGAGACCATGCAGGGCACCAGCCAGCTGCCGAAGTTCGAGGAAGACCTGTTCAGCACCCAGGTGGGCGACAGCAAGCGTTATCTGATTCCCACCGCCGAAGTGGCGCTCACCAACCTCGTCGCCGACAGCATCGTCGAGGCCGACGCGCTGCCGATGCGGCTCAGCGCGCACTCCATGTGCTTCCGCGCCGAGGCCGGCAGCTACGGCCGCGATACCCGCGGCATGATCCGCCAGCACCAGTTCGAGAAAGTGGAGATGGTGCAGATCGCCGCGCCCGAACAGTCGCATGCGCAGCTGGAGGAGATGGTCGGCCACGCCGAGAAGGTGCTGCAGTTGCTCGGCCTGCCGTACCGCAAGGTGCTGTTGTGCACGGGCGACATGGGCTTCGCCGCGATCAAGACCTACGACCTCGAAGTGTGGCTGCCCAGCCAGAACACCTACCGCGAGATTTCTTCCTGCTCCAACTGCGGCGACTTCCAGGCCCGCCGCATGCAGGCGCGCTGGCGCAACCCAGCCACCGGCAAGCCTGAGCTGGCGCACACGCTCAACGGCTCCGGCCTCGCCGTGGGCCGCACCCTGGTGGCGGTGATGGAGAACTTCCAGAATGCCGACGGCTCGATCAGCGTGCCCGAGGTGCTGCGTCCGTACATGGCCGGGCAGGAGCGCATTGCGTGAACGCGCCTGCCGAGCGCGGCTGGGACAAGGTCGAGTACTACAGCAGCTACTTCCTGCTGGCGGTGCTCGGCTCGGTGATCCTCACCCGCCTCGCCTTCGCCAGCGTGTGGGCCATGCCCACGCTGGACCTCGTGCTCGGCGGCATGGCGTTGGTGCTGATCGTCGCCAGCCCATGGATCGCCCGTCGCCGCCGCGCCTTGCGCATCGCCATCGTGGCCTATGCCACGGCCACGCAGCTGGTACCGGTAAGCGTGCGCCATCCTGCCGTACTGTTGCCGCTGCTAGGCGCGCTGATCCCGGTCGCGATCACGATCTGGGCGCTGGTCGCACTGTCGCGCAAGGGACGCGCGGGGCAGGGAGCACCGCGTACCTGATAGGATGCGCGTCGTCGCGAGAGCGCGGCCAGCGAGCATGAAAATCCGGAGAGATGGCCGAGCGGTTTAAGGCAGCAGTCTTGAAAACTGCCGTAGGTGCAAGCCTACCGTGGGTTCGAATCCCACTCTCTCCGCCAAAACGGCAAAGAAGCCCTAGAAATAGGGCTTTTTTGTTGTCTGAGAAAAGGCACGTCACTCCACATATCGCTCCACAAGTGAGCCGATATGCGCATCCCGAATTACCTGAGGCTTGCCCCGTCCGGGGTATGGCATTTTCGCCAAAGATTGCCTTCCAGGCAGGCCCGTGAGACGGGCAAGACTGAACTCACCAAAAGCCTTGGGACACGAGACCTGTTGACGGCGCAGAAACGTGCGCTGGCCCTTGTTCAGGGGTATGCTCGGGTACACACAATCAGGGGGCTGAGTGTGGTGGCTAAGGATAGCGTCCCAACTATTACTCAAATCCTCAAGGCCAAGCGCCTAGAGGATTACAAGCTCATCCGGCGACCGGATGGCACCGTTGAGCTTGAGGTCAGTGGCGAGGATGACCATGCCCTTGCCATGGATGCGCTAGAGCGCATCGGTCCATTAGACCAGGAGCCCTTCTATCAGGAACTCATGCGAGCCGCTCGGGCCGCTGAGTCTCAACGGTCTCTAGCATCCGACCCAGCATCGAAGATTCCCGCCGTACCGATTGGAAAATTGGTCACTCAGTGGCTGACTGAGATCAAGCCTTCGACCAAGACCAAGACCTTCAAAATTAAAACAACAGCGGTCGAAGGTTTCGCCAAACACTACGGCGAAAAGAACTCGCTCAAGGATGCGGGTCGCATCGATGTGGGTGCCTGGGTCATGGCACTCAGGGCTAGCAAGCTCGAAACCCCAACCATCGTCAACAAACTCAGCTATCTCAGGGGCTTCTTCGACTGGGCGAAGGCTCGTGGGTACTACGAACCTTTCGCCAAGGATGAGAACCCAGCAGCGGGTCAAGTTATCTACGGCATGCGGGAAAAGAGGCAACGCCGCGTGTTGGGTTTTAAGCCTTTTTCCAAGGAACAGGTCCAGGCCTTGTATGACACCAAGGCGATGGAGCAGGGTCTGAGTGAGTCTGCCCGTTGGGGTGCATGGGTGGGTTTGTATACCGGTGCCCGTGTTGCAGAGGTCGGACAACTGACCTTGGCTGATTTTGTGGAAGTCGAAGGCATTCCATGCATCCGCATCTGCGAAGAGTCTGAGGGGCAGTCGGTCAAGTCAGACATCAGCATCCGAACAGTTCCCATCCATCCAAAGCTCATCAAACTTGGCCTGTTAAAACGGGTGGAGTCCCTGCGAAAAGCAGGAGAAACACGTCTGTTTCCGAGTGTGAAGACCGATGGCGTCAATGGCATGGGTAACTGGTTGAGCAAGGCTTTCAGTCGTCATGTTTTGGCGACGGTCGGTAAGCCGGAGAAAGGCAAGTTCGGTTTCCACAGTCTCAGGAAGTCTTTCATTCAGGGGCTACAGACTTTGGGCGTGCTTTCTGAGATTCGCGCTGCGTATGTCGGACACGAACTTGATGATGAGCATCACGCTGCTTACAGCAGGGCTCCAACCATGAAAGAGCTGTTGGATGCGGTGAAGAAGTTGGATTGGGAAAAGTAATTGAATCAGGAGCCTGAGTATCAGGCGTTCATTGGAGTTGCATATGACGCGCGATGAAGAGTTAAAAGGCACGAAGAGCGCTACCGTCGATGTGGCAGATGCCAAGAAAGCTAAGAAACCGATGCTTCATGTTGGAGCTGAGCACAAATGGCAAGTCTGTTTTGATTGCGACCAGACAGGAATGGTCGGCGACGAAGAATGCAACATGTGTGCCGGATCTGGCTGGATACCGATCTAAATTAAGATTGCTTAATGTAACTTCAACTAGTATGGAGGATTGAGATGGCTGCCTATTTCAAGACGAGCAAGGCTACTGAACTGCTCAAAAAGTTTGATGCGCGAATTGCGCAGACTGAGCAAAAGGGGAAAATCACGACCTGGGTGAAGCGCAACGATGGGTATTACACCCATAAGGCTGCTGACTGGGCGAACAAAGCTTTTTTCAAGGCTGTTGTCGAAGACGAGCAACTACGGTTCAACATCATCCGGCCTAAGGACAAGAATATTGAGGTTGAAGTGTATGGCTATTACCACGGTCATCTCATCGAAACGTTTCTCAATCATTTCGACAAAGATTTTACTTGGGGATATGCCAGCGCCTTGCCTAGTTCTGGTGATGATGTAAGCGCTTAATCTAATTTCACAATATCTGGTGTAAGACTTGGGTAAGCCAGTTCTTAAGTCACGAGTCGATATCGGTCGCTACAAAGTTGCAACACTGTGGCGTCGTAACGTCGCAAGCTCAGACATGTTTTGTTCTAGAGAAGGGTTAGGGGAAAGCCAATGACATCCATGTTAGATCGCTTTTCTGGAGGCGATGGTGAGCGTAGAAAGGTAGAGGCTCTTTTAGCTCAGAAAATGGTGTCGGGAAACCATGATTTAGCGAATGCCTTGGTTCAATGCTCCGAGTTTTTGGATATCCCAAAAGATGGCTTAATAATCGAACAGAATGACTCTACGAATGACGTGTTTTTTATTGTTTCAGGGTCATTTTCAGTCATCGTTAACGGTAGGGTGGTGGGGGTAAGAGGTGCGGGTGATCATGTTGGCGAGATGGCAGCCATTGAAGTTACGCAAAAGAGATCTGCATCTATTGTTGCTCGCGAACCGTCTGTCGTAGCAAGAATTTCTGAGAGTGATTTTGACGGCTTGGGAAATACGTTTCCTCAAATATATAAACATATCGCGAGGGAACTTTCTCGACGACTCCTCCAGAGAAACCATCTGGTGCGAGGTGCCCACGAAAGAAGTCGAGTTTTTATAATTTGTTCCAGCGAAGCATTGCCAGTTGCACGGCTTATAAATAGAGCATTTGCTCACGACGATTTTGACGTAATCGTTTGGAGTGATGGCGTGTTTAAAGTAACGAATTACACATTGGATACTCTAGAAAAAGAGGTCGATAAGTCAGATTTCGCAATTGCAATTGCACACGCAGACGACATCTCAAATTTCAGGGGGCAGCCTTGGCCAGCACCCAGAGACAATGTGGTCTTTGAGCTTGGCTTGTTTATGGGGCGACTGGGGCGTCAGAGGGCGATTTTGATGGAGCCTAGAGAGGAGAAAGTTAAGTTGCCGAGTGATTTGGCTGGAGTTACCACTATTTCATACCGGTATAAGGCTGGTGACGACGAGTTGGCTTTCATATCGCCTGCGTGCGATGAACTTAGGTCGTATATTCAGAGAGTTGGTCCCGATAAATCTTAGGGGAAGATAAATGTCATTGAAAGACGAGTTGACTAACGAAGTAAGGAATATCTTCTCCACAAGCTGGGATGTAATCAATGGCCGTGTTGTTCCAAGTCCTACAGATGTAGGTCTCGGGAACAAAGCCGTATATCTCGAAAAGGCAGTTGTTTTATACGCAGATCTGGATGGTTCTACCAACATGGTAGATTCAAAAAAATGGGAATACAGTGCGCAAGTCTACAAGTCCTTTCTGCACTGCGCGGCTAAAGTTATCCGATCTGAAGGCGGTGACATCACTGCTTATGATGGTGACAGAATTATGGCCATATTCATCAACGACGGCAAGGCCGACCGGGCAGTAAGAGCTGCGCTTAAAATCCATTGGTGTCTTATCGAGCTTGTAAATAAGATTAAATTAGAAAAGTGGAATGCGTCAGACCATGTCATCAAAAATATTGTTGGTATTGATGTATCCGACCTAAGGGCTGTCCGGACAGGTGTTCGAGGTGACAACGACTTGGTTTGGGTTGGGCGCGCGGCAAATTATGCTGCAAAGTTGACTTCTCTATCTGGCTCTCCGACCTGGATTACGAAAGAAGTTCACGATCTACTTAGTCGGTCTACGTTGTACGGAAAGAACGATGCCGCAATGTGGCAGGCTAAGACCTGGACTTCGATGAACAATCACAATATTTTCTGTTCTGATTTTTGGTGGTCTGTCTCTTGATTTGCATTTTGCTGTTTTTCCAGTTCTAAAATCTTGATTTGCGGGGAATGAGAATGGCGAGGAATTTAAATGCAAGCGTTTATCTAGATGGTATTGACGGCGAGGTTCCAGTTAAGGAAATTGAAAATGTTTACAGATGTCGCGATAAAAACGGCAAGCCGTATTTACTGGTAGTTTTTACGGATGGTGACTCTAAAGCAATTCCAGACAACGAGCACAATAGGAGCGTTTTGAAAGGTGCCGGAATAGATGTCATAGAAATGAATGACATAATTTTAGTGAAGCTTGGCGAGGAGATTTCTGATGCTGAGGCAAAAAAGATTGTTGTTGCGTACGTTTGCACGGACAAAAATGGAGATTCATACATCATTATTGTTATGAAGGATGGTTCTGTGCAAAAGGCGGAAGACAACAAGGCCAATCGTGATGCCATCATTGGGGCCGGAAAAGTTATATTGAATCCCAGGGTTGATGAGGTCGCGGGTAAGGTGGTTGTTGAGGAGCATCCTGAGAGCGAGATGGCAAGGCGACGAGATCCTTCATCAGAACTTGGATCAAAGATTTAGTTAATTAGCTTTTCATAGCTCCTCTGGATTTCTAAAAGCTTATCAATGCTTCCATACTCTTCTTTGAGGAGAAGTTCGGCGATAATTTTATTTAGCTCGGCAAGGAGTCGGTGTCTGATTATGCGTGTAATGTCTATGTCAGTCATTGGATTTACCTAAAGGATTGCAAGTTTTGTTTTTATGCTTAAGCAAGAGCGCGTCTATGTGTTGTACCAACACGTCGCGTAAAATCAAGGTCATAACCCAAAGCGATCAAAGCCAATCCTTCAAAGGTTGGTTTTTTTATTGCCTGTCATGCCTTGACAGCTCTCGATAATCTGCTTGGATGTAATGCAGGTCACGGATTGACCTGAACAGAAACACTAAGACGCTGTCACGGAGGACACCTATGGATATTCACGCCCACGCTCGCCCCCATCTTGAAGTTCACTCACGCTCGAAAGGACATTCTGCGGTTGCCGGTGCGGCATACCGGCTTGGCCTGAAGCTCTACGATGAGCGAGCTGGTGTTTGGCATGATTTTCGGAGGCGGCAGTTGGGTGAAGAGATTGTTCGGGCGCTGACGGTTTCGCCACCCAATGCACCAGCATGGGCTGCCGATCCCGCCCAACTTTGGAACAGGGTCGAAGCATCGGAAAAACGGAAAGATGCCCAAGTCGCGAGGGATTACAGAATTCCGATTCCTCTTGGCCTATCCGACCAGGACGCCGGTGATCTGAGTGAGGAGATGGCTCGCTTCATCTGTGAGGAACTGCATGTTCCGGTTTCCCTCGGTTTACACAGAGATGCCGACCGTGATGCCCTGGGAAACCTCAAGCCATCGGAAAAGCAAGGCTTCCATGCCCATTTGTATTTCCCAACGCGACCTCTCGCAGATTTGGAAGAAGGCAAAGAAGGTGAGGGGACTGGCTTTGGTCCCAAGCTTCACGAGTTTTCCAAAATGCACCTCGGTTCCGCCTTCATCGAACTGCTTAACTGCAAGTGGAGCGAACTTGCTAATGACTACGCGAGGAAAGCTGGCTCAGATAGCAAGTATGAGTACAAGAGCTACAAGCGTCTTGGCATGAACGTTGTGCCACAGCCAACCCTTGGGCAATCCGCTACAGCAATGGAGCGTCGTGGCCTGTATACGAGCAAGGGTGACAACCTTCGTGAGGCTCTGGTGATGGCTGAGGTGTATCAGAAGGCACATGCGGGGGCGTTGAAAGCCCAACATGCTCAAGCTGTTCGCGACGTGAGGCGTGAAGGTGGGAAGGGCTCACAACGCCAAACAGAGGCGCTATCGAAGTTCACCACTTCCCATTTTAAAAGTCGGAAATCTCCTGCTGCTACGCAATCCTTCATAACGCGCCAAGGGTCTTTGGCATATCGGCTTCGAGCATCGGCACCTTCCCCCAAGAACAAAGAAGAAGCGGATGAACTCGAACGTTCGCTGGTACTTGTGGAAGCGTTGGATAAGGCCTTTGCTGTCTATCACGAGCTGATGCAGCAGCTAGAAGAGGTTATGAAGACCATCGAGGTTGCGCGTGCGGAAAAGCTGAGTATTGAGTACCAGGCTGACCAAAGTCGCCAGCATAGGAACAAAGCCAAAGTTCGGTTGGCCAGATGGGAAGAAGACCACCGATTTCGAATTAAAATGTTTGCTTCGATGGGTGGGACACCACTTCCTGAGCACGAGCGTCTTCGAGACGAAGTTCGTCGTCATGATGAACACGTCCAGGCCTTGAAGCAGACCATCGTCCAACATGCTTCCCATGTGGTCACAATGGAGCTGGAAGCCAGTGCTTTAAAGACCAAGCAAGCTGATGTGGTGGCAACGATCAGGAATGCGGTCGTCAAGCTACATGGCCAGTCCGTTTTGTTTCCAGAAATAATAAAAGCCCTACCGGACTCCGATAGGGCTTTGGTGAAGGAGCTGCTTCCGACAATGTTTGAAACCTCGGAACCGAACGAGGAGGTTCGGTCGATTGGATTGACTCCGTCACCGACGAAAAAGGATGGCATGCATCCTTGAATGGAAGACTTGGTTGCTCACCATGCGCTCCATTTTCCATCGGGGTTTCGTTGCAAGCGGATAGGATTGCGGTTTGGGTCATCCTTACCGTTCAACCGGATGTAGCACATGAAGTAGACACCCTTGTCGATAGGGGGATTGGGGTCACGCTTGCATCCATCAACCACGGCTTGAGGTGGAAGTGGAAGCGTGTCTTGCCCAACCTTCTTCCACAACGCAGTCCTATCCTTCCAAGCGGTCAGAACATCGTTGTCAGTCGGACCGGATGGACCGCATCCAGTCAGCGTCAAGGCGATGGGCAACATTGCCAGCACACGGACAGCTTTCATCATGTATCCCCTGTATTTTAAATCGCAAGTTTTCTGCTGAGGGCTTCCATCAGACCGTTTGCGGTCACTTCATCCATGCCACCGGCCACCACATGGCGTTTGCCTTGTGCGTGAATTTCCAGCGTGTAGGAGTGGTCAGCAAACCAGTTCGTCCACTTGGCTCGTGCCCGTTCTCCCCAACTTTGGACGGCCGCATCTAGGCTTGTGCTGGCAACCTGCATCAGGGTTGTATTCGCAATCGACTGCTGAATCCGAAGACGGTCAATGGTGCTGACTTGCACCATGGTCAGTGCAAAGTCTTTGGCCGGGTCGGGGTAGTGGATGGTGTGCGTCGATGCATAGATGCGTCTATCGGAGGCAGATTCTCGACGGTCAGCATTGCGATGCAAAACGGTCAACGCGGCGGCAATACCTGCCATGGGTGACAGCAGCAACAGGAGAGGGCTTCCGTTGAACCCGACTATCACCCCGGTCACCACGCCAACCAATCCAGCCATCAAGAGGCCAAGGAAAATGGCAGCAGGGGTGGTGAAGCTTCGACGATGGGAAGCATGCACGTCGAACCGGATTTGGCCGTCCGATTCCTCTTGGGCCGTATACGAGCTGTTCTGGTAGACCTTGCGTTCCTTCTTGTTAATTTGGATGAGGCTGAAGACTCCCCATCCAGCCAGAACCAGTCCAAGCAAGGCGAGATGAGCGTGTTCGGCCAAGCTCAGTCCCACCCCAACCACCACGCCCAAAATGACGGCGCTGACCGCTACCCCTTGCTGGTTCATGTGTACCCCTGATTCCCATGGGGAAATCACTTTAACCTGTTTTTGGGATACGTGCATGAAACTCAGGTAAATGAAATAGGGATAAAGACTTGGCTGGCCTTTTCGGAACCAGCTTCGATGAAACCCACATCCGTCTACCGCCCCGAACACGTCATCCTCATCACACTGCTCAAGGAATACCGCCTCAAGGCAGGGTTGACCCAGGTCGCGGTCTCTGAGCATCTGGGCATCAGTCAGACGGGGGTGTCGGACATGGAGATAGGAAGCAGGGGCGTCGATCATCTCGTCCTCCGTGACCTCTGCAAGCTCTACGGGGTCTCAATGGCAGAGTTCGATGCAGAGCTGGAAAGGCGATACCTGGACGAGCGAATCGAACCAGCCCCCCGTATTGAGCGGAAGGACAAGAAGAGGTTGTAGGGTTACTTCGATGACCGAGGCGAGATCATCAGGGGGAAGGTATGTCACTGAAGGATGTACGGGTAGCCGTAGAGAGGTTTCTCAAGTCGGATAGTCGCCAGGCCATTGCTATCAGTGGCAAGTGGGGCAGTGGCAAGACCTATTTTTGGAATCAGGTTATCAAGGATGCCTCGCAACAAGGGCTGGTCAAAAAATATTCTTACGTATCCTTGTTTGGGACCAACAACCTTGCTGAACTGAAGTCAGCTATTTTTGACAACGCCGTATCCGCCAAAGATGTGGATGCTGGTGCAAGCTCATCGACGTGGGCGGAAAATGCCAAAGCAGTGATGCGGTCTTCCTCCATCGACGAGGTCAAAGATCCAGGTCGCCGGTTGCTGAATTTAGGTAGGAAGAATATTTCGCAGGTGACACCTATTTTAGGGGCGTGGGGAAGCGTAGCGAAGTCACTGTCCTTCTTTGCAATTAAAAATTATGTGATATGCCTCGATGATGTGGAGAGGAAAGGTACAGGGCTTCCACTCAAGGAGGTTCTGGGTCTTGTTTCCATGCTCAAGGAGCAAAGGGGCTGTCGGATAGTTGTTATTTTGAACGAAGATGAGCTGGAATCGGATAAGCCAGTCTTAGATGCCTTCAAGGAAAAAGTTTTTGATGGAGAGATGGTTTTCTCACCCTCAGTAGAAGAGTGCGCAAAGCTTGTCTTTACCGACGAATGGGAGCATTCGAAGGAAGTCACAGAAAAAGTTGTTCGCCTTGACATCAAGAACATTCGGATTTTGCAGCGCATTCGGCGCGTCATCGAAACACTGCTCCCCTATGTGGAAGGAAAAGATGAAGCCCTTACGCGGCAGCTTATTCATTCATCGGTTCTTCTGACGTGGTGCTATAACAGTCGCGAAAGCACCGTACCTTCCTATGAAATAGTGAAGGACACAAGTTATGCCGCCTTGATGATGTCGTCAGGGAAAACGGAGAAGACCGAATCGCAAAAAGTGACCGAGAAAGTCCTGTCTGGCTACGGCTATCGAGACTCTGATGAGTTCGATTTACACATCTGCCAGTTTCTAGAGAAGGGCTATGTAGTGGACGATGACTTCGTTGCCATGGTCAATTCTTTTCAGGAGATGGCACTGAAGAATAATCACTCGGGAAGCTTCACCCAGGCTTGGGGACTTTTTCACGACACATTTGCCGACAACGAGCAGGAGCTGGTCGCAACATTGCGCCAAAGGTTTCTTGATGGGGCAAGGTGGATTCATCTGGGAAACGCGATGGGGACTGTTCGACTCATGCGCGAACTAGGGCATGAAGGCATCGCCGATGAGTTGATGAATCATTGGATTGAGATGGCTAAGCGTGAGAACAAGGAGCTTCTCAACCCTCAGAACGCATTCCTGTCATCCGAAAGTGTGGATGAGAAATTCAGGGACACGGCAAGAAATGCCTACTTTTCCGAAAAGTCGATGCCGACGCTTGGAGATGCGATAAGGGACATGTCAGGCAAGAACGGGTGGAGCATGGAACAGATAGAAGTTCTGTCAAATGCTACGGTGGACGAATACTTTGCTTTCTTCAAGTCGATAGACATGGACACAGATCTCGATATGTACATCAAGACATGTTTGCAGTTTGGGTCAATAACAAGCAACAACAACGACGAAAACTTTAAAAAGATCTATGCCACTGCCGTTGTCGCTTTCAGAAGGATCGCCAGCGAGAACCGATTGAATGCGCTTCGTCTTTCCCGATTTTTGCCCAAGGAGCCAAACCAACCCTTCTAGTCATCATCGAAGGGTGATGCGGGTTCGTGGTGGATGACGGATGGTGCAGGGATGTGCTTCGGTGACCGTCCTGCCTTTTTCATCGCTGCCATCGTGGTTGCTGTGGGTTGGCCAGATACACCTGTTGCCTTGACCTTCTTTACCCTCTCTTTTTCCCGTCGTTCTAAGGATAGCTCGTGAGCCACTTGATGCTCTCGGTCTTTCTGCACTTCCTTGAGATATGCATCGAACTGACCTGATACGTAGGGTTGCATCGGGACAACGGGAAATACAATTTTTTCCATGTATTTCTTGCAGGCTAAGACGTTGGGGCGTTTTGCATAATACTTTTCCCGGACGTTGTGTTCAGGTGCGTGGCCGTTGATGGCATCGATGACACTGGTGGGGACCTGCGAGTACTTCGCAAGAGTTGTGAAGGTATGTCTAAAGCAGTGAAGAGTTTTCCGCCTTGACGTAATGCCACGGGCTTTCTTGTATTTTGCAAACCAAATCGTGATGGGATGACCTGGGTCTTTTCCTTTCTTCTCGATACGCGGGAAGAGTTCTGAAAATCCTGCTTTCTTCACGTCGTCGACGTATTGCAAGAATCCAAGGGTGATGATCTCCGAATGGATGGGGACTTGGCGAGTCGACCAGTTGGATTTGACGCTTTTTCCTTTGCCATGTTTTGAGATATCAAAATAATAAGTATCGATGGGGTTGCCAAGCTCATCGCATCCCGTTGCATACTTGATGTCTTCCACGCGAAGTTGAGCTATTTCGCGAACTCGCATGGATGACTTGTATGAAATGCACATCGCCCAGAAGAAACGAGGATCAGTAATGGTGCCGGTACAGGCAGGTTCAAACAGGGAACATAGATCGTGCTTTTCTATAACTTCCTTGGTTGGCTTGATGGGGTCTGAGTAGCGTGTCCAATCGACTAGGCATGCAGGACTTTCTTTCAGGTGCTTGGTTTCCACGCACCAATTGAAAAATGTGCAGAGTGCGCGAACATGATTGCCCTGGGTTTCTCGTGTAATCGGAGGCAGCCCCTGTAAGCGGCCCTCCTTGATGACCTCCCTTGGGCGGAGCTTCTTAAAGTCCTTGCGGTTCTGGATGTTTGCAGGCCACTCCTTGATGGCATTTTGGAACTTCACCACATCGTCGTAGGTGATACAGTCAAGCGGTTTGTTCCCAATCAAGTCTTCGAAGACGCCCAACGTCCATCTAGCCTCAGTTAGGCTGGTACGGACCACTTTTCCCGTTTCCATGTTTCTGATGTGCGCATCCGCATAGAAGCGAAGCTTCTCTCGCAGTGGTGGGGACGGCGATGGAGATTCAGGTTCAGTGGGGGATGTGGGCTCGGATGATGAGGATTGGGGTGGCTCTCCGCCCTGCACAGTATGTTCAGCGTTGGCTTCTTGTTTGCCATGCAAACGATAGCGCTCACCCAACTCGGCCTTGATGGTCTGTACAGCCTGCATAGCCAATGGATGGCTTTGGGCATTAGCGACAACTTTCAGATAGTTGTCGCCAAAAGTGATTTCATAATGACTCGAGTGGTCAAGTGGGTTAGACGTAATAGATGTCGCTTGCATGGGTCCCCCTTTTTGGGGCCGTGTATTCGCTCAATAAGCAATCCAGCGGCTGGTTAAAAAGGGGCTATTAAAGCCAGGTTCTAAAAGGTGTCAAATCATGATCAGGGGTGTCACCTTTTCCCGGAATTTGCATGGGTGTAAGGAGTGATTTGGATCGGATGCCTGCACTCCCAAAAATCGGCAAGCAGATTTAGCCTTGACAGAAGCCAATCTATTGGCATGCTAAAAGTATGTCAGGGAGGTTTTATGCCGATATCCGCCCAAAATTTGTTCGTTTTTATGTTTTTCAGAAAACCAGGAATGGTGTGGGGGTAATTAGAGTGTTATATATATGTATATTCATACTAGCTAAGTCACTGAGTGAATTGAGCTAAATATACAAATAAATTGATTAGAGTTGCTTGTAGGTAAAGGAGCTTCATTGGTCATGGATGACCTTATGGCAATAAAAAAGCCCCAGGAGAAACCCTGGGGCTTTTCTTTGTCCGAAGCTGACGGTCAGACTTTCGCTTTCCTACGTGCCATCTTCTTCACAGCTTTCTTGACGGCCTTTTTCGCCGCTTTCTTAGGGGCTTTCTTCGTAGTGGTCTTGCCGTTCCCAATGAGCAAGCTATCGAGGGTTACACCACGTTTCCTCAGGGCTTCGGCGACCCAACTTGGCTTACGTCCACGACCGGTCCAAGTCTGACTGGCATCCTCAGGGTTGCGGTACTTCGGGGCAATGGTCGTGCCCTTGAGCGAATTGCTCACCTTGCCAGGCTTGGCTTTCTTAGTGCCACGGCGATGGTAAACCTCGTCGAGAGTCAGGCCCGACTCTTTGAGGATGGAGTCAATCTTGGTTCGTACGTCCTGCACAAGGTTCTTGCGAGCATCAGACATCTGCGCTTGCGCATTGTTGATGAGCGCTTGCAATTCGGAGGGCGATAGAACTTTGAGATTGACGGCCATGGGTGGTCCTTCATGAAAAGTGCGAGGCCCTTGGACTATACATGGCATCCTTGCTTGTTGAAGGTTAGTGATGATGCTTTTGTGATGGTGCGTGCTTTTGAGCGATGGATGGAGTGGATGGAGCGACGGGAATCTGTTGGGGCTCAGTGGCGGTCGGCAGAGGGATGGTAGGGGCGTCGTCTGCGCGATGTTTAAGAAGAATCGCAATTGTTGCTGCGAGCAAGATTATGGTTACGATGGCGATAATGGTCCAGCGTTTTACTTTCTTTTTCAAAATCGAAAGTGATCTTTCCTTGGCAACAAGTTCTGTGCCTAGCCCTGAATTTTTTTGTTCCAACGACTGAATTTCGCGAATATGTTTTTCTTTCTCAAGCTCCAATCTATTGAAATCTGATTGAAGTACTTGCAGTTGATTGTGCTGGCCTTGTAGGCCCGCGTGCTGCTTCTCCAGAAGTTGCCTTGCACGCCCTAGTTCGGCGATGTGCCTGTCAAGCTCACGTTTAAGGTAGGCGGGAGAGCTGGGGTCACTAAGAATCTTCGCGGGGATGAACCCAGCTTCGCTCTCAAGAGTTTTTTTGATCATGTCTTTGTGAAGTTTTTCGCGAGCTCTGGTCGTCGATGACTCGTCGTATCGATAAAAGAATCGTTTGTTGAGTTTGCATTCAATGACGGGAAGCTCGAGGTCTTTCAGGTCAAGTATTTTTGATGTCGGCACAGGATGCTTGTGACACACCTCAAAGTAGATTTCACCTGACCATTTTTCACCGTAAAAATGCTCTGACTCGAATTTGAGGTAGACATCTACCCGATAGTTGTTCCCACTCGGATGACGTACTCTTTCTTCGAGCGATGCAGCGGTAATTACAATCGGGAACGCATCACCTCCATTGAGAATTAGGCGCGTGTGCCCGATTTCACTAACGGCTTCTTTGAAGAGAAGATGGTCGAGCGATTCGCCGCCCTGCGTATCAGCATCAGCCTTTGAGACGTAGACGAAGTGAGGGGTGCCACCTCTACAAACGTGCTTCATTTTTTTGCGCTGACCTGGGGCGTCTAGACTCCAGGCAATGAAACCACCGAGGGGATCGCCACCAGTTAAGTCGTTTCGCTCCTTTTGGTGTTCAGAGGCGTATATGCGTTCTGGCCCAAACTCCGTTTTGTATGCTGTTACCTTCATCACTGATTCTCTGGGGCGATGGTCGCGCAATCTTCGAGTCGAGGCCGTACTTAACCTGTCGGCGGTGTGTCGCAGAGCTTGAGACTCCGCCCCTCGATTTTTCTTCTAAGTCGCCGGACAGAGATGTCGCCAAGCAAATTTGTGACTTAATTCACAGTTGCTGCGAAGGAAGGAATAGTCGAACATCGCTCCACAACCCAAACCACGCGGCATGTGGGGCTAGGCCTTGGGGTGGGAGAGGGTGATCCCACACCACTCTCTCCGCCAACTTGATGGTCCGGATCGCGGATGCGGACCATGACGAACAAAACGACCGGCATGCCGGTCGTTTTGTTTTGCCGGTTTCCATGACAGGTGCGACCAGCGGCTCCATTCACCAGGTGCTTGCTACGCTGCCGACGCCCCGCCGGGGGGTAATCCCCCCGTAAATTAGCAGACGCTGAAAGTGGAATTTTCTCGTAATCTTTCCCGAGGAGGTTCCATGAAGAAGTCCCGATTCAGCGATAGCCAGATCATCGCCGTGCTCAAGCAAGCCGAGGACGGTACGCCC
>NZ_JADIKL010000006.1:0-230411 GCF_044904705.1 Dyella agri
AGCATCGGCGACCCACTGGCTATGGACATACAACCACGAGCGTCCGAACATGGCTCTCGGCGGCATCACACCCATGCAGAAATTGGCCTTGCCCGCTTAGCTCCACTTTTGGCGAGCGCTAAAAGCGGGGGGATTACCACAGCAAGGATCAATGCAAAAGTTTTCATGGCATCACCGCCGGAAAATGGGAAAACTCCGCCCTAGTCGGCGCCATCATGTGTCGAATTGATCCATTTAAACACTGGCTATAGTGGTGGGTTACCCAAGAAGCCGCAGCCATTTTGCGCGTAACCAACTGAATATGAAGTACAAATGGAAATTTTCCTGAAAGAGATTTCCTTTGACCCCAAGGTCCAGCACCCTCCGGTTCGATCGTTGAGTGCAACAGCTACCGTTTAGCGCTTGGCCACGCAAGAGAAAAGTAACTCGGGCGCCCAAAAGGGCACACGAAACCGCTTCGAAACTCACCCTATGCCAGGTGAGCCTTCGCCTCCCTTGCTACAGGCCTTCCCTGGCCCGTCGAGGTTCAGCGCGCCGCGGGGCTATAGCGCAAGGTCAGGTACCAGGTGCGGCCAGGCTGGTTGAAGTAGTACACGGTCTCGTAGTCGTGGTCGAAGGCGTTGGCCAGCTTGGCCTCGATCTGCCAGTCCGGCGTGAAGTGCCAGCTCGCGCGCAGCGCCAGCGTGCTGTAGCCGCCGAGGCGGTGCGTATTGGCGGCATCGTCGTAGCTGCGGCCCGCGGCGTACCAGGTGGTACCGACGCCGAACGCGCCGAAGCGGCGATCGATGTCGATGCGCGCCATGCGTTCCGGGCGGCGCGGCAGCAGGTTGCCGCTGTTGGCATCGGCCACGGCGTTGCCCACGTCCTTGGGCTGCTGCAAGGTGAGATAGCCCTGCACCTGCCAGCCGTCGAGGTTCACGCCGACCTGGCCTTCCAGGCCGCGGATACGCGCCTTGCTGACGTTGAAGGGCACGTAGTTCTGGCTGGGATCGAGCAGGATCAGGTCGTCGATCCGGGTCTGATAGGCGCTCAGGCCCCAGTTCCAGTTTTCCAGCTGCTGGGCCACGCCCAGCTCGGCACTGCGCGACTTCTCCGGCTTCAGGTCGGGGTTGGCCGACGGGATGCCGTAGTACGGCGGGTAGTACAAGTCGTTGAAGGTCGGGGCGTGGAAGGCTGTGCCGTAGCTGGCGTACACGCGCAGGCCGTGGTCGAAGTGGTAACCCCAGGAGGCCGCACCGGTGTCGTGGTCGCCGTACTGCTGGTTGTGGTCGTGGCGTACGGAGAGCTGCACTTCATTGCGGCCGAACGTGCCCTGGTACTGCGCGTAGGTGCCGGTGTCGTCGCGCTTGTCGGCGAGGTAGCCGGTGCTGCTGTCGATATGCTCCTGCTGATAGTCCACGCCCACCGTCAGCAACTGGTTCGAAGCGAGCGCGATGTCGTTCTGCCACGAGAACTGGTTGCGCCGCGAGTTGAAGTAGCCGGTCTGCGCCCGCGGGTAGTACGCGCCGTAGTAGGTGCCCTGGTAGTAGGTGGTGGCGAGATCCTTGCTCTGACCCGCGTTCAACGTGACCTGCCACGCTTCCAGCGGCGAGAAGCTCAGGCGCGCGCCGGCCACGCGCTGCTCGTTGACGGCATCGTTGCCGCCGTACGGGCTGCCGGCATAGTCGACGTCGTTCTTGCTGCGCAGCCAGGTGAAGGCCAGCTCGGTGCCGTTGTCCCAGCGGTAGCCGGCATTGGCCGCGCCATTCCAGTTGCGGTAGGCGTTGTCGCGCGAATCGTCCACGAAGCAGCCCGCCATCGCTTCCGCCGCGCCCATCTTGCAGCCCGGGAAGCCGCTGGTGTGTTCGCCGCCCAGGCTGAGGTTGTACCAGGCGTGCTGGTCGCCGCCGGACAGGCCGGCCTGGCTGCCGAACAGGCCATGGCTGCCCGCGGTCACGCTCAGCGACGGCGCGATGCCGCCATTGGCCTGGCCGTGACGGGTGAAGATCTGGATCACGCCGCCGATCGCGTCGGCGCCGTACAGGCTGGAGCGCGGGCCGCGCACGATTTCGATGCGCTCGATCTGCTCTACCGGGATCTGCTCCAGCGAAGCGAAGCCGGCGGTGACCGAGCCGACGCGCACGCCGTCGATCAGCACCAGCGTGTGGGTGGAGTTGGTGCCGCGCATGAACAGCGAGCTGGTCTGGCCCATGCCACCGCTCTGGGTGACGTTCACGCCGGGCAGGCCGGTGAGCAGGTCCAGCACCGACACCGGCTGCAGCCGCTCGATGTCGGCGCGGGTGATCACGGTGATCGAGGACAAGGCCTCGTCGGCGGTGATCGGCGTGCGGGTGGCGGTGACGATCACCGGTGCCAGTGCATTGGCGTCGTTCTGGTCGGCCGCGTAGGCGGAGGGTAGGCAGCACAGCAGTGCCGCAGCCAGCAAAGTCTTCTTCACGTCTCGTTCCTCGGCCGCACACCCGCGCGGCACATCGTATTCAAGGGCCGGCGAACGGAAACGGGGGCGGGAGCAGGCAGGTACGGCAAGGGCCGGACGCGTCTGTCCAGCCTCGCCCACCGCGAGCCAGCAGTCTTGTCCGGGCCGGTCTCCGGGCTCGCGAGCGACGCCGTATGCGTCGGTGGCGGCGCCTTCCCGTGCCATCGGGCACAGTGGCGACAAGCCGCACCTTGACTCGCTTACCGTTGCGGGGGCAGCGCCGGAATGATGGTGGAATCACCACGCACCGGCTTCCCGTTTCATCCTTCGGGCGACGGCCGTCGGGACACCTGAACCGGGAAAGTTTAACTTTGGGCGGCCATACGCGGCAATGTGCCGGGCCATGGCGCCTGCGCGCCGCTACGAGGAGCGGCCGCCGATCCAGCTCTGCCGCACGCGGCAATCGGCATCCATCGCGACGAGATCGGCGCGCCAGCCTACGGCGATGCGCCCGTGACTGGCGCCGAGACCGAGGAAGTCGGCGGGATAAGTGCTGGCCATGCGCACCGCCTCGTCCAGCGGCAAGCCGAGCATCTCGACGGTGTTGTGCACGGCGGCCGCCATGTCCAGCGCCGAGCCGGCGAGCACGCCGTCCGCGGTCTGGCAGATACCGTCCTTCGCGATGATGGTTTCGCCGTTCAACACGTAGCTGGGATCGTCCGCACCCACTGGTGGCATCGCATCGGTAACCAGCAGCGTCTTGCCGCGCGGCTTGGCAGCGACGGCGTTGCGCAGGCTGGCCGGATGCACGTGGTGGCCGTCGACGATGATGCCGCACCAGCTGCCGGGATCGTCCAGCGCCGCGCCCACCACGCCGGGCTCGCGGCTGCCCAGCGGCGTCATCGCGTTGAACAGGTGGGTGAACCCGCGCACGCCGGCAGCCAGCGCGGCGCGGATGGTGGCGTGGTCGGCGGCGGTATGGCCGGCATTGACGACCACACCCGCGGCGGCGAGCCGCGCGATGGCCGCGTGCGACACGCGCTCGGGTGCCAGCGTCACCAGGCGCACGCCGCGATGCGGCGCGCACAACAGTTCGAGTTCGTCCTCGCCGGGCACGTGGAACCATTTGGGATCGTGCACGCCCTTGCGCTCGGGTGCGAGGTAGGGGCCTTCGAGATGGATACCGAGCAGGCCCGGCACGCCTTCGTCGAAGGCCTGCTCCACCGCGGCCAGCGCGGCGCGCATGGTGGCGGTGCTGTCACTGATCAGCGTGGGCAGGAAGCCGGTGGTGCCGAACTTGCGGTGCGCCGCGCCGATGGTGCGGATCGTCTCCACCGTGGGTGCGGCGTTGAACAAGGCGCCGCCGCCGCCGTTCACCTGCGTGTCGATGAAGCCAGGCACCAGCAGGGCGCCGCCGAGGTCCCGCACCTGCGCCGCGCGCACGGCGGCGTGGTCATCCGGCAACAGTGCGGCGATGCGTTCGCCCTCGACCAGCACAGCGAGATCGTCGCGCCAGCCGTGGGCGGTGAGGACGCGGGCATTCGCGAGGGCGGTGGTCATGGCAGTCACACCGTTTCCGTAACCTTGTTGAGATGCGGCGGCACATCGGGATTGAAGCCGCGGCGCAGCGCCAGCTCGCTGGCGGCGCGGTAAAAGCTCTGGATGGTGAGCAACGGCGTGCACAGCGCGGGCAGGCCGGCGGCCAGCGGCAGGAAGCCCTCACCGCTGCGGCCCGGCGCAGCCACCAGCACCTGAGCGCCGCGGCCACGGAATTCGTTCGCCACGGCCAGCGTGCTTTCCAGCGTGCCGTCGTCCTGGGCGAAGCACAGCACCGGGAAGTCCGGGCCGACCAGCGCCATCGGGCCGTGCTTCACCTCGGCCGCACTGAACGCCTCGGCATGCAGGCCGCAGGTTTCCTTGAACTTCAGCGCCGCCTCCAGCGCGGCAGCGAAGCCGAAGCCACGGCCCACCACGAACAGGTTGTGCGCGCCGGCAAGGCCATCGACCAGCGCCGACCAATCCGCGTCCCAGCCCGCGCGCAGGGCGCCGGGCAGGGCTTCCAGCGCGGCGCACAGCTTCGCGTCGCCATGCCAGCGCGCGCACAGGTGCAGGATCGCGGCCAGCGCGGCGAGGTAGCTCTTGGTGGCGGCCACGCTGCGCTCAGGGCCGGCGTGCAGCGGGATCACCGTGTCGGCGACGGCGGCCAACGGCGAGTCCTCCACGTTGACCATCGCCACCACGCGCGCGCCGGCGACCTTGGCCGCCTGCGCGTTGCGCACCAGGTCGGGGCTCTTGCCCGACTGCGAGATCGCGATGAACAGCGCGCCTTCCCACTGTTGCGGCGCGGCGTACACCGAGGTGACCGAGGGCGAGGCCGAGGCGGTGACGATGCCGAGCTGGGTCTCGAACACGTATTTGGCGTAGGCGGCGGCGTGGTCGGAGCTGCCGCGCGCGCAGGTGACGATGAAACGCGGCGGCTGCGCGCGCAGCGCGGCGGCCAATTCGCCGACCACGCGCTCGTTGGCGGCGAACTGGCGTGCCACCACGTCGGCGGATTCGTGCGCTTCGCGGAACATCAAGGTGTCGCTGGCGTGCATGGTTTTCTCGTGTCGGGGGTAACGTCGCGCCGGGCGCGACGGGGGATCAATCGGCGTGCAGCTCGGCCACGAAGTCGTAGATGTCGCCGCGGTACCAGGAGCAGGTGAACTCGACCACGCGGCCGTCGTCGAGGAAGCTGCGCCGCTCGATGTTGAGCCCGGCACTGCCGGCGGCCACGTGCAGCAGGCGTGCGTGCTGCGCGCCCAGCGACACCGCGCGCAGGCGCTGCAAGGCGCGTTTCGGACGGCAACCCAGCGATTCCAGCACCTCGTACAGCGAATCGCGCACCAGCATCGGGTCGGGCAGCACGCTGGCCGGCACCACGGTGCGCTCGATCGCCAGCGGCTCGTCCTGGCCGTAGCGCACGCGGTGCAACCGCGCCACCAGCGTGCCGGGCGACAGGTTCATCGCCATCGCCTCCTCCGGCGTCACCTCGCCCACGCTGCGCTCGAAGAACTCCGAGCGCGGGTGCAGGCCGCGGTCGCGCAGGTCCTCGGTGAAGCTGGATAGCCGCGACATCGGCTTGACGATGCGCTCGGCGATGAAGGTGCCGGCGCCGTGGCGCTGGGTAAGCAGGCCTTCCTCGACCAGTCCGGCGATCGCCTTGCGCACGGTGACCCGCGACAGCTTCAGCGCCTGCGACAGGTCGCGCTCGCTGGGCAGCGCCTGGCCCGGCTCGATGTCGCGGTGCTCGACCACGTTGCGGATCGCACGGCGCAAACGCAGGTAAGCCAGCGGCTGATGCGTGGCGGGATCGCGGCAGATGCGGCGGTATTCGCGGGCCAGGGCGGTTTCCATCCTAAGAAGATACCAATAGCAAACCATTGGCCGCAAGCCGCCTGGCCATCCATTTCGACGCCGCGGTGAAAAACCACGCCAGAAGGCGGTCTCCGGGACCCTCATGAATTCGTATGCAGGGCAGTGCTTGCCCTGGTATTTCACTGGTACTATCGTCATGCCACGGGCCGAATCCCCTCCGCCCTGTCCGTTCCCCCCCGTATCGAGGTGTTTGCGTGACGGCTACCTTCCAGAAGGTCGATACCTTCGACCTGGTGATTTTCGGCGGCACCGGCGACCTCGCCCTGCGCAAGCTGCTGCCTGCACTGTTCCATCGCTACGTCGACGGCCAGATCCCTGCCGGCAGCCGCATCATCGGCGTGGCCCGCGAGCCGCTGGACGATGCCGGCTACCGCGCCCAGCTGAGCGAATCGCTGGCCGGCAACGGCGCCGACCCGGCCAAGGTCGACACCTTCCTGCAGCAGGTGTTCTATCGCCCGCTGGATGCGCGCAAGGACGAGGGCTGGGACGCGTTCGCCGCGCTGATCGGCGAGCAGCCCGAGCACATCCGCGTGTTCTACCTCTCCACCTCGCCCGAGCTGTTCGAAGACATCTGCCGGCGGCTCGGCCAGTACGGGCTGAACGGCGGGCACTCGCGCGTGGTGCTGGAAAAGCCGATCGGCCGCGACCTCGCCAGCGCGAACCGGATCAACGACGCGGTGGGCAAGGTGTTCGCCGAGTCGCAGACCTATCGCATCGACCACTACCTCGGCAAGGAAACGGTGCAGAACCTGCTGGCGCTGCGCTTCGGCAACGCCTTGTTCGAACCGCTGTGGAACGCCAGCCACATCGACCACGTGCAGATCACCGTGGCCGAAACGCTGGGCCTGGGCCGCCGCGCCGGCTACTACGACCGCGCCGGCGCGCTGCGCGACATGGTGCAGAACCATCTGCTGCAGCTGCTGTGCATGGTGGCGATGGAGCCGCCAGCCTCGCTGACGCCCGATGCGGTGCGCGACGAGAAGCTCAAGGTGCTGCGCTCGCTCAAGCGCATCGACGAAAGCAACGCCAGCCAGCTCACCGTGCGCGGCCAGTACCGCGCCGGCGTGGCCGAGGGCCAGTCGGTGCCGGGTTATCCGGACGAACTGAACGGTACCAAGTCGGATACCGAGACCTTCGTGGCCTTGAAGGCCGAGATCGAGAACTGGCGCTGGGCCGGCGTGCCGTTCTATCTGCGTACCGGCAAGCGCCTGCCCGAGCGCGTGTCCGAGATCGTGGTGGCGTTCAAGCCGGTGCCGCATTCGATCTTTGACGCCAGCGCGGGCCCGCTGGCGCAGAACCGCCTGGTGTTGCGCCTGCAGCCGGACGAAGGCGTGAAGCTGTGGCTCACCATCAAGGACCCCGGCCCCGGCGGCCTGCGCCTGCGCCACGTGCCGCTGGACATGAGCTTTGCCGAAGCCTTCGGCGTCGCCCAACCCGACGCCTATGAACGCCTGCTGCTCGACGTGGTGCGCGGCAACCCCACCTTGTTCATGCGCCGCGACGAAGTGGAGGCCGCATGGCGCTGGGCCGATCCCATCCTCGCCGCCTGGGCCGCCAGCGGCGAAGCACCGCGCCCCTACGCTTCCGGCAGCTGGGGCCCCAGCGCCTCGGTAGCGCTGATCGAGCGTGACGGCCGCACCTGGCACGAGGACAGCGAATAAGCGCCATGCCCAACGTGACCACGCACAGCTTCACGAATTGCAGCGCCCAGGCCGTGGCGCTGGCCGAACGCGTCGCCGCGCAGCTGCGCGAGGCGATCGCGGCACGCGGCACGGCCGTAATCGCGGTCTCCGGCGGCAGCACGCCTAAGGATTTCTTCGCACGGCTGTCGCGCGAGGCGCTGGACTGGGCGCAGGTCACGGTCACCCTGGTCGACGAACGCTGGGTGCCAGACACCGACGCGCGCTCCAACGCGAAGCTGGTGGAAACCACGCTGCTGCAGAACGCCGCCCGTGCCGCGCGCTTCGTGCCGCTGTACACCGGCACCCCCACGCCCGATGCCGGGCTGGCCGAGGCCGAGGCGCGCATCGCCGCGCTGCCCGCGCCATTCGACGTGGTAGTGCTGGGCATGGGCGAGGACGGCCACACCGCCTCGTTCTTCCCCGGCGGCGACCGCCTGGCCGAAGCACTCGATCCGCAGGGCACGGCAAAGGTACTGCCGATGCAGGCGCCCGGCGCCGGCGAACCGCGTATCACGCTGACGCTGCCCGTGCTGCTGGATACCCGCGCGCTGTACCTGCTGGTCAGCGGCGAGAAGAAGCGCGACCTGCTGGCCGACGTGCGACTGGGGCTGGCGGATGCGAAGAACTATCCGGTGCGCGCGGTGGTGAAGCAGGATCGCGTGCCACTGGCGGTTTATTGGTGCCCCTGACGGAGCGATCGCGGCCCATGGATGGGCCGCTCGTCGGGCAACGGCTTCACCGTTGTGCGACGGAGGTCAGGCCGGCGCAGCCGGGCTGGCCGAGCCTTGCGAGTGCAGGACTGCACTCGCAAGGCATCAGTAAAGGCTTCGCTTTTGGACGGTTCGATAAAAAGCGGGGCCTGTTGCAGGCACGGCAGCAGATCAAGAGCGCCATGCCTGATGCCGACCATGGGCTCCTGCCCATGGTCGGCTCGCCTGTGCCGGGCATAGCCCGGCGCAGGCTCCGCCGAATCAGGCGCAAAGCGCCTGATTCGCGGGCGGGCCTTCCCTGGCCCGCTGCTCGCTCCGCTTGTTGATTCCCGTTGATTCCCGGATTCGTGTCATGACCCTGCACCCCATCCTCGCCGAAGTCACCGCCCGTATCGCCCAGCGCAGCCGCGCCAGCCGCGCTGCCTATCTCGCGCGCATCGACGCCGCGCATCGCGAAGGTCCGCATCGCTCCCGGCTCTCCTGCGGCAACCTCGCCCACGGTTTTGCCGCTTGCGGCGCCCAGGACAAGGCGGCGCTGCGCAGCGGCCACGCGCCCAACCTCGGCATCGTCACCGCATACAACGACATGCTCTCGGCGCACCAGCCGTACGAGCGCTACCCCGAGCTGATCCGCCGGGTGGCGCGCGAGGCCGGTGTCACCGCGCAGGTGGCGGGCGGCGTGCCGGCGATGTGCGACGGCGTCACGCAAGGGCGTGCCGGCATGGAGCTCTCGCTGTTCTCGCGCGAAGTGATCGCGATGGCCACTGCGGTGGCGCTGTCGCACGACATGTTCGACGGCGCGCTGATGCTGGGCATCTGCGACAAGATCGTGCCGGGCCTGCTGATCGGCGCGCTGAGCTTCGGTCACCTGCCCACCATCTTCGTGCCGGCCGGGCCGATGCCCAGCGGCATCACCAACGACGCCAAGACCGCGGTGCGCCAGCGCTATGCCGAGGGCAAGGCCACGCGCGACGAGTTGCTGGAAGCCGAGGCCGCGTCCTACCACGCACCCGGCACCTGCACCTTCTACGGCACCGCCAACTCCAACCAGATGCTGATGGAGATCATGGGCCTGCACCTGCCGGGCTCCAGCTTCGTCAACCCGAATACGCCGCTGCGCGAGGCGCTCACCGAGGCTGCGGTGCATCGCCTCGCGACGATCAGCACGCCGGGCGAGCACCACACGCCGCTCGGCCACATGGTCGACGAGCGCACCATCGTCAACGGCGTGGTCGGCCTGCACGCCACCGGCGGCTCCACCAACCACTTGCTGCACCTGGTGGCGATGGCGCATGCGGCCGGCATCGTGCTGCGGCTGGAGGATTTCGACGCGCTGTCCGGCGTGGTGCCGCTGATGGCGCGCGTGTATCCGAACGGATCGGCCGACGTGAACCACTTCCACCAGGCCGGCGGCATGCCGTTCCTGATCGGCTCGCTGATCGACGCCGGCCTGCTGCACGGCGACGCACATACGGTATGGGGCCGCGGCCTCGACGCCTACCGCAAGATGCCAGCGCTGGACGCCGCCGGGAAGCTGGCGTGGCACGAGGCGAACGAAAGCGGCAACCGCGACGTGTTGCGCCCGGCCAGCGAACCGTTCCGCGCCGACGGCGGCTTGCGCGTTCTGGAAGGCAACCTCGGCCGCGCCGTCATCAAGGTGTCCTCGGTGCCGGGCGACCGGCTGGTGATCGAAGCGCCTGCCGTGGTGTTCCACGACCAGGACGACGTGAAGCAGGCCTTCGACCGTGGCGAACTCGACCGCGACTTCATCGCCGTGGTGCGCTTCCAGGGACCGAAGGCCATCGGCATGCCCGAACTGCACAAGCTCACCCCCACGCTGGGCGTGCTGCAGTCGCGCGGCCATCGCGTAGCACTGGTCACGGACGGCCGCATGTCCGGTGCCTCCGGCAAGATTCCCGCGGCCATCCACGTCACGCCCGAAGCCATCGATGCCGGCCCGCTGGGCAAGCTGCGCGACGGCGACATCATCCGCCTCGATGCCATCGCCGGCACGCTGGAAGCCAAGGTCGACGCCGCCGAGTGGGCCGCGCGCGAACAGGTGCACGCGGACCTCTCCGCGCATCACACCGGCATGGGTCGCGAGCTGTTCGCCAGCCTGCGCAATGCGGTGGGCTCGGCCGACGCCGGCGCCACCATCTTTGCCAGGCACGACCGCCACCACGCCGCCGACGCCTGATTCATCCCCGCAGGAGCGCACAGCGTGCGCTCCTGCGCCAAACCTTTCCCCGCGAGCCTTCCCATGACCCCACAAGACCACAAGCAGACCGTCCTCGCCGAAATCCTCGCGCTCGCTCCGGTGGTGCCGGTGGTGATCATCGAAGAAGTGGCCCATGCGGTGCCGATGGCGCGCGCGCTGGTCGCCGGTGGCATCCGCAGCATCGAGGTGACGTTGCGCACGCCGGCTGCGCTGGATGCGATCCGCGCCATTGCCGCCGAGGTGGAAGGCGCCGTAGTGGGTGTGGGCACCGTGCTCGACGGCCAGCAGCTCGAGGCTGCCCGCCAAGCCGGCGCGCGCTTCGCGGTATCGCCCGGCGTCTCGCCGAAGCTGCTCGACGCCGCCGACGCCAACGCGCTGCCGCTGCTGCCCGGCGTGGCCACCGCAGGCGAGGCGATGAGCCTGCTCGAACGCGGCTACAAGCACCTGAAGCTGTTCCCCGCCGTGCCCGTGGGCGGCGCGAAGCTGCTGGCCGCCTGGGCCAGCCCGCTGCCGCAGATCCGTTTCTGCCCCACCGGCGGCATCAGCCTCGCCAGCGCGCCGGATTTCCTCGCCCTGCCCAACGTGGCCTGCGTAGGTGGTTCCTGGCTCACCCCGAAGGACAAGCTGCAAGCCGGCGACTGGGCCGGCATCGAGCAGCTGGCGCGCGAGGCGGCGGCGCTGCGCTGAGCCACCCGGCCGCTCAGTAGCGGAAGCGGCCCTCGATCACCGTGATGCAGGCGCCGCCGATCCAGATGCGGCCGTCATTATCGTGCTCGATCGCCACGCGGCCTTCGCGCTGCAGCGCCACGCCCTGGCGCACCGTGTAGCTCGCCGCGGGGCGCCTCCCCTGCGCCTCCAGCAAGCGGGCCAGGGCGGCGTTGGCGCTGCCGGTGACGGGATCTTCGCCGGTGCCGAAGTTGCCGCCGGTCATCAGGCAACGCATCTCGAAGTCGGCCGGGCCGCCGGCGGGATGCGGCCCGTAGATCGCCACGCCATCGGTACCGGCCGCACGGGTCACCGCGGCCAGCGCGGCATCGTCTGGCTGCAGCGCAAGACAGTCCGCGGCGGAGTGCATGCGCACGAGCAACCACGGCGCGCCGTTGTCGACAGTGCTCGGGGTGGCAGCGAAATCGATCGCCTCGCTGCCCAGCGCGCGGGTCAGCAGGACGCCGTGCTCCGGCGGCAAGGGCTGGATGCGCGCCGGCGGCGCCGCGAAGGCCCAGCAATCCGCTGCACGCCTGGTCAGTTCCACCAGGCCCACGCCACACTGCTGGATCAGCCGGCCCGGTCGACGCGGCCGATAGCCGCTTTCAAGGAGGGCATACGCGGTGCCCAGGGTGGGGTGTCCGGCGAACGGCAACTCGCCGCCGGTGGTGAAGATGCGCACGCGGTAGTCCGCTTCAGGATCAGTGGGCGCCAGCAAAAAAGTGGTTTCGGACAGGTTGGTCCAGCGCGCGATGGCCTGCATCTGCGCGCCATCGAGGCCATCGGCATCGAACACCACCGCCAGCGGGTTGCCCTTGAACGGCACGGCGCTGAACACGTCGACCTGGCTGAATCGGACGGTGTGCATGGTATCCATCGAACTACGGATCTCCTGACGTCAGCCCGCAGCCGGCGCGCGCCGCGGCGTGCCGATGCTGCGCAGCGCCGGGCTGACCATGCAACTCAGCGCGATCGCGCTCAGCATGAGCCCGGCGCCCGCGAACAGCGCGGGCAGCGAGATCAGTTTCAGCAGGCTGCCGGCCACCGCCGCCGACAACGGCCCCAGGCCCATGAAAGTGAACATCAGCAAGCTCATCGTGCGGCCCATCATTTCCGGCGCCACGCGATGCTGGATCCAGCTGACGATGGTGACCTGCACGATGCCTCCCAGGATGCCGGTGGTGGCCAGCAGCGCGGCGCCGGTCAGCGTGGAGTGGTCGAGGCCCAGCGCGGCCAGTGCCAGGCCGGCGAGGCTGTCGATGCCCAACACCATCAGGCCCAACCGGTTGCCCACCAGTTTCGCGGCGATGCCGGACAACATGCTGCCGACCAGCATGCCGCCGCCGTTCGCGGTCATCAGGATGCCCAGCGAAGCGGCGCCGAGATCCAGCCGCGTGTCGGCCAGCATCGGCAGGCCGACCTGGATCGGACCGCCCACGAATACCGACACCACCGCCGCGTAGAGCACGAACGCACGCAGCGGCAAGTCGGCCCACACCGCACGGATGCCCGCACTGACGTTGGCCAGCACGCCGCCATCGGATACACGCGGATGGCGGTCGCCGTGGACGCGGATCATTGCCAGCGAAATCAGCGAAAACACGAAGCTCAACGCATCGACGACGAAGGCGAGGCCGAGCCCGGTGGCGTCAGCCACGCCGCCGTGGGCGCCGTGCGCGCCCGTGCCGATGAGCAGACCGGCCAATGCCGGCCCCACCAGCATGCTCAGCTGGCGCATCGCCATGAACAGCGCGTTGGCCGGGCGCAGCTGCGCCGGTGGCACCAGCTGCGGCAGCATCGCCGAACCGGCCGGGTAGGCGAACGCAGTGGCGAGGCCGATACCCAGCGCCAGCACATACACCTGCCACATGTGTACGGCACCGCCCAGCACCAGCGCGGCGAGCAGGCTCACCAGCAACGCATTCGCCGCACGCGCCGCCAACAGCACGCGGCGCGGCGACAGGCGATCCACCACCGCACCGCCGATCAGCATGAAGGCGGCGCGCGGCAGCGCCATCGTCGCCAGCACCAGGCCCAGCGCAGCCGGGCTGCCGGTGAGCTTGAGCACCAGCCACGGCAGCGCTACCAGGGTGAACTGGTCGCCGATCGCGGAGACCGTACTGCCGCCGAACAGCAGGCGGAAATCGCGCTGGGCAAGCGGCGACGTACCGGAAGCGGAAGACATGGGATTTCCTTCTGCAGAGTGTGTCCGTTGTGTACCGTGCTTCAGCCGGTTTCGGCCTGGGCATCGCGGGCGATCGCGGCGAGCCGGCGGGCGTGCTCGCGCACATCCTTCGGCCAGCCACGCGTATGTCGGTTGAAGGCGTCGCGGTCGCCGCGCCACAACGCGCGCGACGCTTCCTCGTAGCCGGCGAGGTCGCCGGCGACCGTGCGCATGAAGCGGTCGGCGGCTTCCCCCGCAAGGCGCGCGCGATCCTTCGCACTACCGTGGCGGCGCGCATCCTCCACCAATCGGCGCAGGGCGGCCGAGGCGCCGCCGGGCTGGCTGTTCAGCCAGTACCAATGGCGCGGCAGCAAGGTCACCTCGCGCGCCACCACGCCGAGCCGGGGACGACCCGCACCACGCGGCGCATCGGCGTCTGCGGCGGGCTGCAGGCGAGCCAGCACCTCGTCGGCGCTGCCGCGGAAATCGATCTCCACCGGCTGGCTGGTGGCGTCGTCGAAGATCAGCGGCGTGCGCGCCGGATCGCGGTCGAGCACGCGCTTCACCGCCAGCGCCACGTCGACGAGCGCGCCGGAGGCGATCAATGCGTGGCCGTCGAAGGCGGTGCAGGTGGCGTTGTCGTGCGGGGGCATGGTTCGATCCGGGTAAAATCCGATGCGTATTTTGCCCGGATCAAAACCATTGTCAATAACGCCCGGGTAAAACAGGAGCGCGCCATAACGGCCCGCATCAATGGCTGCGGTAGTACATCGCGGCTCCCGGTTTCAGCGGATCGGGACAGCCATAGTGCGCGGCGATGGCCTCCATCTGCGCATCGTCAACGTGGTTCGCAATGCGCTCCTGCGTGGTCATGCCGCCCGCGGCATCGAGCTTGAGGCAGTGCGGATCGACGGCGCCGGTCAGGTGGCCGATGAAGCGGACCACACCGGCCACGCCCTGCATGCGCGGGTCGGCCATGCGGAACACCGGCATGCCACGCACCGGCTCGCTGCCGCCCGGCACGCGGACGTTCTGCTGTCCGTAATCCGGTCCGGACAGCCGCCCGCCGCCGGCGACGTAGTCCGGCGGAGCGGTGACGATCAGGCTGTCGATGGAACGCGGCACTGCCTGCGGCATCGGTGGCGCCGGTTGTGCCGTCGGCCGGCTGGACAGCGCCACGGGCGGCGGCCGATGCGGTGGTGGCGCACTACGCGCCTGGTGCGGCACGCGCGGCGCGACCGGCGGCGGCTCGATTGTCCTGGCCTGCAACGGCAGCAGATGGACGAGCAACGCGTCCGACGCCGCGGGCGGCCTCTCCGCGGCGAACCAGCGCCAGCCCGGCGGCGGCGCGAGCAAGAACGCCAGAAAGCCCAGGTGGATCAGCAACACCGCCACCAGTGTGGCGATCCGCGCCCAACGCAGATGCCTTCGCCTGCCTGACGTCTCCTGCTGCGCCCTCGCCCTTCGTCCACTCATGCTGCGCGGTTCCATCCCGGTCACACGGCGCCGGTCGGCGCACAGACCCAGGCGAAGACCGGCTATGCGCCGATTGGTTCCGTGCAAGCATTCGGCAGAGGCTGCGCGCGATGGACCGGCGGCGCAGGCGCCGCCGAAGGACAATCAGCTGGTGGCGTCGAGGGGCAGAAGCATGTGCTCTTCGTCGAAGAACGCACCGTCGACCTGCAGCGCCCTTGGCTGCACGCCCCAGCTCACGAAACCGGCGGAACGGTACAAGGCCTTCGCTGCGGCATTCGTCGCATTGACGCCGAGTCCGAGCTGGCGCACGCCGTCGATGGAACGCGTGTGCGCGATCACCGCGTGCAGCAAGGCGGCACCCAACCCGCGCCGACGGCAGGCCGGCGCCACGTACATGCCCGCCAGCTCGGCGCCGTGGCGCAGCTTCTTCCTTTGCGGATGGATGAGGGCCACGAATCCGGCCAACGCGTCCTCCTCGAAGAGGCCGAACATGCACACCGAGCCGTCCGCCGCCGGCGCGATCCGCGTCGCCACCTCGTCGATGCTACGGCCGGCCTCGTCGTCATGGCTGGCGCTGAATACGTGCGGGCTGTCGCGCAGCGCCTGCAGCCGCAACGCCTGGTAGGCAGCGGCGTCGTGACGATCGAGCAGTCGGATCTCCATGGAAGTCGCCTGGCCTCGGATAGGGGAAGTGCCGGGCGGCCATCGTTCCACGGCCGGGCGGCTGGCGGCAATCCGTTAAGCTCGCAACCCTTCCGGATCGGGAACCGTTCGATGATCTACGTGCTGGCGAGTGCGATCTGCAGCGTACTGGTGTCGGTGCTGCTGAAGCTGGCACGGCGTTTCGGGCTGGACATCGGCCAGATGGTGGCGTGGAACTATGCGGCGGCGGTCGCGCTGGCCGCGTTGCTGCTGCAACCTTCGCTGGCGCCGCTGCAGCAGCCGGGCGCGCCGTGGTTCGCGCTGATTGGATTGGGTGTGCTGCTGCCCACGATCTTCCTGGCGCTGGGCGTCTCGGTACGGCATGCGGGCATCGTGCGGTCGGATGCGGCGCAGCGGCTGTCGCTGTTGCTCTCGCTGCTGGCGGCGTTCCTGCTGTTCGGCGAGAAACTGGACGCCACCAAGGCGCTTGGTTGCGCGCTGGGCCTGCTCGCGCTGCTGGGCATGGTGTGGCGGAGCGGGCAGGGCCGCGGCGAAGGCGGCGCAGCGCCGTGGCTGTGGCCCTTGCTGGTGTTCGCCGGCTTCGGCGCGATCGACGTGTTGTTCAAGCGCGTGGCGGCGGCCGGCGTGCCACTGGGCACCTCGCTCGCGGCGATGTTCGCGCTGGCACTGCCGGTGGCGTTCGTGCTGGCGATGTGGCGTGCCATGCACGGCGCGCGCTTCAGCCTGCGCAACGCGCTGGGCGGCCTGCTGCTGGGCCTGTTCAACTTCGGCAACATCCTGTTCTACCTGCGTGCGCACCGCGCCTTGCCGCAGCACCCGGCGCTGGTATTCGCCAGCATGAACCTCGGCGTGGTGGTGCTGGGTGCGTTGGCCGGCGTGCTGCTGTTCCGCGAGCGCCTGAGCCGCACGAACCTCGCCGGCCTGCTGCTGGCGTTGCTGGCGATCGCGTTGCTGGCCTGGGCTTGAGCCGACTGCAGGATATTGCAGGAGGGCAATGACTTCCGGGGCATGCGGGGGTGCGCAGGCGGTTTCTATGCTGCCTGTTCCACGAGGCGTCGCGCGCCTCCGCCATTCCGAGGATATCGCCCATGCGCAAGCTTCCCCTCGCCGCGGCCGTGGCCGCCCTGCTGCTCAGCACCGCCGTCGCCGCCGACACCAGCAAGAAGCACGACAAGGAGCAGCCCGCGGATGCGCCCGACGCAGCCCTGGTCAAGCCGCAGTCGTCGACCAGCGAGGGCTCGGTATCGGTGGAAGGGCATAGCATCGGCTACAAGGCGGTAGCCGGCACCCTGGTGCTGCATGGCTCAGGCGACAAGGAGCACGAGCCCACGGTAAGCATGTTCTACGTCGCCTATCTCAAGAAGGGCGCGAAGGCGAGCGAGCGGCCGGTCACCTTCATCTACAACGGCGGCCCCGGCTCGGCCACGGTGTGGCTGCACATGGGTGCGTTCGGACCGAAGCGCGTAGTGACCGCCGATGACACCCACACGCCGGCTGCGCCGTACCAGTTGGTGAACAACGACTACAGCTTGCTCGACGCCTCCGACCTGGTGTTCATCGACGCGCCGGGCGCGGGCTTCAGCCGGCTGATCGCCGACGACAAAGACCCAGGCAAGCGCGCCGAACAGATGAAGGATCGCGAGAAAGCGATCTATGGCGTGGACGGCGACGGCCATGCGTTCGCCCAGTTCATCACCGAATTCCTGTCGAAGTACGGCCGCTGGAACTCGCCGAAGTATCTGTTCGGCGAGAGCTACGGCACCACCCGTTCGGCGGTGGTGGCCAACATCCTTACCAACGAGGACAGCGTGGACCTCAATGGCGTGATCCTGTTGTCGCAGATACTCAGCTTCGACAACAGCATCGACGGCCCCGAGAGCAACCCCGGCGTGGACCAGCCCTACGAGCTGGCACTGCCCACCTACGCCGCGACCGCGTACTACCACCACAAGCTGCCCGCGCCGCCTGCCGACCTCGACACTTTGCTGCACGAGGTGGAGCAATTCGCCACCGGCGAATACGCGCAGGCCCTGATGGCCGGCGCGCAGCTCGACGCCGCGCGCAAGCAGGCCGTCGCCGAGAAGCTGTACCAGTACACCGGCCTGCCGGCGGCCTACTGGGTCAAGGCCAACCTGCGCGTCTCGGGCGGTATGTTCGAGCACGAGCTGCAAGCGAACGACGACACCACCACCGGCCGCCTCGACACGCGCTTCTCCGGCCCTTCGCTGGATCCGCTGGGCAAGGAATCGGAATACGACCCGCAGTCCTCGGCGATCAGCTCGGCCTACATCGCCGCGTTCAACGATTACGTGCGTAAGGACCTGAAGTTCGGCGACGGCCAGCGCTACCGCGAATACGCCGACATCCCGCATTGGGACATGTCGCACCAAGCGCCGGGCAGCCACGAGGCGCTGCAGCAGTCCACCAACGTGATGCCGGACCTGGCGATGGCGATGAAGACCGACCCGAACCTCAAGGTCTTCCTCAACGGCGGCTACTACGACCTCGCCACGACGTTCTATGCGGCGCAGTACGAGATGGATCACCTGCCTATCCCCGACTCGCTGCGCAAGAACATCTCCTACGCGTGGTATCCCTCCGGCCACATGGTGTACGCCCACGAGCCCTCGCTGAAGAAGCTGCACGACAACGTGGCGCGCTTCATCGAGAGCACGGATAACGCCAAGCACTGAACCGGCATGGCGGCCGCGGCAGGGGCGTGCTGAAATGCATGCCCCCGCCGAACCGGAACACCCCATGCGCGCCCTGGTCGACCGCTATCTCGATGCCTACAACCGCCTGGACGTGGCCGCCATGCTGGCGACGATGCAGGACGCGGTGGTGTTCGAGAACTACACCGCCGGCGCACTGGCCCTGCGCACCATCGGCATCGCCGAGCTGCGCCACCTCGCCGAAAGCTCGCGCCACCTGTTCTCAATGCGCCGGCAAACCGTCACCGCGTGGCGCGAAGACGGCGATACCGCCTACGCCAGCATCCATTTCGAAGGCATCTTCGCGATCGATCTGCCGAACGGCGTGCGCGCGGGGCAGTCGATCGCACTGGAGGGACGCAGCGAGTTCCGTCAGCATGACGGAAAGCTGATCTATATCGCTGATTACAGCGAGTAAGAGTGGGGGCGGGCGCGCCGCACTTTCTCCCTCTCCTCTTCGAAGAAAGGATCGGGGTGAGGGGACGGGTGCTCGCGATGCGCTGCTTATCTCGCTTTTCCGGCAAGCGCGACACGGCATGCTTTCAATTCGCCCGCCCTGAAAAGAGGGTGTAGTGGATACCGCTCGAGCGGACAACTGCGGATTTGCAGAGGCGCGACTCGGCGCAGCGTATGGCGCTCTTGATCCGGCTCTTCGAGCAGTGCGCGCAGGATGCGCGCCGCTTTTCCGGGGCCCCTGGGCGGCGGTGAGGCGGGGACGATCAGGCCGCGCAGCGGGCGTTGCCATGGAGGGCAACGCCTTTCCGCGCGGGCAGGAGCCCGCTCGGAAAGCCCGGCACCGACTCACGGACTTTCCGTCCATGGATGGACGGAAAGCGCCAACCGGGGTGTCGTTTTCTCTTGGCTACTTCTCTTTTGGACAAGCAAAAGAGAAGTAGCTCGGGCGCCGGCAGGCGCACGAAACCGCTTTGTCGTTGGCGAAGACATACAAGCAAGAGCCCCTCTCCCCCCTACCCCTCTCCCGCAAGCGGGCGAGGGGAGATGAAGAGTGTCGCGAGCACAGGCCCCTCACCCCAACCCTCTCCCCGACGGGAAGAGGGAGAAGGGCGCACGCGTCAGCGCTTGGCCGGCGTGCCGCGCAGCGGTGCAGTGGAACCGCGCACCACCAGTTCCGGGCTGAAACCCTCGTTGCCCTCCTCCTGCGGTTCGCCGTTGGCCGCACGCTGGAGATTGCTGATCAGCCGCTGCGCGGCGTGATGGGCGATCTCCTCGGTGGCCTGGCGTGCAGTGGTGAGCGCGGGCCAGGATTGCTTGGAGAACGGGCTGTCCTCGAAGCCGGCGATGGACAGCTCCCACGGCACGCTGATGCCGCCGGAATGTGCCGCGGCGAGCACGCCGGCGGCGATTTCGTCGTTGGAGCCGAAGATCGCGGTGGGCCGGTCCTTCAGCGCGAGCAGCTTGCGTGCGCCGCGGAAACCGTCGTCGAAGGAGTAGTCGCCGGGCAGGATCAGCTTGCGGTCCAGCGCGATGCCGTAGTCCTTCAGCGCGTCCTCGTAGCCCTGGTAGCGCTCGGGGCTGGAACGGTGGTCGCGGCCGCCCCACAGGAAGCCGATGCGGGTGTGGCCGAGCTGGATCAGATGCTCGGTGATCGCATACGCGGCATCGCGGTCGTCCACGTAGACGCAGGGGTAGCCGTCCTGCGGGTCCTGCCGCGCGGAAATCACCCGCATGAAGGGGATCTTCGCCGCTGCCAGGGTACGGATCAGCTCCGGCTGCTCGGACATCGGCGGCGCCAGCACCAGGCCGGCCAGCCGCGCATGCGCCGCCAGCGCGACCAGCTCCTCGGCCAATCGCGGCGAGGTGGAGTCGCAGGGATGGATCTGCAGGCCGTAGCCGTTGGCGCGGCAGGCCGCCAGCACGCCGCTCTGCATGCTGATGATGTAGTGCGGATTGGGATTGTCGTAGACCAGCCCCACCGCGTAGGCGCGCGTGCTGCGCAGGCTGCGCGCGGAAGGGTCGGGCCGGTAGCCCAGCGCGTCGATCGCCCGCTGCACCTTTTCGCGCGTGCGCGCGTGCACCGACGGCTCGTTGTTGATGACCCGCGAGACCGTCTTCAGCGAGACGCCCGCCTGCTCGGCTACATCCTTGATGGTGTTGCTGCGCAAGCTGTGGAGCCTCAGGTTCCGTCGGACGGGGTGGCGGCGCGCCGCCATGGCGCGCAGTCTAGTGGATGCGGTCGCGATGGCGGCAGGTCGTTCAACCCGCCACGTGCTGGCCCACGCGGTGGCCACGCAGGCCGTAGTACAGGATGTACAGGTAGCAGGGCACCATCAGCAGCGCGAAGGCCGCCTGAAAGTTGATGACCTCCTTCAGGTGCACGAAGGCCTGCGGGATCAGCGCACCACCGGCGATGCCCATGATCAGCAACGCCGAGCCGGCCTCGGTGTGGCGGCCCAGACCCTTGATCGCCAGCGGAAAGATCGCCGGCCACATCATCGCGTTGGCGAAACCCAACGCCGCGACGAAGGTGACCGAGGCATAGCCGGTGGTGAGGAAAGCGCCCAGCGTGAACAGCATGCCCAGCACCGCGGACACCGCGAGATAACGTTGCTGCGAGACGATCCGCGGGATCAGTACCAAGCCAACCAGGTAGCCGACCAGCATCGCGCCGAGGGTGAACGCGGTGAAGAACTTGGTCTGGTCCAGCGGCAGGCCGAAGCCGGCGCCGTAGGTTCCGATCGCGTCACCGGCCATGACCTCCACGCCCACATACAGGAACAGGCACAGCACGCCCAGCCACAGGTGCGGGAAGCTGTAGATACTGCGTCCGGTATGGCCGATCGCGTGTTCGTCGTTCGCACCCGCCGGCTTGATCTCCGGCAGCGGGGAACCCAGCACCCACACACCCAGCAGCAGCAGCACGCCGGCCATCGCCAGGTAGGGCAGGTGGATCTTGGCTGCGAACCCGTTCAGCAGGCTGTCGCGCAGTGCCGGGTCGGCGGCCTTCACCTGCGCGTCGAGGTCGCCGATGCCGTGCAGTACCAACGCGCCGATCAGCAGCGGCGCGAAGATGCCGGCAACCTTGTTGCAGATGCCCATGAAAGCGATGCGCTGCGCCGCGCTGTCGATCGGGCCCAGGATGCTGACGTAGGGATTCGAGGCCGTTTGCAACAGCGACAGACCCGCGCCGAGCATGAACAGCCCGGTGAGCGCGCCGGCGAACACACGCATGGTGGCGAACTGACCGAACAGCGCCGCGCCGGCCGCCATCACGAACAGACCCAGCCCCATCCCCTTCTTCATGCCGGTACGGCGCAGCAGCGACGAGGCCGGCAGCGAGAACACGAAGTACGAAATGTAGAACGCGAATGGCACCAGGAACGCATAGGCGTCGGGCACCTGGAACGCCAGCTTGACGAAGGTGATCAGCGGCCCGTTGAGCCACGTGAAGAAACCCATGATGAAGAACAGCACGCCGATGATGATCATCGGCCCGATGTAGGAACGTCCGGACGGCGCGGCCGCCACAGTGCTTGCCATGAAGTCTCTCCCCGAGGAACGGCGTGACGGCCGTGAGCATAACGGCACGCGCGGCCGCCAAAACATCTTTATTGGCCGCAAAGTACAACGTTGTCAACCAGGGATGACCTTGGCCTGGCCGGAACCCGTCGGCCAGGCCACACGTGTGGGTACCCGCACCCGCGAGGTTTTTTGGTTCTAACCACGGCATGGGCTATTCGCCCGCGCGGCCGCTTCCAGCGGCGATTTCCTGCTTTCGATGCCAGCCGCAACGCCTGATGCGCCAGGTTTTGGCGCGTCGACAAAATTTAAATCGATCCAGCCTCGCGACCCCTGCCAACGGTCATGTTGCAAGGCTTCGCACGCCCTGGTGAAAATTCCGGGACAGTTACTTGACAACGTTGTCATGACACTTCCAGACTCCACCGCCATCGCCCGCCGGCATGTTCGCGCGACCCATGCGTCGCACCGGCCGGCCGCAGCGGACAAGGGGAAAATTCACGTGGGAGAGTTCGCCAGCCAGCGTCATGCCGCCCGGCCGTCGCCGCAAACGTCGGCGCCGAACGGCGTGCTGGGCCAGACCGAGCCGTTCCTAGCCGCCGATGTCGGCGGCACCCACGCGCGCATCGGCCTGGTACTCGGCACGCCCGGCGACCGGCGTCCGGTCAGCGTGCTGCACTACCACCGCTATCACTGCATCGACTGGTCCGACCTCGGCGCCCTGCTGCGCGATTTCGTTGCGCAGCTGGCACTGGCTGGCCACGCCACGCTGCAGGGGCGTATCCGCCGTTGCGTGGTGGCCAGCGCCGGCGTGGTGCTGGACGACAGCATCGTCAACGAAAATCTGCCGTGGCCGGTGTCGATCGGCGCACTGCGCGAAGAGCTGGGCCTGACCCAGCTGGAAGTCATCAACGACTTCGAGGCAGTGGCCTGGGCCACCCAGTTCCTCGATGCCGACGAGACGCTGCCGGTGATCGAGACCGCGCAGCCGGCGGCGCGCGGCCCGGTGCTGGTGATGGGTCCGGGCACCGGACTGGGTTCGGCGGTGCTGCTGCCACGCGCCGGCCATGCCCAAGTGCTGCCCACCGAGGCCGGCCAGATCTCGCTGGCGCCCGGCAACGAGCGCGAGATCGACATCCTGCGCGTGCTGGCGCGTGGCCGCAGCCATATCTCCTACGAGGAGGCGCTGTCCGGCCCCGGCCTGCTCAACCTCTACCACGCGTTGTGCGAACTGCGCGGCTGCGCGGTGGCGCTGATGACGCCGGCAGAGATCACCGGCGCCGCGCTGGCCGGCCACGATGCCGCGGCACAGGAAGCGTTGCAGGTGTTCTGCGGCCTGCTCGGCAGCTTCACCGGCGACCTGGCGATGCTGTACGGCGCCAGCGGCGGCGTATTCCTCGCCGGCGGCATCCTGCCGCAGATCCACGGCTTCCTGCGCGCCAGCAGCTTCGCCGAACGCTATTTCAACAAGGGCGTGATGCGCGCATTTCTGCAGAAGGTTCCCGTACGACTGATCGAGCACGGCCAGCTAGGTGTCATCGGCGCCGCCGGCTGGTTTCTGGACGAGCGGCAGGGAGATCAAGCCATGCCACCGCTCTAGCGACACGGCGCCGAACGCCGTCAACAACCACGACAACCCGGTCCCGGACCGAACCAGCCCTCTGAGGGGAGGACATCATGAACCATCGCAAGACACTGCTTGCCGCGAGTATCGTCGCCGGCCTGTGCCTGTCCGTCGGCGCGTACGCGCAGGACAACAGCCAGAATCAGCAAAACACCCAGAACAGCAGCGCTCCAAACAAGAAAGAAACGAAGACCCTGTCGACGGTGACCGTGATCGGTGTCCGTGCCTCGCAGGCGAAGGCGCTCGACATCAAGCGCGACGCAAACTCCAACGTCGACGTGGTCACCGCCGAAGACGTGGGCAAGCTGCCGGCACACAACGTGGCCGACACCTTGCGCGCCCTGCCCGGCGTGGACATCAGCTCGTCCAGTGCCCAGGAAGGCGGCTTCGACGAAGCCGACCGCATCAGCCTGCGCGGCACCGCCCCGAGCCTGACCCAGACGCTTATCAACGGCCACACCGTCGGCTCGGCCGACTGGTTCGTGCTCAGCCAGGGCAACACCGTCGGCCGCAGCGTGAGCTACACCTTGCTGCCGTCCGAAATCGTCAGCCGCGTGGAAGTGCACAAGTCCTCCGAAGCCCGCTTCCAGGACGGCGGCACCACCGGCAACGTGGACATCATCACCCGCAAGCCGCTGGACTTCGACAAGCAGTACACCGCGGACGCCAGCATCGGCGGCGTGTACTCCAGCACGGCTTCCAAGACCGACGGCCAGTTCTCCGGCCTGTTCAACTGGAAGAATGCCGACAGCACGTTCGGCGTCCTGGCCCAGGTGTTCGACGAGAAGCGCCACCTGCAGCGTGAAGCCCAGGAGCTTCCCAGCGGCTTCACCCAGATTGGCGCGACCAGCCCGGTCGCGGCGACCAATCCCGACCTCGTGGGCGTGTATATCCCCTCGCTGCTTGGCTCCACGCTGTTCACCCAGACCCGCACGCGCAAAGGCGGCCTGCTTGAGGCGCAGTTCCGCCCGAGCAACGACCTGACCCTGGACTTGAGCGGTTTCTACTCCAAGCTCGACGCCGACAACTACAACCGCAACTACATGCTGTGGGCCGGCAACTGGGGCATGACCCAGGCGCCGAACCCGGGTTACACCGTGCAGAACGGCGTGCTCACCAATGCCACCTATGCGGGTAAGGCCGGCACGGCCTACACCGTGTACGACATGATCGCGCGCCAGTCCCAGGCGAAGACCTACTACTACACCGCGGACGCCGACTGGAACGTGTCGGACAACGTGACGGCGACGTTCCAGGCCGGCACCACCAAGGGCACCGGCACCACGCCGAAGCAGTACATCGCCGAACTCACCGACAACTATGGCGGCGGCGCCAGCTGGCAGACGCATGGTGCGGGCTCGCCGGTGGATTGGAGCGTGGGCGGCGACGGCAGCCTGGCCGGCGCGCAGTGGAACGGCACCTGGGGCGACCAGCTCGTCAAGGCCACCGACAAGGAAAACTGGCTGTCGGCCGACTTCACCCAGTACATGAACACGGGCACGCTGGAGTCGTTCAACTACGGCGTCCGTTACGCCAAGCACGACCGCGCCACCATATCGCCGGAAGGCGCTACCCCGGGCGACCTCTGGGGTGCGCTGCAAGGTGCCGCCACCGCCAACTACCCGGGCAACTTCGCCGAGGGCCTCGGCGGCCAGTTCCCGCGCAACATCTGGTACTTCACCCAGTCCGCGCTGGCCAATGCGGTCAACTCCACCGCCACCTGGCTTGCGGGCAATGACGGCCCGACCGGCCGCCACAACTATGGTGCCGACTGGACAGTGACCGAGAAGAACGCCGCGGCGTACTTCCAGGCCAACTTCCAAGGCGACAACTGGAGCGGCAACGCTGGCGTGCGCTACGTCAACATCAGCCAAGGCATCAACACGTATGCCGCCACCACGGTCAATCCGGACGTGAGCAGCCTGTTCGGCATGTGGGATCGCGAGCACTACAGCAACCACTACGGCCGCTTCCTGCCGAGCTTCAACCTGAAGTTCAACCTGGCGCAGGACCTGATTGCCCGCTTCGCGGTGTCGCAGACCCAGACCATGCCGGACTATTCCGCCCTGGGCGCATCCTCGTGGGGTTCGGACCTGAGCAAGACCGGCGGCGGCGGCAACCCGCACCTCAAGCCGGTGCTGTCGACCAACTTCGACGCCGGCCTGGAGTGGTACTTCATGCCGCGCGGCCTGCTGGCGGCCACTGCGTACTCGATGAACATGAAGGACTACGTGGCCTACGGCACCACGAACCGTCAGCTCTACAGCGAGCTGAGCCACCAGCTGGAAACGTACAACGTCGCCATCCCGCTGAATGCCGATGCCCGCCTGTCCGGCCTGGAGTTGACCTACAACCAGCCGATCGGCGACTACTTCGGCGTGAATCTCAACTACACCTATGCGGACGGTTCGTCGTCCTTCACCTGGGCGGATGGCACGCACAACCTGCTTGGCACCTCGAAGAACACCTACAACGTGGGCGCCTACTTCGAAAACGACATGTTCAACGCGCGCATCGGCTACAGCTGGCGTTCGTCGTTCCTGATCGGCCTGCAGGGCGCGGTGCCCTACTACCAGGCGGCGACCGGCACGCTGGGTGCGTCCATCGGCTACAAGGCGACGGATTGGCTGAGCTTCAGCCTGGATGCGCTGAACCTCAACAACCCGACCACCAAGTACTACCAGAGCGCATACATCCCGACCGCTTTCTACGAGAACGGCCGTCAGTATTACCTGACCGCGCATCTGAAGTTCTGATCCGGCATTTCCGCTTCACTGCAGTATCCACGCAGGCCACGGACGGCCTGCACTCTCCCCGAGCGGGCCCGGCTGTATTTTGCGGGCCCGTCTTTTTGCGACCACCGTCCATGGCGGCCGCCCTTCGGGTGATCGCTGGCGCGATGTCGAAATCGCTCCGGCGCTTTTTATATGGAATGGCCACGGAGATGGCATGCTGGGCCATTCGTGCAGGAGTCGCCGATGAATCGTCTTGCCTTGCTGTCCCGTTGCGCCTGCCTGCTGCTGGTGCTCGCCCTGCCGCTGGCGCCTGCCGCCCACGCCGATGACGCGACGCCACCCTCTCTGATTCCGCTGCCGGCGCAACTCGAGTTGCAGCACGGCGGCTTCACCGTGGACGCACACACACTCGTGCTGCTCGCGAGCCACGATGCCGCGACGAAACAGACCGCGGACTACCTGATCGATCTCGTCGCGCGCACGCGCGGCCTGCAGTTGCAGCTTGCCGCCGACGGCCATGCCGCGCAGGCCATCGTGCTGCAGCGTGACCCGCGGGCGCCGGTGGCGCAGGCCGAAGGCTATGCGCTAGCCGTCACACCCGAGGGAATCCGCGTCACGGCGCGCGACGATGCCGGCCTGTTCCACGGCGCGATCACGCTGTCCCAGCTTCTGACGCCCGACGCGAAACAAGGCGCGGTGGACGTGCCCGCGCTCAGCATCCGCGACTGGCCGCGTTTCGCCTGGCGCGGCCTGATGCTGGATTCCGCGCGCCATTTCCAGAGCGTGGCCGAGGTCGAAAAGCTGATCGACCAGATGGCCCAGCTCAAGCTCGACGTGCTGCACTGGCATCTCACCGACGACCAGGGTTGGCGCATCGAGATCAAGCGCTATCCCGAGCTCACCCGTATCGGTGCATGGCGTACGCCACCCGGCGCCGGCCACGACGGCGAACCGAAGCGCTACGGCGGCTTCTATACGCAGGAGCAGATCCGCGCAGTGGTGGCCTACGCCGCCGCACGCCACGTCACCATCGTGCCGGAGCTGGACATGCCGGGCCACGCACAGGCCGCGGTGGCCTCTTATCCGCGCATCGGCGTCACCGGCAAACAGCCGAAGGTGTCTACCGACTGGGGTGTGAACTCCTGGCTCTACAACGTGGACGACGACACCTTCACCTTCATCGACAACGTGCTCGACGAAGTGCTGGCGCTGTTCCCCTCGCAATACATCCATGTCGGCGGCGACGAGGCGATCAAGGATAAGTGGCAGGCCTCGCCCGCGGTGCAGGCGAAGATGCGCGCGCTGGGCATCGCCAACGAAGATGCGCTGCAGGGCTGGTTCATCGGCCGCATCGGCCACTACCTCGAAAAGCACGGCCGCAAACTGATCGGCTGGGACGAGATCCTGGAGGGCGACAACCTGCCCGCCGACGCCACGGTGATGTCCTGGCGCGGTATCGACGGCGCGATCAAGGCCGCGCTGCTCGGCCACGACGTGGTGATGTCGCCCTCGCCCGATCTCTACTTCGACCACGTGCAGGGCGACCTCGCCGACGAATACGCCGGACGCCTCGGCGTGGAATCGCTGAAGGACGTGTACGGCTTCCAGGTGCTGCCCGACGTGTTGAATGCCACGCAGGCGAAGCATGTGCTGGGCGTGCAGGCCAACGTGTGGACCGAGCACCTCCCGACGATGGCGCACGTGGAGCACACCACCTTTCCGCGACTCGACGCGCTCGGCGAAGTGGCTTGGTCGCCCGCCGCCAGCAACGACTGGCAGGGCTTCCTCGCCCGTCTGCCGGCGCAGCTCGAACGCCATCGTGCGCAGCAGGTCAACTACGCCGACAGCGCTTTCGCCGTGGACATCGCGGCGGACCGCAACGTGGCGCTGGCTACCGGCAAGGCGACGGTGACGCTGGGCGATCAGACCGGCTTCGGCACCATCCACTACACGCTGGACGGCAGCATCCCCACGCCGGCTTCGCCACGCTATGACGCGCCGTTCAACGTGACGCTGCCCACCACCGTGCGCGCCGCCAGCTTTGCCGTCGATGGCAGCAAGCTCGCCGCGCCCCGCGAGCGGAGGCTGGATCGCGCCGCGCTGCTGAGCCTGTCCGGCACGGAACTGGGGAACTGCCCCGGCAGCGATTTCCGCCTGCGCCTGCAGCCGGCACCCGATGCCGCCAGCCTCCAGCCGGTGTACGCAATGAATGTGTTCGACGCCTGCCAGCTGTTCCCGCCCACGCTGATGGATGGTGTCGACGCGATCCATGTCGACGCGGTGCGACTGCCGCGCAACTACGCGCTGGCGCACGACACGAAACTGGTGGTGTCGCGCCCGCACACCACGCCGTTCGGCGAACTGGTGGTGCACGCGGATCGCTGCGACGGCCCGGTGCTGGCCACGATGCTGCTGCCCGACCCGGCACACAGTCCACCCCGGTTCAAGTTCGACGCGACACTGCGCGCGCAGGACGGCGAGCACGCGCTGTGCCTGATCTACACCGCGCCCATCGACGGTCCGCTGTATGCGCTGGGCCGGGTGTCGCTGCAGGCCCGGCCTTAAGCATGCTCTGATCGATTCCACGCACCCAACCTGACAGACAGCATGGGCCGGGGGCGAGAAGCTTCGCCGTTCCGGCGCAGGCCGGAATCCTTTGCCTGGATGCCTGCGGAGCATCGCCGGATGCCGGTATCCGCCGCCTGCCAGCGGACGTCCGCGTTCCCGTCCGCGGACGGCTTCCGGCTCACGCCACGCACCGCGATATCCCCATAAACAGGCATGTTGGTGAACGCATAGGGGTTGGTACGGGTATTGCTGAGTACGGGCATTACCCACTCACCCCAGGACATGTCCCATGGGCTCACGATTGTTGCCGTTCATCGCCGCCCTCTGCTTCTGCGCAGGCGCCTTGCAGGCTCAGGAACCGCCCGCGCCCAGCAGCCGCGCGCAGGCCGTCAAGATCATCGCGGACATGCAGCGCATCGTCACGCCGCTTGGCATCCAGCGGCACGAAAAGGTGCGCATCGGCGGGATTGACCAGTGGGTGAGCATCCGCGGCGCCGACCGGCGCAATCCCATCCTGTTGATGGTGCACGGCGGGCCCGGCTGGGTCTCGATGCCGACCAGCTGGTATTTCCAGCGCGGTTGGGAGGAGTACTTCACCGTGGTGCAATGGGACCAGCGCGGCGCCGGCAGCACCTATGCCGCCAACGATCCCGCGGCGGTCGCCCCCACGATGACGCCGGAGCGCATGATTGGCGACACCGAGGAAATGGTGGCGTGGCTGCGCAAGAAGTTCGGCAAGAGAAAGATCTTCCTGCTCGGCCATTCGTGGGGTTCTTACCTCGGGCTGGAAGTCGCCCAGCGCCATCCAGACTGGCTGTATGCCTATATCGGCATGGGACAAGTGATCAACTCCCCGGCGAGCGAGCGCGAAGGCTGGCAATTCGCGATGGATGAAGCCCGCAAGGCCGGCAACGGGCAGGCGGTCAAGGAACTGGAATCCATCGCGCCGTACGCCAGCGGCACCGGGCCCGTTTCCCTCGCCAGCCTGGCGATCCAGCGGAAGTGGCTCAACCAGTATGGCGGCATGGTGTACGGCCGGACGGGCGGCCAGGCCGAAGCAGCCGCCATGTCGCTTTCACCCGAATACAGCGATCGCGACGTGCAGCTGCTCGGCGAGGCGAACGAATACTCCGTGAACAAGCTCCTCGTCAGCGTGCTCACCATGGACCTCAGCCATATCCATCGCTTCGGCTGTCCGGTGGTCATGTTCCTCGGCAGGCACGACCGCAACGTATCGTCCAACGTCGCCGCTGCCTGGTTCCAGACGGTGCAGGCACCCTCCAAGAAACTGGTGTGGTTCGAGAACTCGGCGCACGAGATGATGAACGAGGAGCCAGGCAAAACCTTGCTGTCGCTGGTGCAATACGTCCGTCCGCTCGATACCGACGATCCCGGCGACGCGGGCGCCACGGCCGACGCGCGGCCGGCGGCGGAAGGTGGCGCCCCGCGGTGATTCCCGCATGGGCGCCGATGTGATGGCCGCGTCGCCCGCGCAGCTTCCTCAGCTCACGGGCGACGCCTGCGTGCGCAGCCGCAATGCCTGCCGCGCCACCTGCATCTCGGCTGCGGACAGCTCCGCCAGCGGCAGGACTTTTCCGGCGACGAGCGCGGCCAGCGGCACACCATCGCGATAAAGCACGCGCGAGCCAGGTACCGCCGGCACCTTATCGCCGGCCAGCACGCTGCCCACCAGGTTCAGCGGATCGCAACCGCCGATGACGACCAGCTCGCCGTCGTCCGCGCGCTGGCGGATCGCGCGCAACGGCGCGATGGCTTCCGGCAGCGCGAACTGCTCGCCCACCAGGCCTTCGACGAAACGCCCGCCACGGATCTCGCCACGCGCCTCCAGCCGGCGATACACGCGCAGCAGCTCGCGCCATGGCGGCAGCCAGGGCGCCTCGCGTTCCAGCAACTGCCAGAACACTACCCCGTAGCGAGCGAGCAAGGTACGCGCCACGTGCTCGACGGCTTCAATCGAATGAACGTCGCGCGAAACGCCGCCATCACCTCCTCCCTCCTTTGGGGAGAGGGCTGAGGCGAGGGGCTGCCCTGGTGCCGGCGCCGCATCCGGCTTCCCTGCAAGCACCTGCCCCTGTTCCGCCCTACCGGGCACCCTCACCCCGGCGGGGGAAGGGAAACGAGCCACAAGCGACCAGCGACCCGCGTCCTCGATGCCACCGAATCCATGCCGGCGCATGCGCCGGTGGCGCGGCGCCTCGCGTTTCGCCGCAGGCAGCAGCAGCGCACGCAGGCCGGCGAAACTGTCCGCGCTGGCGCGGCCGGCGGCAACCAGTTCGCCCAGCGCGTCCTCCAGCTCGGTGCGCAGCAGATGGGCAATGGACAGCAGCTCGTCGAAGAACAGCGCGCCCTGTTCGCTCAGCGCATCGGCCACCGCCTGCGCGCGCGAGGACAGCAGGCTTTCCTGCGACGAGGCGCTCTGCGCGATGCTGGTCCAGGCGGCCATCTTCCGGCGCGGCAGCAACACGATCGGCGTGGCGCGTACCGGACCGCTGCCGCCACCCGCACGCAGGCGACTCCAGCCGATGCGGCCGGCGCGGCACTGTTCGTCCAGCCAGCTGGCCGAATAATCGGCGATGCGCGCGGGCAGGATCTCCGCCTCCCAGGTGCCGGCCGCGGCTTCGTAGCCTTCCAGCTGCGCCAGCGTCGCCGAAAGCGCGTCCGGCCCACGCAACTGCGTGGCCGGACTCGCATGCTGCCAGTCGAGCAGGAAGCGCATCAGCTCGCGCCGGCTCACCGGCTCGATCTCGCGGCGCAAACGGCCCAGCGTATAGCGGTGGATGCGCGCGAGCAGGTGACGCTCACACCACTGCGTTCCGGCAACGGCAAGGTCGAACGTCCCCTGGATCACATAGCCTTCGGTCTGCAGACGCAGCAGCGCAGCCTCCACCTCGGCGGGTGCCACGCCCAGCGGCGCCGCCAGCGCCTCGACGGTGACCGGCCCCAGGCCGAGCAGCCGGCCGCGCACCAGTTCGCGCATGGCGTCCTCGCGCGTCCACGCCTGTTCCGCGTATCCGGCGGGCGCGGCGATGACGGGATGCAGCGATGCATCGGGATGCACGGCCTGCCATTGCGGCAGCTTTTCCGCGCTGACCCATGCGCCGCCGGCATCCCGCAACGACAGACGCGTGGCGCGCTGGTCCTGCGCCAGCGCCCGCAGCTTGTCGTTCCAGCCCTCGTTCGCCGCCGCCTCCTCCGCGGTGATGCCGCCCAGCGCATCCAGCGCCTCGTGCATCTCATCGACGCTGCGCACCTCGGGCCAAGCCTCGGCGCGCACCGCGGCGATGGCTGCGGGATCGAGCCGGCCCAGATCGCCCGCACTGGCCGGGCTGTCCTGGCGCACGGCGCGGGTGCGGCGCTCCTCCAGCGGCGCATCGTCGAGGAAGGCGTAGGGCGCGGCATTGAGCACCGCGCCGGCGAGCGGGCTGGGTGCGGCCAGATCACGCGCGACCAGATGTATCTCGCCACCTTCGAGGGCGCGCAGCAGGCGCAGCAGGCCGTCGACGTCCATCGCCTCGCGCAAGCAATCGTGCAGGGTCTGCGCCACCAGCGGATGATCGGGAATCTGCCGCTCGCCCACGATGTTTTCCAGGCAGGCGACCTGGTCGGGAAACACCGCGGCGAGCAGGTCCTCGCTCTTCATGCGCTGCAGCTGCGGCGGCACTTTTTTCCCGCCGGTGAAGCGCGGCAACGCCAGTGCGGTGACCGCGTTCCAGCGCCAGCGGGCGGGAAACAGCGGCGCGTCGAGCAGAGCCTGCACCAGCACATGCTCGGCACTGTTCGAGTGCAGGTAGCGCGCCACTTCCTCCAGCGGAAAGCTGTGGCTGGTGGACAGCGACAACACGATTGCGTCCTCGGTGGCCGCGGCCTGCAGCTCGAAATTGAACTGGCGGCAAAAGCGCTTGCGCAGCGCCAGGCCCCAGGCGCGATTGATGCGGCTGCCGAACGGCGCATGGATGACCAGCTGGGTGCCGCCCGACTCGTCGAAGAAGCGTTCGAACACCAGGGTCGATTGCGTGGGCAACACGCCCAGCGCGGCTTTCGCGCTGGCCAGATACTCGACCAGCTGCCGCGCCGCGGCTTCGCTCAGGCCCAACTCATCGCACAGCCACGCGAATGCCTTGCTCCCCTCTCTCTCTGGGAGAGGGGTTAGGGGTGAGGGTTCGGTATCACCTGAAAGCCCGTCGCCCACCGAACCCTCACCCCTCTCCCTAAGGGAGAGGGGTTCACCGCCGAGGCGCTCGCCAATCTCCTCGCGCAGCCGCGACACCGCGAACGACAACTCATCCGTGCGCCCCGGCGCCTCGCCCAGCCAGAACGGGATGCTGGGCGGCACGCCGTGCGCATCCTCCACGCGCAAACGGTCGCGCTCGACGCGCAGAATGCGGTAGCTGGTGTTGCCCAGCTGGAAGATGTCGCCGGCGAGGCTTTCCACCGCGAAGTCTTCGTGCACCGAGCCGATCACCGTGGCCTGCGGTTCCAGCACGACGAGGTAATCGGCGGTATCGGGGATCGCGCCGCCGGAAGTGAGCGCGACCAGCCGCGCACCGCGGCGCGCGCGCAGCCGCCGATGCACGGCGTCGCGGTGCAGGTAGGCCGCGCGCGCACCACGGCGGGTAGTGAAGCCCTCGGCCAGCATGCGCACCACCGCGTCAAAATCCGCGCGCGCCAGCGTGCGATAGGGATGCGCGCCGCGCACCAGCGCGTACAACGCATCCTCGTCCCACTCGCGGCAGGCCACTTCGGCGGCGATCTGCTGTGCCAGCACATCCAGCGGCTGCGGTGGCTGCACCAGCGCATCGAGCTCGCCGCGGCGCACGGCGTCGAGCAGAGCGGTGCATTCGACCAGGTCGTCGCGCGTGGTGGGGAACAAGCGCGCCTTCGGCGTGCCGCCGACGTGGTGGCCGGAACGGCCCGCGCGCTGCAGGAAGGCGGCGATGGAACGCGGCGAGCCAAGCTGGCAGACCAGGTCCACGTCGCCGATATCGATGCCCAGCTCCAGCGAAGCAGTGGCCACCAGCACCGCCAGCTCGCCGCGCTTCAGCCGCTGCTCGGCATCGAGGCGCTGCTCCTTGGCGAGGCTGCCGTGGTGTGCGGCAACGGCTTCCTTGCCCAGCCGCTCGGACAGCTGCCGCGCCGCGCGTTCGGCCAGGCGGCGCGTGTTGACGAACACCAGGGTGGTGCGATGCGCCTGCACCAGTTGTGCGATGCGGTTGTAGACCAGCTCCCAGCAATCGTTGGACATCACCGCCTCCAGCGGCAATGGCGGCACTTCGATGGCGAGGTCGCGCTTGCGGGTATGGCCCGTATCTATGATGGTAATGCCGCTTTTCGCGTTCACTTCCTCTCCCCTTTGGGGAGAGGATTGAGGTGAGGGGCGGGTGCTCGCATCGGCCTCGCCTGGTGCGAGCTTCGATGAAGTCTGTGGCGCGGCCGACTCCTCACCCCGGCCCACTCCCCAAAGGGGAGTGGGCGATGTTGCGCCGACCAGGAAGTCGGCAATTTCCTCAATGGGCTTCTGTGTCGCCGAAAGCCCGATCCGCTGCAGGCGCCGCTGGCATAGCGCCTCCAGCCGCTCCAGCGTCAACGCCAGGTGCGCACCGCGCTTGCTGCCGGCGACAGCGTGGATCTCGTCCACGATCACGCTGCGCGTGCTCGCGAGCATCTCGCGGCCGGACGCCGAGCCGAGCAGGATGTACAGCGACTCCGGCGTGGTGACCAGGATCTGTGGCGGCGTCTTGCGCATCCACGCGCGTTCGGCCTGCGGCGTGTCACCGGTGCGCACCGCGGTGCGAATGGCGACTTCAGGCAAGGCCAGCTTTTCCAGCTCGGCGCGGATGCCTTCCAGCGGCTCTTCCAGGTTGACGTGGATGTCGTTGGACAAGGCCTTAAGCGGCGACACGTAGACCACCCGCGTCTCGTCCGGCAGCGCGCCGCCGCTCGCCACGCCCTCGCGTATCAGCGCGTCGATCGCGGCGAGGAAGGCGGTCAGCGTCTTGCCCGAACCCGTGGGCGCCGCCACAAGCACGTGGCCACCCGCCCGGATCGCCGGCCAGGCCTGGGCCTGGGCCGCGGTGGGCGCGGCGAAGCGGCCGGCGAACCAGGCGGCGACGGCGGGATGAAAATCGTTCAGGGGGGAAGCATCCGCTTGCATGCAGGCAGGGGGCACGACATCCATCGGGACTTCGGATTCTACGCGCCCATCCATCCGCGGCCGCCACATGGGCGCCCGCTTCATGGCCATTGCCTGCCATGCAAGCGACGCCTCTCCATGCCAAGATGCGCGCTGGCCGCCGTCCGCGAGGATGCCGAGGGGAGTCCGCGGGCCGCGCCTCCATGCGAAGGAAACGTATGCGTACATGGTGCGATTGGACGATCCGCCATCTCGGCCGGATCGGCGTACTGGCGCTGGTATCGGGGCTTGGCGTATCGACGGTGCAGGCGGCGAGCCTCGATGCCGCCTTGCTGCCCAAAATCCAGGCCGCCACCTTCGAGGTGGTGCAGGCCAAGCCGACCAGCGACTCGCTCAGCTACGAGAAACCGCTGCCGCTGGACCTGCTGCCTTACCAGGAGCGTACCGACAAGTACTACTCCATCGGCACCGCGTTCGCGATCGGCCACAACCGCTACGTCACCGCTGCCCACGTGCTGCTGGTCGGCGCGGACAGCCTATGGGGACAGCCCGAGCTGCGCGACACCGCCGGCCACGTCTACCCGATCGACAAGATCGAGAAATTCGACCTGCGCAAGGATTTCGTGGTGTTCTCGCTGGCCGGCTCGCCCGGCGACGCCACCCTGGACCTGGACACCAAGCCGACCTTGAACACGGCGGTCTACGCCGTGGGCAACGCGCTCGGAACCGGCGTGGTGATCCGCGACGGCCTGTACACCTCGGACACACCGGAGCAGCAGGATGGCGCCTGGAAGTGGATGCGCTTCTCCGCCGCTGCTTCGCCCGGCAACAGCGGCGGCCCGCTGCTGGACAAGGACGGCAAGGTGATCGGCGCGGTGCTGATGAAGTCGGCCAACGAGAACCTCAATTACGCGCTGCCGATCCGCGAAGTGCTGGACGCGCCGGACGGCAAGGCTGTCATGGACACCCGCATCGCTTACGAGCTCGACCTGTTCGACACGGTGCAGAACAGCGACCTCAAGACGCAGTTCGCGCTGCCTGCCGGCCTCAGCGATTTCTATCGCGAGTTCCAGAAGCGCATCGATGCCAACAGCGACGCGCAGCTGAAGGCGCTGCTGGCGCGCGAGTCGGCCAATCTGTTCCCGAACGGCGCAGGTTCGGCGCGCTTGCTGCACGAACAGACCGTGCTCAACGGCTTTCCCTCGCTGATCGTGCGCGGCAGCGATGGCGAATGGGGCCGCACCGGCACGCAGTCGCAGTACTTCACGCTGGACGGCAATGGCTACGTGCGCGTGGGCGCGGCCGGGCGCAGTGGCCTGATCCGGATCCGCCGTCCGGACGGAATGGACGCGGCGAAGTTCTATGGCGATGCGAAGACGCGCATGGACCTGTTGGCACGCACCGGTCTGTTCAAGCGCGATGTCGCCAGCGAGAAGGTCAAGATCACCTCACTCGGCAAGCCGATCCTTGAATCGACCCATGTCGACCGCTGGCAGCGCCCGTGGCAGGTTGCCGCCTGGTCGCTGCCCTACGCGAACGCCCTCGTGGTGGCGTATTCGCTGCCCACGCCGGACGGTTGCGTGATGCTGGTGCGCTTCACGCCGCCCTCGCATCAACACGACACGATGCTGGACCTGGACGAGCTCAGCAGCTTCGTCCACGTCACCTACGAGGGCACGCTGGCGCAGTGGAAGGATTTTCTCGGCAAGCCTGCGCTGCAGCCGGCCGCCCTCCGCAATATCCGCATCGATTACGACTACGGCCATCGCTTCAACTACACCTCGCAGCGTGTGGCGTTCTCCTATCCGTCCTCGGTGCAGGCGATCAAGCCGGATAACCTGCTGTGGCTGGGCTTTAGCTTCTTCCTCGACGGCGGCAAGCCGGTGTGGGACGTCGGCGACGTGAACATCTGGAAAGACACTGCTTCCGAGGACCACGACAACGTCAACGTCCAGCGCTATATCGCGCCGCCGTCCGGACTGGACGACGACATGAGCAGTCGCTGGAGGAAACTGTCGGAAAAGCAGTATCCCTACAACGCTGTGGCGCGCTACGAGGACGATTTGATGAAGATCAACGCCGTGGTCGCCCCGGCAGCCTCCGGCAGCCAACCGTCCACGGTGCTGTACACCGCCTTCTACGGCACCGCGGGCACGCAGCCCCAGGCCGACATGAAGGATAAGCTCGACCTGCTGACCAAGGACATGCGGGTCATTGAGCATTGATCGACATGCCGGGAAGGGACGCGGCGTTGCGTGTCCCTTCCCGGTCAACGTGCGACATCGCATCCGGTGATGGAAAAGCAGGCGTGAAACAACGAAAGTCTTCGGTGCGAAACGCGCACGACGCAGAACAGACACCAGATACCGCATGGCTGGAGATGCCGGACGGCCAACGCTTGCGGCTGCGCGACTGGCCGCTGTCGCAGGCACGCGGCAGCGTACTGATCGTGCACGGACTGGGCGAACATGCCGGCCGCTACGCGAAGCTTGCACGCTGGTTCAACGCGCTGGGTTATGCCGTGCGCGCCTACGACCAGCGCGGTCATGGCCAGAGCCCCGGACCACGCGGCGTACTCGGCCATCCCGACGACCTGCTGGCAGACCTGTCCGTGGTGCACGCCGACTACGCCCGCGCGCTGGGCACCGCGCCGCTGCTGCTCGGTCACAGCATGGGCGGGCTGGTTGCGCTGCGCACCGTGCTGGACGAACGCATCACACCGAAAGCACTGCTGCTGTCCTCGCCCGCGCTGCGCAGCCACGCATCCAGGGGATTGCAACGGCTGGCTGCGACGCTGGCACACCTGCTGCCAAACCTGCCGCTACGCAACGGACTCGACCTCGAACGCCTCAGCCACGATCCGCAGGTGATCGCCGCATATCGCGACGATCCGCTGTGCCACGACCGCGTCAGCCCGCGCCTCGCCGACTTCATCTTCCGCGCCGGTGCTTCCTGCATCGCCGACGCCAGCCACCTCGAAGTACCCACCCTGCTACTGGTCGCCGGCGACGACGCACTGGTCGACGCCAGCGGCAGCCGTGATTTCTCCGCCGCATCCGCGCGCACGAAACAGCTCACCACGCGCTACTTCGCCGCGCTCTATCACGAGCTGTTCAACGAGGCAGAACCCGGCCGCGGCCAGGTTCTGCGACAGCTCCAGGATTGGCTTACCGCCAATCATTGAAAAACGCCTGGGCGCCGATTGGGGGTGTCAGCCGCCCGTGCAGATGCTTGCACAGCGTGTGGAGGCCGCGCGGTGCGCGCCTTGCTCATAGGAAACCCCGGGCCGCCATTTGCGGCCCGGGATCACGGCACGTGGCCGTGCGTCGATAACTCAGGCCGCAAGGCCGTCGATGCGGGTGGCTTCCGCGACGTCCTGCCATTGCGCCAGGTCGCGCAGCAAGGTTTCGGCGTGACTGCGCACGGCATCGACGGCGTCGGCACCGAGCTGAAGGCGAAGCGGCGTCGCCGGCGCATCGATGGCCAGCTCGATCGCCGCCGCCGCCTTGCGCGGATCACCTTGTTGCGCACCGTGCATGCCACTTGCCATGGCGCGTGTACCGCCTACCGTTGCCTCATAGTCGGGCATGGACGGCATGCGTCGAGTGGCGTCCCCCATGAGTTCCGTGCGGAACGCACCGGGTTCGACGATGAGCACCTTGATGCCGAACGGCGCCACTTCCGCAGCCAGCGCTTCGGAAGCCCCTTCCAGCGCAAACTTGGACGCCGAATAGGCACTGAAACCGGCGAACGACAGCTGGCCGCCCAGGCTGGAGATGTTCACGATCGCCCCCGAGCGCTGCGCACGCAGCACAGGGAGCGCCTTCTGCGTCATGGCGATGGCACCGAAGAAATTGGTGTCCATGATCGCGCGCAACTCCACTTCCGGCGTTTCCTCGAGGGCGCCAAGCACCCCGAAACCAGCATTGTTGATCAACACATCGATGCGGCCAAAACGCGCCAGCGCTGCATCGATGGCGGGCTGGATGTCCTGCGGCCGGGTGACGTCGAGGCGAACGGTGAGCACGCGCTCCGGCGCGAGGGCGACAAGGTCCTGCAGCTTGTCGACGTTGCGCGCCGAGGCGACAACGTTATGCCCACGGCTGATGGCGTGCTCGGCAAAAGCGCGGCCGAAGCCGGACGAAGCTCCGGTGATGAACCATGTTTTATGGGTAGACATGTGTACTTTCCTTGATCTGTCGTTTCGACAACATCGCCGTTTTCGATGTCGCTGTCGTTTCAGCTTCCGTAAGCGGCAGACCCCGATGCGGTGAGTCATGCCGCTCGCGTTTGCCGGCCATCAGTGCTTGGGCGCCACCATGGTCTGGAAGTAGTCGATGCCCTGGCCCCAGGCGCCACCGTGGGTCTGCGCAATCTTCTGCACCTGGACCGCGGTGTCGTGGCGCTTCCAGTCACCCTGCCACTCGAGCATCACGGCAAGCCAGGTCACCGGGATCGCGCCAGCCTTGACCATGCGCTGCACGGCCATCTCGTGCGACTCCTTCGACACGTCGCCGCTTGCGTCGACAACCACGTATACCTCGTAACCTTCCTTGAGTGCTGAGAGCACCGGCAAGGTGACGCACGAGTCGGTCCACAGCCCACTCACCAGCAGTTTTTTGCGGCCGGTGTGGGCAATGGCGTCATTCAGCGGCGGGTACTCCATGGGATTGATGACGGTACGGTCGAAGGGCTTCACATCCGGCCGCGCGTCGGTCAGCTGGTGGAAGAACTGACCACCGAACTGGTTTGCGCTGATCGTGGCGTAGAAGGTCGGCACATTGAACACCTTGGCGGCCATGCTCAGGCCCTCGGCGTTGCTGATCAGCTTGCTCACATCCATGGATTGCACGGAGAACACGAACTGCGGCTGATAGTCGACCATCAGCACGATGCTGTTTTCCGGCGTGAGCGGATCCAGCTGGCTGGCCTGGGCAGCGTGTCCGGCGAACATCAGGGACACAGCGACGACGGCCTTGGAAAGCAGGCGTTTCATGAATCACTCCTTCGACAAGTTAAGGGGAACGACGGGGACGGTGGGCGTGGACTGCCTCGCACGATGGGTGAGCACCATGCCGGCGAAAACCAGGGCAAGGGCCGGCCAGAACGCGGGCCCGAGAGATTCCTCGAACAGGATCGTTCCCAAAGCCACGCCGGTAAGCGCGATGACATAGCCAATTTGGCTATAAGCGGTGGCGCCCGCGACACGCTGCAACGTGGAGCCACTTACGTTAGCGGCGACGGAAACGAGGATCGACAACGCAAACAGCGGTGCAACTGACAGCATGGCCGCAGCGCTGGTGTGTGACTTGAAGGCAAACGCAGGTGCCAGCAACACACCTTGCATGGCCAATGTGCCCGCGGAGGCGGCTGCGGAACCGAGTTGGGCCGGCCAGTAACGCGACCGGTAGATGTTGCCGACAGCAAGCAGCATCGGCACGCCCAGCGAAAGGCACAGCGCAAAGGCCTCGCCGTGCGGAGCAACGCGGACCCGCGGAAGCAGCACCAACAAGGCGCCCACCAGGCCCAGCGACACGCCGAGCATGGCCTGGAACGAAGGCATGCGGCGGTCGATCAGCGCTGTCAGCAATGCGGTGAACATGGGAGAGAACGTCACCACGACGGTGAAGATCGCGGCGGGAATCCGTCCCAGCACCCAGTTGCCCAGTAGCGGCCCTGCCGCGAGCGCAATCAGTGAGGTCGTCAGGAAGTAGCGCAGTGTTGCGCCCTTGAGGGGCGGCATCGCACCGCCAAGCCGAAGCACGAGCAGCAGCAGCGCACCCGCTGTCGTCAGTTGCACGAAAGCAACCGCAAACTGGTCGATACCGGCACTGAGCAAAAGCTTGGTCACGATGAAACTCGCGCCCGTCAGCGCTCCCGTGAGCAGGGTCAGTGCAATGCGCTGAAGCGTGACGCCAGTCATGCCGGACTCCCTTCGAGCAAGTCCGAAGAAAATAGCAACGACATCGCGTGCCATAATCCGTGGCTGCGCTGACACAGTGTTTCTTCATGTCAACAATCGATCACTCCACGCTCGATCTGGCTGGCTTGATCGCGTTTGTAAGAGTCGCCGAACTTGGCAGTTTCGTTCGTGCGAGCGAGAGCCTGGATCTATCCAAGGCCGCAGTAAGCAAGCAGGTCGCCGCACTTGAACGGCGGCTCGGTGCGCGACTGCTGCAGCGGACAACGCGTCAGCTCAGCCTTACCGAAGCGGGACAGACTTATCTGCGGCACGCGCAAACCGCTCTCGCAGCGGCGCGTGCTGCGCAAGATGCAGTGGCCGATACGCAGACGGTTCCACGCGGCCGCTTGCGCGTCACCGCACCGATGTCATTCGGCCTGCTGCACGTGGCGCCATGGGTCGGCGGCTTTCTGAATGCTTATCCGCAGATCGACCTGGACCTGCAGTTCGACGACCGTACGCGGGACATCGTCCACGAAGGACTCGACGTGGCCCTGCGCATCGCGACGCAACTGGATACATCAAGCCTGGTCGCGCGACGGGTCGCCGGGACACGCGTGTTGTTGTGCGCCGCGCCCTCGTATCTCGAAGGACACGGAAGGCCGACTCATCCCAATCAGTTGCATGCGCACCCTTGCCTGCATTTTTCCATGACGCCACTGGGCCGTGCCTGGGAGTTCCGGCGTGGAGAAGAAACCGTGCGTCTCGCGTTGACCACACGCCTGGAAGCCAATTCGTCCATTGCGCTGCGCGCGGCGGCCGTGAACGGCGCCGGCCTCGTACGCATTCCGGAATTTGCAGTCGCCAACGACCTCGAGTCCGGCCGCCTCGAAGTGGTTCTCCCCGACTGGAAGTTTGCGGATCTCGGCATCTACGCCGTCATGGCAAGACGCGTCTACGTACCGGCCAAGGTGCGCGTGTTCCTCGACTATCTCGGCGGCGCCTGGAAGCGCACACCCGACTGGAGAGGTGGCGGCCTGTCGGCGAATACGTAGCTGCGCATTGCGAGGAAGCGCCGCCCAAATCGACGGTGGCTTCCAGCGAACCCATCGCACAGTTCCGCGGTGCTTGCGGCTCAGCTAGTACTTGCTAGGAATCCCAACAACGTCGGGGCTCGTGGCCAAACCTGTGAGACGTCTCTTAAAGTTTGGCCACTTTGGCCAAACTTTGTGAGATCGCACAACTCGCCAAAAACCCTGACATTTGTGGTGGGCCCACCAGGATTCGAACCTGGAACCAAGGGATTATGAGTCCCCTGCTCTAACCGTTGAGCTATAGGCCCGGCAGTCGGCGCCCGCATGGGGCACGGCGCGGTGCAGCTCGGCATGGTAGCGGTGGGTGGCGCGGGCGTCGAGCGATCGAGGCTGCTGACAGGATGCTGTCAGCAGATCGGCGTAGTCTGATCGTTCCTTCCCTTTGGAGATCCGCGCATGAACACCGAAGCTGTGGCGAAGCGTTTGGTCGAGCTGTGCCGCAAGGGCGAGTTCGAGCAGGCGCAGCGAGAGTTGTTTGCACCGGATGCGGTGAGCATCGAGATGCCGGGCGCACCGGCGGGTGCGATGGGCAACGCGAAGGGACTGGAGGCGATCTACGAGAAGGGTCGCCAGTTCAACGCGATGGTGGAAACCATGCATGGCGGCACCGTCAGCGATCCGCTGGTGGCCGGCAACTGGTTCAGCGTGTCCATGTCGATGGACGTGACGTTCAAGGGCCGCAGTCGCGAGCAGATGTCCGAGATCTGCGTGTACCACGTGCACGACGGCAAGGTGGTGAGCGAGCAGTTCTTCTACGACATGGGCTGAGCCGATCCGGAAAAGAAGACGGCCGCATGAGCGGCCGTCTTCTTGCCCTCTCCCTGACCCTCTCCCGCATGCGGGAGAGGGTGGGAACTCGGTCAATCAATCCACGTCGAGGAACGACCGCAGCTGCTCGGAGCGGCTGGGGTGACGCAGCTTGCGCAGCGCCTTGGCTTCGATTTGGCGGATGCGCTCGCGGGTGACGTCGAACTGCTTGCCGACTTCTTCCAGCGTGTGATCGGTGTTCATGTCGATGCCGAAGCGCATGCGCAGCACCTTGGCCTCGCGCGGGGTGAGACCGGCGAGCACGTCGCGCACGGTTTCCATCAGGCCGGTCTCGGTCGCCGAGTCGATCGGCGAGCTGGCGTTGCTGTCCTCGATGAAGTCGCCGAGGTGGGAATCCTCGTCGTCGCCGATCGGGGTTTCCATCGAGATCGGTTCCTTGGCGATCTTCAGCACCTTGCGGATCTTGTCCTCGGGCATGTCCATTTCCTTGGCCAGCTCCTCCGGCGTGGCCTCGCGGCCGTACTGCTGGAGCATCTGGCGGGAAATGCGGTTGAGCTTGTTGATCGTCTCGATCATGTGCACCGGGATGCGGATGGTGCGCGCCTGGTCGGCGATCGAGCGGGTGATCGCCTGGCGGATCCACCAGGTGGCATAGGTCGAGAACTTGTAGCCGCGGCGGTATTCGAACTTGTCCACCGCCTTCATCAGGCCGATGTTGCCTTCCTGGATGAGGTCGAGGAACTGCAGGCCGCGGTTGGTGTACTTCTTGGCAATGGAGATCACCAGGCGCAGGTTCGCCTCCACCATTTCCTTCTTGGCGCGGCGGGCCTTGGCTTCGCCGGAAGCCATGGCGCGGTTGATTTCCTTGATGTCGGTGAGCGGCAGGAACAGCTTGTGCTCGATCGCGGCCAGCTTCTCCTGCTCGGCATCGATCGCTTCGCGGTGGGTCTTCACGTTGGGCGACCACTTCTGGCGCTTGCGGCCCAGCTCGGCGGCCCACTCGAGGTTGCCCTCGTTGCTGGGGAAGGCCTTGAGGAACTCGGCCTTGGGCATCTTCACCTGCTTGACGAAGATGTCCATCAGCATGCGCTCGTGGTGGCGGATGTCGCCCACCACTTCGCGCAGCTTGCGCACGAAGCCATCGATCAGCGCGCTGGGCAGCTTGAGCTTGAGGAACTCCTCGGCCATCTGGTCGCGCAGCTTGACGATCTTCTTGTCGGTGATGCTGGTGGCCTTGGGGGCCGCCTTCTGGAACTTGCCGTAGTGGTCGCGCAGCAGTTCCATACGGCGCTTGACCTCCTCCGGGTCGGGACCGCTGGAACCGGCCTCCTCCTCGTCGGAATTGCTGTCGTCCTCGTCTTCCTCGTCGCCCTCGCCGTCGCCGTCCTCGGCGGCATTGGCAGCGGCTTCCTCGGCCTCCAGGCGGGCGGCGTCGGCGGCGGCCTCCAGGTCGAGGAAGCCAGCGAGGATCTCGGACAGGCGGCGCTTGCCATCCAGATGCTGGTCGTATTCCTCCAGCAGCAATTCGATGGTCAGCGGGAAGCTGGCCAGCGCGGTCTGCACCTGGGCAAGGCCTTCCTCGATGCGCTTGGCGATGGCGATCTCGCCCTCGCGGGTGAGCAGCTCGACGGTGCCCATCTCGCGCATGTACATGCGGACCGGGTCGGTGGTGCGGCCCACCTCGGCGTCCACGGCAGAGAGCAGGGCGACGGCTTCCTCGGCGGCGGCCTCGTCGTCGCCGCTCGCGCCGGGCGCGTTGTCGGCCAGCGGGTCGGCATCCGGTGCGGCGTCGTGCACCTCGATGCCGACGCCCTTGAGCACCGCCATGATGTCCTCGATCTGCTCCGCGTCGACGATGTCGTCAGGGAGGTGGTCGTTGATCTCGGCGTAGGTCAGATAGCCCTGCTCCAGACCCTTGGAGATGAGCGCCTTGATTTCGGACTGTTGCTCGTGGACTTTGTTGTTCATTCACCGACCGCCGCAAGGTTCAAGAACCGGACATTATAGCGATATGCTGCTTTTTTGACCAGTTTTCAAGGTGGAAAAGTTCACCGGCCTGTACGCAAAAATCGCGCCAGATCGCGGGCTTGCGCGTTTCCCGACACAACGGACATTCAGCCCGTGTCGAGCCGGAACGTCACCGGACCATCGTTGACCAGACTGACCACCATATGGGCGCCGAAACGGCCGGTTTCCACTACCGGATGCGCGGCGCGCGCCAGTTCCAGCAGCCGCTCGAACCAGCGCCGGCCATGCTCGGGGGCCGCCGCGCTGGTGAAGCTGGGCCGCATGCCGGAACGGGTGTCGGCAGCCAGCGTGAATTGGCTCACCAGCAGCAGGCCGCCGCCGGCATCGGCCAGCGACCGGTTCATTTTGCCGGCCTCGTCGGCGAACACGCGGTAGCCGAGCAGGCGTTCCAGCATGCGTCGCGCCTGCGGCTCGCCGTCATGGGGCTCCACCGCCACCAGGGCCAGCAGGCCGGGGCCGATCGCGCCCACGGTTTCGCCTGCGACCTCGACACGGGCGGAGAGCACACGCTGGATCAGGGCGATCATGGCTACTCGGCGGCGAGCGAAGTGCGCAGCATAAGCGCGCCGCGTGGCCGGTGGAAGCACGGCGATCCCGTACACTGCGCCGATGCGTGTCGACATGTTCCTGGTCTATCTCCTGCTGCGCCTCCTCGCCCTCTTGCCGCTGCGCACGCTGCAGGCCGGCGGCACGCTGCTCGGCCGCCTCGCGCTGTGGCGGCGCACCCGCACCGCGCACCACGTGGCGGTGAACCTGGCGATCGCCCGGCCCGGGCTGGACGAGGGCTCGCGCGCCACGTTGTTGCGTGAGGCGCTGGCCGAAAGCGGCAAGTCGGCCACGGAAATCATCAAGATCTGGGGTTCCGGCGCGGAGCGCGCGCTGCAGCTGGTGCGTGAGGTGCGCGGCGAATCGCTGTTCGACGCCGCATTGGCTTCGGGCAAGGGCGTGATCATCGCTGCGCCGCACCTGGGCTGCTGGGAGCTGCTCAACTACTGGCTGTGCCGCAAGACACCGATGGCGATCCTGTACCGGCCGCCGCGCATCGCCGCGGTGGAAGGCCTGTTGCGCAAGGTGCGCGGCGCACTGGCGCCGGAGCAGGTGCGCGCCGAGGGCGCCGGCGTGCGTACGCTGTACAAGCGGCTCGCCGGGGGCGGCACGGTGGGCATCCTGCCCGACCAGAAGCCGCGCGCCGGCGAGGGCGAGTTCGCACCGTTCTTCGGCCGCGAGGCGCTGACCATGGTGTTGCTGCCGCGCCTGGCCGCGCGCACCGGCGCTACCGTGTTGTACGCCTTCGCCGAACGGCTGCCGCGCGGCGCAGGCTACCGCATCCACTTCCTGCCCGCGCCGGACGGCCTGGCCGATGCCGACCTGGGCACGGCTTGCGCAGCGCTCAACCGCGGCGTGGAGGCCTGTGTGGAACAGGCCTTCGCCCAGTACCAGTGGCAGTACAAGCGTTGGTCGGCCGACGACCGGCCCAGCCCTTACGACAGCGGGAACCACACCTGAGATCCGTACGCGACGACAAGCGCTGCACGGCGGCGCCTATATCGTGAACTGCTTGCCCGGTGCACCTTTATCGCGCCGGGCCATTCCGAAACCTTGCGGCAGACGCGCCACACCCGCGGCCGCCGCGCTTCCACTCACACCACACGCGGAGCGACACGATGGAACTGGGCATGGTCGGGCTGGGCAAGATGGGCGCCAACATGGCGGAGCGGCTGGCGCAAGGCGGCCACAAGGTCACCGGCTTCGACCCCAGCGCCGACGCGCGCAAGGCGGTGGCGGCCAAGGGCGTGGCCGGCGCCGATTCGCTGGACGCATTGGTCAAGGCGCTGCCCGCGCCGCGCGTGCTGTGGTTGATGGTGCCTGCGGGCAAGATCACCGACGATACCGTCAACGCGTTGCTGCCACTGTTGTCGAAGGGCGACACCGTGATCGACGGTGGCAACTCCAACTACAAGGACACCATGCGCCGCGCCGCGCTCTACGCCGAACACGGCCTGGGCTACGTGGACTCCGGCACCAGCGGCGGCATCTGGGGCCTCAAAGAGGGCTACAGCATGATGGTGGGCGGCGACGCGAAGACCGTCGAAGCGCTGCGTCCGATCTTCGCCACGCTGGCGCCGGGACCGGACCAGGGCTGGGGCCGCGTCGGACCGGTGGGTTCCGGCCACTTCACCAAGATGGTCCACAACGGCATCGAATACGGCTTGATGCAGGCCTACGCCGAAGGCTTTTCCATCCTCGGCCACAAGCAGGAGTTCGGCCTGGACCTGCACCAGATCGGCGAAATCTGGCGCTACGGCAGCGTGGTGCGCTCGTGGCTGCTCGACCTCACCACCGACGCGCTGGGCAAGAACCCCACCATGGACGGCATTGCGCCCTACGTGGTCGATTCCGGCGAAGGCCGCTGGACCGTGAGCGAAGCCATCGATCTGGACGTGCCCGCCCCGATCATCACCGCCTCGCTGATCGAACGCCTGCGCTCTCGCGACACCGAATCGTTCACCGACAAGTTGCTGTCGGCCATGCGCAACGAGTTCGGCGGGCATGCGATCAAGAGCGAGCCGAAGTAAGGCTTGCCGAACTGCGGCATCCCGGCTGGAAGACTCAGCCGGGATGGAACGGCCAGAACTTCGGGATCAGCCACATCGACAGCGCGCAGAACAGCGCGATCAGTGGAATGCCCACCTTCATGAAGTCAGTGAAGCGGTAGCCGCCGGCGTAATACACCATGGTGTTGGTGGGGTAGCCCACCGGCGTGGCGAAGGAAGTGGCGGCGGCGAAGGCCACGGCTACCACGAAGGGGCGTGAGTCGGCGTGCACGGCGTGCGCCACGCTGGCGGCGATGCCCACCATCAGCACCACCGAGGGGTTGTGGCCCATCAGTTCGGTGAGCAGGGCAGTGAGCAGGTACACCATCAGCAACGCGGCGAGCGGGCCGTGATTGCCGACCAGGCCCATGCCGGCCTGCGCCACTTCGTGCGACAGGCCGGTCTTCTCGATCGCGGTGCCCAGCGGCAGGATCGCGCCGAGCAGCACGATGATCTTCCAGTCCATGCCTTCATAGACATCCTTGCGGCCGAAGCAGCCGGTGAGCGCCATCGCCGCCGCGCCGCAGATCGCCGCCACCGGGATCGGCAGCCAGTGCAGGCCGGAGACCACCACCACGCCGGCCATGATCGCCGCCGCCACGATGGCTTTGCGCGACATCCGCCGCGCGTCGTCCCGCTCGCTGAGCACGATGAAGGCGTCGTCGCCGCGCAGCTGCGGCATGCTGTCCTCATCCACCAGCACGAGCAGCACGTCGCCCACCGCGAGGCTGACGTCGCTGAGTTTGTCGCGCAGCACCTGGCCGCGGCGGTGGATCGCCAGCACCACCGCGTCAGGGCGGCGGCCCAGGTCGGTCTCGGCCAGCCGCCGACCCTCGGCGAGGCTAGCCGGCGCCACCATGATCTCGGTGAGCACGCGCGGATGGTCGGCGTCACGCACGTAGCGGCTCTCGGGCACGTTGTGCAAGTGGGCACGGCGCTGGAAATCCTCGATCTTCCCCCAGTCGCCGCGCACCAGCAGCACGTCGCCGGCCTCCATCTGCTGCGAACGCGGCGACCACATGCGCCGCTCGCCACGCAGCAATTCCAGCGGATACACGCCGTAGCGTTCGCCCAGCTGCGCTTCGCCGATGCTCCGGCCCACCAGTGGCGACTGCGCGGTGAGCGCGAGCTCGGTGACGTACTTGCCGATCTCCACTTCTTCTAGCTCGTCGGCGTCGATGTGGCGTGGCAGCAGCCAGCGTCCCACCAGCATCAGGTAGGCCATGCCGGCGATCGCCAGCAGCACGCCCATGCCGGTGAACTCGAACACGCCGAAGGCGGGCAGGCCGTACTTCTGCGCCAGCGAATCGGTAAGCAGGTTGGACGAGGTGCCGATCAAGGTGCACACCCCGCCCATCTGCGCGGCGTAAGCCATCGGCATCAGCACCCGCGCCGGCGACGTGCCGGTGCGCTGGCACACGCGCAGCGCCAGCGGCAGGAAGGTGGCTACCAGCGCAATGTTCTTCACGAACGCGCCCATCGGCGCGATCGCCAGCATGAAGGCAAGCGTGAGCAGCCACGGCCGGCGGATGCGTATCAGCAGCCGGCTCAGCGGCTCCAGTACGCCCGAGCGCTCGATGCCGATGGAAAGCGCGAACATCGCCGCCACCGTCACCGTGGCCTCATTGCTGAAACCTGACAATGCTTCGGCCGGGCTGACGATACCCAACACCACCAGCGCGGCGAGCACCACCAGCGCCACCAGGTCGATGCGCAGCTTTTCGCTGGCGAACAGCGCCATCGCCACGACGATGATGGCCACCACCGCCCAAGCCTGCCAGCTCATGCGCAGGCTCCGGTTCGTACGGTCGGCGGCGGTGTCTGCATCGGTTTATCCCCAACGGTTCCACCTGCATGCTACGCGACGGCGGCGCAGGCGCAAAACGCATGCATGCCGCATTCACCGCGATCCGCGGCAGAATGTCCGCATGAGCACGCCACTCTCCACCGAAACTGGTAGCGCGCGGCGCCAACCTACCGTGGCGCTGGCGCTGGGCGCCGGCGGCGCCAAGGGACTGGCGCACATCGGCGTGATCGAGGAACTGGAGGCGCAGGGCTACCGCATCACCGCGATCGCCGGCAGCTCGATGGGCGCGCTGATCGGTGGCATCCACGCGATGGGCAAGCTCGACGTCTACCGCGACTGGGTCGGCGCGCTGGCCAAGTTCGACGTGCTCAGGCTGGTGGACTGGACTTTTTCCGGCGGCGGCCTGATCAAGGGTGAGAAGATCATCGGCACGCTGCGCGGGTTGATCGGCGATGCGCTGATCGAAGAGCTGCCGCTGGCGTTCACCGCGGTAGCCACCGACATCGACCGCGAGCGGGAGGTGTGGCTGTCGCGCGGCTCGCTGTTCGACGCGATCCGCGCCTCGATCGCGATCCCCACCGTATTCCGCCCGCACCACATCGGCGGCCGCCGGCTGGTGGACGGCGGCCTGCTCAATCCGGTGCCGGTGACGCCGTTGATCCGCGAGCCGGCGGACTACCTGATCGCGGTGAGCGTGGACGGTGCGGCCAGCGAACCGGTGCCGACGATACCGCCCAGCGAGGAAACGGCCGACGTGCCGGGCTACCGCCAGCGCATCGGCAGCTTCATCGGCCGGCTGATCTCGCACGGTGGCAACGGCGACGCACCACGCGAACCCGGTGCGCTGGAGCTGCTCACCCAGGCGATGGATCTGATGCAGGCGAACCTGTCGCGGCTGCGCCTCGCCGCCTACGAACCGGACCTACTGATCCAGTTGCCGCGCAACATGGCCAGCCCCTACGAGTTCTACCGCGCCCGCGAACTGATCGAACTCGGACGACAGCAGGCCCGCGCATCGCTGGCGCACTGGCCGCAGGCAATCACGCCCGAACAGTGAATCGTCAGCGCGGCCCGTGTGTGTGCAGCCAGTGTTCCAGATAGGCCTTCATCGCCACTGCGTTGTTGTGCTCCTCGTCGCGCGCGCCGTAGAGCAGGGTGACGGTGTGCCGCGCCGCGTGTTCGGCAAGCGGGCGCCAGTACTCGGCGTGCTTGTCCAGCTCGCCGGCATAGCGGTGGCGGAAGCTCTCCCAACGCGCCGGATCGTGGCCGAACCACTGGCGCAGCGCGGTGGATGGCGCCAGCTCCTTGGCCCACAGGTCCAGCGGCACGTCTTCCTTCTTCAGTCCGCGCGGCCACAGGCGATCGATCAGCACGCGGTAGCCGTCGGATTTCGCCGGTGGCTCATAGACGCGTTTCACGGCAATGCTCATGCTGCACTCCCAGATGGGAATGCACCCAAGCATACGCCCGCATCACCGTGCGGGCGTACGCAGATCAGAGCTCTTCGACCCTGGTTACCTTGCCTCGGCGCATCAGCCAGGCCACACCGCGCAGGTCGGCCAGGCCTACCCACAGGCGATCGAGCATGCCGTATTTGGAGACGCCTGCGGTACGCGGCCGGTGGCCCACCGGCACGCTGGTGCTCTGGAAGCCGGCGCGCTTCACCAGCGCGGGCAGGTAGCGGTGCATGTGGTCGAAATAGGGCAGGCGCAGGAACGCTTCGCGCTCGAACAGTTTCAGTCCGCAGCCGGTATCGGGCGTGGCATCCCTGAGCATGCGCGAACGCACGGCGTTGGCGATCTTGGAGGAGATGCGCTTGTTGAAGCTGTCGCGCCGCGTGGTGCGCCAACCGGCGAACAGCTTCACCTCAGGCACTGCGGCGTCGCGCGCGGCGAGCAGTTTCGGGATGTCGGCCGGATCGTTCTGGCCGTCGCCGTCCAGCGTGGCGATCCACGCGCCGCGCGCCGCGCGCACGCCGTTCCATACCGCGGTGCTCTGGCCGCTGCGGGTGACGTGGTGCAGCACGCGCAACTCGGGGTGCTGCGCCTTCTGCGCATCGAGCACGGCGCGACTGTCGTCGGCGGAATCGTCGTCGACGTAGATCACCTCGTAGTCGACCTTGCCGCGCAGCGCAGCGGCGATCTCGGCGAGCAGGGGCGGGATGTTGTCGCGTTCGTTGAACACGGGGACGACGACGGAGAGCTGGGGCATGGGGCCAGTCCGGAAACGGTCAGGCGGCATTATCGCCGATGCGGATGGACAACGCAGGAATGCGTGGCGCCTTGCCGTTTGCCCTGAGCGCAGCGAAGCGGCGTCGAAGGGCTGCCCTTCGACGCCGGCGCTTCGAACCCGCGCTCAGGATGAACGATGCAAGGGGCGCCTCAGCGCAGCTTGCCGAGGATGCCCTCGAGCTCGTCGTTGCTGTGGTAGTGGATCACCAGCTTGCCGCGACCGCCGCTGCCCGTGGCGAGTTCAACGCGGGTGGCGAAGCGTTCGCCCAGCTCGCGTTCCAGCGCGTCGATGTTGGGATCCCGCGCGGCACTGCGTTTGGCCTTGCCCTTGGGCGCGGCCTGGGCGCGGCGCGCGGCGTCCTCCAGCTCGCGCACCGACCAGCCCAGCGTCGCCGCCTGGCGGGCCAACGGTACGGCAATGGACTCGTCCAGGGTGAGCAGGCAGCGGGCGTGGCCCATCTCCAGCTTGCTCTCATCGAGCAGCTTCTTGATCGGCTCCGGCATCTCGGTGAGGCGCAGCAGGTTGGACACCGCGGCGCGCGAGCGGCCCACTGCGTCGGCGGCCTGCTGGTGGGTGAGGTCGAAGTCGCCGATCAGGCGCTTCAGCGCGTCGGCCTCTTCCAGCGGGGTGAGGTCCTGGCGCTGGATGTTCTCGATCAGCGCCATCGCAGGCACCGCGACTTCCGGTACCTCCTTCACCAGCGCGGGAATCTCGCTCATCTGCGCGCGCTGGGCCGCGCGCCAGCGGCGCTCGCCAGCGATCAGCTCGTACTGGTGCTTGCCGATGGCACGCACCACCACGGGCTGGATCAGGCCCTGCGCCCGGATCGAGGCGGCCAGTTCGTCCAGTGCCTCGTCGTTCCAGTGGCGGCGCGGCTGGTACTTGCCGGGCTGGATCTGCTGGATCGGCAGCGTGCGCAGCTCGCCTTCCTGTTCCAGCACCGGCGCGGCGGCGCCATCGCCACCCAACAGCACGTCCAGTCCGCGACCCAGTCCCCGTTTCTTCGCTGCAGCCATTCCTCAGCCTCAATCGTGATGGTTGGCGGCAGGCGCCTTGAGTACCGCGCCGTGCACTCCCGGCGCCGGCGGGTCGGTGAAGTCGGCCGGATCGGTCGCTTCGACCGGTGCCGGCGGCAGGCCGCGTTCGCGGCGAATGACCTCGCCGGCCAGGCCAATGTAGGCGATCGCGCCACGCGAGCTGCGGTCGTACAGGTGGATCGGCTGGCCGTGGCTGGGCGCCTCGGCGAGGCGCACGTTGCGCGGGATGATCGAGCGCAGCACCTTGTCGCCGAAATGCGTGGTGAGCTGGGCGGAGACCTCGTTGCCAAGGTTGTTGCGCACGTCGTACATGGTGCGCAGCAGACCTTCGATCTCCAGCTTCGGGTTCAGCCGCTGGCGCACTGCCTTGACCGTCTCCAGCAGGCTGGAGAGGCCTTCCAGCGCGAAATATTCGCACTGCACCGGGATCAGCACGCCGTCGGCAGCGGTGAGGGCGTTGAGCGTGAGCAGGTTCAGCGAGGGCGGGCAGTCGATCAGGATGGTGTCGTAGCGCCCGGCCACCGTAGCCAACTGCTCCTTCAGCCGATGCTCGCGCGCCAACGTGTCCATCAGCTTCAGCTCGGCGGCGGTGAGGTCGCCGTTGCCGGGCAGGACGTCATAGTGGCCTTCGGTGGCGACCACGGCGTCGGCCACGGTGGCCTCTTCCAGCAGCACCGCGCAGCCGTTCGGGCGCGCCGCGTGCTTGTCCACGCCGGAGGCCATGGTGGCGTTGCCCTGCGGGTCCAGGTCGACCAGCAGTACGCGACGCTTCGCCGCGGCCAGCGCCGCCGCGAGATTTACTGCCGTGGTGGTCTTGCCGACGCCGCCCTTCTGGTTGGCGACAGCGATGATGCGTGCCATGTCGTCGATCGTGTGCCCGAAAGGGGACCTAGATTAGCAGGCCGCGTCGCCCGGGTTCAGTCGTCCGTCCGGCCGAGCACCACCAGGCTGCGCTCGGCGTCCAGCCCGGGCACCGCCAACGCATGGATGCCACGCACCACGAAGCCGGGCGGCACGCCTGGCAGTTCCTCGTCCGGCGCCTTGCCCTTCATCGCCAGCCAGCTGCCACCGGGCGCCAGCAGGTGCCCGCCCCAGGCCAGCATGTCGGCGAGGCTGGCAAAAGCGCGCGCGGTGATGCAGTCGAAGCTGCCCTCGACCTCCTCCACCCGGGACTGCACGGCGCGCACGCCCTCCAATTGCAGGGCGCGGATCGCCTCACGCAGAAAACGGACCTTCTTGCCGTTGGAGTCCACCAACAGGATCTGCCGCCCTGGCGCGGCGATCGCCAGCGGTATGCCGGGCAGGCCGGGGCCGGTGCCGAGATCGGCCAGCGTGTCGCCCTTCACGTAGGGCAGGATCGCCAGCGAATCGAGCAGGTGGCGGGTGACCATCTCGGCCGGATCGCGGATCGCGGTGAGGTTGTAGGCCGCGTTCCAGCGCTCGAGCAGCGCCTGGTAGTCGAGCAGGCGCTCCACCGCGCCGGCGGGCAGGGTGAGGCCGAGCGCGACGATGCCCTGTTCCAGGCGTTGCTGCAGGGCGGCGCGAGCGATCATGCGGAATCCAGGGCTGGGGTGGGCCGGCCAGTATCCGGCAGAACGGGCCTTGCGATCATCCGCGATCGCCAGGATCGAAGGGGCGGCGGTCCATGACTGCGCCGCTCTGCATTCTTGCGATCTTCCATGATCGCGAAAATCAAACGGGCGGCCATCCCTGGCCGCACTGCTAAAAAGGAAAACCCGCCGGGAGGCGGGTTCAAGGCTTGCTTAAGGCCCCTGTCGCGCGGCGCTCTTGGGCAGCCTGCGGAAGTGTGCAGTGCCTCAGGCGAAATCCAGCTCCACCCGGGTCACCATCACGCCGCGCGCGCGCAGCATGCCGTTGAGACTTTGCTTGAGCTGCTGGCCCAGCACGCGGCGGTCGTTCGCAGCCGTTTCGGCCTCGCCATGCAGCGCTTCCAGCGCGCCGCGGCGGATCAACTGGTCGGCCTGCTCGATCACCGCGTCAGCACGCTCGGGCTCCAGCACCTGCCAGTAGACGGTGCCACGCACGTCGCGCGCATCGGCCAGGGGCTCCTCGAAACGCAGCACGCGGCCGCCCAGATCGATGCGATGCGCCACCCGGTCCAGCAAGGGCAGCACCACGTGGGTACCCGGCTGCAGCAGGCGCACCGGCTTGCCGTGGCGGTGCAGGCTGTAGACCTGCCCGGCTGGCACATGCTTCACCGCCATCGCGGCAAGCGCGAGCAGGCTGAGAGCGGCGGTGAAAATCAGGGCTAACATGGCTTTAAAATCAGCAGGTTATCTATTAAATGCTGTGATTTGACTGGAAGTTCAGTATACAGCGATTTGAACACTGAAGATTAATTTTTATTTAACGCCGATGCCGCGCGTCTTGCAAGCACCTGTGTCGACTATCTGTGTCGGCACTGGCTGACTCGACTGAAGGACAAGCATCGGACGTACCAGCCGGCCGCTACGAGGGCGCGCTCGGCCGGCCACGCTGCGTATCCGCGCTGGCGGTCACGCCTTGGCTGTCGATCCGGTCCGCTTTTGCCGCTCGCGATCGGCAGCGCGGGTGGCGCGATGCCGGCAGGCGCAAGGCCCCGGCCGGCGAAGCCGGGGCAGCTGTGGACGCGGCGCGTCAGAACTTGCCGGCGCGGAAATCGGCGATCGCCTCGTGGATCTGCTCGGGCGTGTTCATCACGAACGGCCCATAGCGCGTCACCGCCTCGTTGAGCGGGCGACCCGCGACCAGCAGCACGCGTGCCGGCGCATCACTGCCGCCGATGCGCACGGTTCCGCCCGGCGACAGCACCGCCAGCTCGCTGCGCGCGAGCTTTTCACCGGCCACCTGGGCATCCGTGCCGTCGAACACGTAGGCGAAGGCGTGATGGCCTTCCGGCAGCGGAACCTCCAGCTGCGCGCCCGGTTCGACCGCGATGTCCAGATACACCGGCGCGGTGACGATGCCGGCCACCGGGCCGGTGGCACCGCCCAGCTCGCCGGCGATCACCTTCACCGTCACGCCGTCGGCCGGATGCACCACGGGAATGCGTTCGGGACCGATGTCCTGGTAGCGCGGCGCGGTCATCTTGTCGCTGGCGGGCAGGTTCACCCACAGCTGGAAGCCCCACATCAGGCCGTTTTCCTGCTGCGGCATCTCGGAATGCAGGATGCCGCGCCCGGCGGTCATCCACTGCACGCTGCCGGGCACCAGGTCGCCGCGGTTGCCGTGGTTGTCGCCGTGCTGCATGTGGCCGGCCAGCATGTAGGTGACCGTCTCGAAGCCGCGGTGCGGGTGCTCGGGGAAGCCGGCGATGTAGTCGTCGGCGCTGTCGGAACGGAACTCGTCCAGCAGCAGGAACGGGTCGAGCATATCCAGCCCCGGCTGGCCGATGATGCGCTTCAGCTTCACGCCTGCGCCGTCGGAGGTGTCGGTGCCGCGGATGCGGCGGAGAATGCGACGTTCGCTCATGGCAATGCTCCCATAGATGGAATGCCGCCAAGATGCGCGCGCGCAACGCTTTATCCAAGCGCCTCGGCGGGAACGGATTGTTTCGCGTTGTGGACAGGGGTCCAGGCAACGCCGTGTTCGATGGTCGAGATGCGCTTTCCCGACTCGCCCGCCCCGGTCCGGTCTGCAACCGGAGCGGGTTCCATCCGGCCTATCGCCGGCGGTCGGCCGACGTGCCGCCCATCCGTGACCTGCGGGCTAACCGCGGCGCGGCTAGCTCAATGCACCCAGTGTCCGCTGCGGTGGCGCGGTGGCGCGCTGTCGCCGTTTTCAGGCTCGGTGTGCCGCTGCACCATCGCCTCCAGCTCGGCTTCGGTGACGGGCTTGGTCTGCCAGTACTGGTTCACCGCGTCGAGTACGGAGGGCACCTGCGAGAGGCACTCGTCGTACTCCTCGTCGCTAAGCTTCTCGAATTCGGCGTCGGCGCTGAGCACGCCGTCGTCCACCGCCAGCGCCATCACCGGGCCGAGCAGCTCCATCAGCTGCGGATCATCGGCGAGGCGGCTTTCCCACAATGCGGCGCGCAGGTCGATGCCGCGGCTGAAGCCCTCGCACCAGCCGCCGGCGGAGAGCTGCGGGCCGGTTTCGGTGTCGATCTCGCCGAGGATGGGCTCGTAGGCATCCACGTCGAGCTCGGCACTGATCGAGTCGTTCAGCTTGGCCAGCAACGCCAGCACGCGGTTGCCTTCGGCCTCATCGGCGAACGGTTCGTGCAGCACCTCGGGCAACCATTCGTCGGGCAGCACTTCCAGCGGACCCACCGCCAACGCGCTGAGCAGGCCGTGCACGCCGTCGAGCAGCAGGCGGCCGTCGCCTTCGCTCACGTGGGCGCGCAGGTAGCGGTCCAGTTCGTCGAGTTCGTTGTCGGTGAGCGAGCTGGGCCAGTCGGTCTTGCTTGTAGTCATCAGGTATCCAGTTGCAGCGTCACCGGCGTGTGGTCGGAGGGGCGTTCCCAGCGCCGCGGTTCGCGGTCGATCGCGGCGGCCACGGCGGCGGATCGCAACGCCTCGCCGACTAGGATCAGGTCGATACGCAGGCCCATGTTGCGCCGGAACGCAGCTTGCCGGTAGTCCCACCAGCTGTAGTGGCCGCCCTCGGATTCGAACAGCCGGAAGCTGTCGGTGAGGCCGAGATCGGTGATCGCCTTGAGCGCGGCGCGCTCGGGCGGCGAGCACAGGATGTCCTCGCACCAGGCGGCAGGGTCGTGCACGTCGCGGTCGTCCGGCGCGATGTTGAAGTCGCCCAGCACCACCAGGTTCGGGTGGCGCTCGATCTCGCGGGCGAGGAATTCGCGCACGCGCTCCAGCCAGTGCAGCTTGTAGGCATATTTCTCGTCGCCCACCGCCTTGCCGTTGACCACGTAGAGGTCGACGATGCGCAGGCCGCCAACGCTGGCGGCGAGGATGCGCCGCTGCGGGTCGTCCAGCCCCGGAATGTCAGTGACCACGTCGGCGAATTCGCCCAGCGCCTCGCGGGCCAGGATCGCTACGCCGTTGTAGGTCTTCTGCCCGGAGAACACCGTGCGGTAGCCGGCCGCGGCCAGCTCGGCGGCGGGAAACTTCGCGTCCTCCAGCTTGGTTTCCTGCAGCGCCACGATGTCCGGCTGCGCGTCCGTCAGCCACTGCGCCAGCTGCGGCAGGCGCACCTTCAGCGAGTTCACGTTCCACGAGGCGATCTTCATGCGGGCATTGTACGGGATGCCCGCCGAGAGGCCCGTATGGGCCTCCGCCAGCTGAATCGTCGGTACCCGTAGCCGACGGTACGACGGTTTTCCATGTATGCTCGCGGCGGCAAGGACCGGGGAGGACTCGGATTTCCTGCTCCATATTGCGGCCGGGCGCCTACGCTTTCGACCGCAAACCATTCATGTTTCAAGGGTATGTGTCATGTCGGAACGTCAGAGCGGTACGGTCAAGTGGTTCAACGATGCCAAGGGCTTCGGTTTCATCACGCCTGAGAGCGGTGAGGACCTGTTCGTGCATTTCCGCGCCATCCAGGGCACGGGTTTCAAGTCGCTGAAGGAAGGCCAGCGCGTCACCTTCGTCGTGACCCGCGGCCAGAAGGGCCTGCAGGCTGAGGAAGTGCAGGCGGTCTGATTCCGCCGCGCATTGCCGCATCGAAAGCCCGCCGCAAGGCGGGCTTTTTCTTTTACGGCTCAATGCAGCTGTCTGGCCATGTGCTCGTGGCGCCGGCCAGCCAGCATGCGCTCGCCATCCACGGTAAAGCCCAGGGTCTGGTAAAGCCGTTTCACGCCGGGCTTGGCCTCGTCCACCAGGAGGCCCACGCGCGCATGGCCCGCTGCGAACGCCCCGGCACATGCCGCCTCGATCAACCGCGCAGCGAGTCCACGGCCGCGCTGCGCCGGGGCCACTGCCAGCGCGTCGAGGTAGTACTCGTCGGGCGCGCTCTCAGGCTCGTGCCGCAGCACGCGCGACGGGTCGCGCGCACGCAGCAACGCCAGCGTCGCAGCCGCCAGCGCCGGCTCTCGGCGGCCGTCGTAGGCAAGCATCGCGGCGACCACGACGCCATCCTCGTCCAGCACCCACACGTGTTCATGGCTGTAGCGGTTGTCGCGCGCCACGAACAACTCGCGGAACACCGGCCACGCCACGTGCGCTGCGGAGGCACCGGCCAGCTCCAGCGCCAGCGCATCCAGCGCCTCCACCAACAGCGGTACGGCGGTGTCGGCATCGCCGGGACGGGCGCGGCGCAAGAGTGGTTCCGGCATCCTCAGTCCTGCAGGCCGTGGCTGCGCAGCAACGCCTCCGGTTCGGGCTTGCGGCCGCGGAAGGCGATGAAGCTTTCCAGCGCGGGGCGGCTTGCGCCTACCGCGAGCACCTCGCGGCGGAAGCGCGCACCGCTGGCGGGGTCGATCACGCTGCCCGTTTCCTTTGCCGCATCCTCGAACGCACCAAACGCGTCGGCGCTAAGCAGCTCGGCCCACAGGTAGCTGTAATAACCCGCTGCGTAACCACCCGCGAAGATGTGGCTGAACGCGTGGGGGAAGCGCTGCCACGCCGGCGGATGCAGCACCGCCACCTGCTTGCGCACCTCGTCCAGCACGGCCATCGCACGCGCGCCCTCGGCAGGGTCATAGCCCAGGTGCAGGGTGAAGTCGAACAACGCGAATTCCAGCTGGCGCACCAGGAACAGGCCGGCGTGGAAATGCCGCGCGGCCAGCATGCGCTGGAACAGCTCTTCCGGCAGCTTTTCGCCGGTCTGCCAGTGGCGCGCGAACAGGTCCAGGGCCTCGCGGTTCCAGCCGAAGTTCTCCATGAACTGGCTGGGCAACTCCACCGCATCCCACTCCACGCCGTCGATGCCGCCGATCGAGGGCAGCGCGATCTCAGTCAGCAGGTGATGCAGGCCATGGCCGAACTCGTGGAACAGGGTAAGCACGTCATCGTGGGTGAGCAGCGCGGGGCGGCCCTCGGTAGGCGGCGCGAAATTGCAGGTGAGGAAGGCCACCGGCAGCTGCTTCGCGTCGTCGTCGTCGAAGCGGGCGCGGCACACATCCATCCAGGCACCGCCGCGCTTGCCGTTGCGCGCGTAGAGGTCGACATAGGCGCCGGCGAACACGCGGCCGTCGGCGTCCTTCACGTCGTAATAGCGCACGTCGGGGTGCCACACGTCGACGCCTTCGCGCGGGGCGAGGCTGATGCCGTAGAGCTTGTGCACGATCGCCCACAGCCCGTCGATCACCGCGGGCAGCGCGAAGTAGGGCTTGAGCTGTTCCTCGTCCAGCTCGTAGTTCTGCTGGCGCAGCTTCTCGGACGCGTAGCCCACGTCCCACGGCTCCAGCATGTCCAACCCCAGCTCCGTGCGTGCGAACTCGCGCAGCGTGGCCAGTTCGCGCTGCGCCACCGGCTTTGCGCGCGCGGCGAGGTCGTGCAGGAATTCCATCACCTCGGTAGGCGAACCGGCCATCTTGGTGGCCAGCGACTCCTCGGCCGCATTGGCGAAACCGAGCAGCTTCGCGGCTTCGTGGCGCAAGGCCATGATCCGCTCGATGCGCGCGGAGTTGTCGTACTTGCCCGCGTCCGGCCCCTGGTCGGAGGCGCGAGTCTGGTAGGCCCAGTAAACGCGCTCGCGCAGGCCGCGATTGTCGGCGTAGGTGAGCACCGCCTGCACGCTGGGTTGCTTCAGGGTGACCAGGTAGCCGTCCAGGTCCTGATCCTTGGCGTACTGGCGCAGCACCGCGCGGCCGGACTCGGGGACGCCGTCGAGGTCGCGTTCGTCGGTGACGTGCTCGTGCCAGGCGTCGGTGGCGTCCAGCACCGCGTTGGAGAATTCGGTGGAGAGCTTGCTGAGCTCCACGCCGATCTCGCGGAAACGCGTGCGCGCCGGTTCCTCGAGCGAAACGCCGGAGAGCTTGAAGTCGCGCAGGGCGTGTTCCACCAGCGCGCGCTCGGGCCGGCCCAGCGTGGCGAATGCCGGGGTATCGGACACCGCCCGCACCGCGGCATACAGCGCGCGGTTCTGGCCCTGTTCGATCCCGTAATCGGTGAGCTTCTCCTCGGCCGGGCCGTAGACCTCGCGCAGCGCCGCACTGTCGGCCACCGAATGCAGGTGCGAGACCGGCGCCCAGGCGCGGCTGAGGCGCTGCGCCAACCGTTCCTGGGCCAGCATCACATGCGCGAAATCGCGCGGCGCGCCGGCGGTGGCAAGCGCGTCTATGGCGGCGCGGTCGTCAGCGAGGATGGCATCGATCGCCGGCGCCACGTGCTCGGGGCGGATACGGGAAAACGCCGGCAGCGCGTCGTCGGCCAGCAGCGGATTGTCTTGGTTCATGAAGGCTCCTTGTCGACGCAAAGCGTGGCGAGCGGGCAGGGCGAAATCAAGCGCGGGCTTGTGATGGATTCAGCTGTCATCACGGAGGCGTAGCATCGGTGGCATGCAGCCGACCGACCTGGCCGAACTGATGGGACGCACCACGATGTTCGCCCACCTGGGCGACACGCAACGCGTGGCTCTAGGGCGGCAGATGCGCTGGCTGTGCCTGCCCGGCGGGCAGTACCTGTTCAGGGCCGGCGAGCCGGCCGACGCGCTGTACCTCCTGCGCAGCGGCAGCCTCGGCGTGTTCGACGGCCCCACGACCTTGCTGCACCAGCTCGCCGCCGGCGAATGCGTGGGGGAAATCAGCCTGCTCAGCGGCGGCCGGCACCATCTTGCCGTGCGCGCGCTGCGCGACTCGGAGCTGCTGCGGCTGGATCGCGCCGCGTTCGAGGCGCTGATCGAACACCATCCGCGCGCCATGCTGGATGTGGCCCGGGTGGCGATGCAACGCCTGCTACGCAACGAGCGACGCGACGCCATGCCGGACAAGCCCCGCACCTTCGCGATCCTGCCGGTGGATGCCAGTGTCCCCGTGCGCGCGCTGGCGCTACAGCTGGGCAAGGCGCTGGAGGTGCACGGCAGCTGCATGGTGATCGACGCCGAGCAAGGTGCCGGCCGCGGCAGCGACTGGTTCGCCGAGCGCGAGGCACAAGCGCGCTTCGTGATCTATCTCGACAGCAGCGGCGACGCGCTGTGGCGCCAGCGCTGCCTGCGCCAGGCCGACGTGCTGCTGCTGCCGGCGCGAGCCGCGCAACCGGCGCGGCCATGGCCGGAAGCGGCGCCCGGCCATCCCTCTCTCGCGCGGCACCGCCCACGCCACCTGTTGCTGCTGCATGCCGGCCACCACGTACAACACGGCGCCGCGCAACGGTGGCGCGCCCAGTTCAGCGGGGCACTGCAGCACCACCACGTTCGCGGCGAGGACGACATCGCGCGAGTGGCGCGGCTGGTCAGCGGCCATGGCCGCGGCCTGGTGCTGGCCGGTGGCGGCGCGCGCGGACTGGCCCACCTCGGCGCGCTCAAGGCGCTGCGCGAGGCCGGCCACAGCTTCGACGCGGTGGGCGGTACCAGTATCGGCGCGATCATCGGCGCCGGCGTGGCCAACGGCTGGGACACGCCGACGCTGATGCGCAAATTCCACGCCGCCTTCGTGCGCGGCCGTCCGCTGTCGGACTGGACGCTGCCACTGGTGGCGCTGACCCGCGGCCGCCGCGCCGCCATCCTGCTGCGCGAGACGTTCGGCGCGATCGACATCGAGGATCTGGCCGAGCCGTTCTTCTGCGTCTCCACCAACCTCTCCGGCGTGGGCCGCGTGGTGCACCGGCGCGGCCCGCTGTGGCTGTGGCTGCGCGCGTCCAGCGCGATCCCCGGCGTGCTGCCGCCGGTGCTGCACCATGGCGAGGTCTACGTGGACGGCGCGCTGGTGGACAACCTGCCCACCGACGTGATGGCCGACGATGGCCTCGCCCATCTCACCGCGGTGAGCATCCGCGCGGACATCGAACTGCGCAGCGGCATCGAGGATTTCGCCACGCCGCCATGGTGGCGCCTGCTGCTGCAACAGCGCCGCGGCCCGCGCTGGCCGGGCCTGGTCTCCACCCTCACCCGCGCCGCGATGGTCAACAGCGAGGAGACCAGCGAGCACTGCCGCGCACTGGCGCAGCGGCTGATCACCCCGCCGCTCGACCACATCGGCATGTTGGACTGGAAGGACTGGCAGCGCGCCGTGGAGGCGGGTTACCGCGAGACGATGCGCGTGCTCGAGGCCGAACACGCCTGACGCCCCCTCGCGTCGGGAGAAGGACGTTCGCGACAAGGCTAAAATGGGCGGATGAACTCCTTACGCAGCTACAAGGGCATCGCCCCCGTCCTCGGCGAACGCGTCTACGTCGATCCCGCCGCCAGCGTGATCGGCGACGTGGTGCTGGCCGAGGATGTCTCGATCTGGCCCGGCGCGGTACTGCGCGGCGATGTGAACCACATCCGCGTGGGCGCACGCACAAACATCCAGGACGGCGCGATCGTGCACGTGGCGCACGCCGGTCCCTACGGCCCGGGGTATCCCTGCCTGATCGGCGCCGACGTCACCATCGGCCATGCCGCCGTGGTGCACGCCTGCACCATCGAGGACGGCTGCCTGATCGGCATGCACGCCAGCGTGCTGGACGGTGCGGTGGTGAAGAAATACGGCTTCGTGGGCGCCGGCGCGCTGGTGCCGCCGGGCAAGGTGGTTGGCGAGCGCGAGCTGTGGCTGGGCAATCCGGCGAAGTTCGTGCGCATGCTCAGCGACGCCCAGGTCGAACAGCTGCTGTATTCGGCCGCGCACTACGTGCGACTGAAGGACGACTACCTCGCCGGCTGAGCGTTCTCAGCTCATTGCGCCGTGACTGCGCCCGCCTGCTGTGCGCTGATCGCCGCCGCCTCTTCCGCATGCTTGCGGCCAAGCAGGGTGCGCTGCGCGTCGAGGTAGCCGCCAAGCAGGGCCAGCTTGTAGTCGCTGGCATTGAGCTCCTCGTGCGCCGGGTCGTACTTGTAGTTGCCGGCGTCGTAGGCACGCAGCAGCTGCAGCTCCCGCTGCGCATCGTCGAGATTGCCCGCGGCGATCGTCTGCTCCACGTCCGCGCAGCCCGGCTTGAAAGCGTCGCGCAGGTTGCTCAGCGCAGTGCGGTTGTGCGGGTCGAGCTGCAGCACGCTGAAGTAGAACTCGAATGCGTTGCTGCCCACCGGCGCCAAGCGGCGGCCGTCGTGCATCGCGTCGTCGGCGAGCCCGAGCAGGACGCGGACGCCGCTGTCGTCCGGCGCCGGGCCGGCATCGGCACGGGCGTTCCAGTGCCACCAGCCGCCGCCGAGCAGGGCCAACAGCACCAGGCCACCCAGCCATACCGGGCGACGGGAGAAGAATGAGAGGAGAGCTTGCATGACACCCGCGCCTGACCGGAACCATGGCCACGGCCGTCCGCGAGGACGACCGTGGCCGTGGCGGCAAGCTAACGGTGCATCATGTCAACGAGATGACTTGTTCCGCTGCGACCGGGAACGTCCGCCGGGAGTGGCCGGGCAAGCGAGGACCGATTGCCCGGTCCCTGCTTGCCCGCGTCACGCCCGGGCCAGATCAAGGCAACAGCTGCACGGTCGCTCCGTAGGCGCGAGACGCATATCGCGAAAAACGATCGCGCCACGAGAGGTTGTTCGAACCCAGCCAGCACGCGCTGCCATCCACCCATCCGGTGAGTGCGTTGTCCTTCGAAGAGATCTTGCGGCTGTAGCACTCGCCGAAAGTGTCGTTGTAGCGATACGCCTGGTTGCTGTACGTGTCCGTCACCCCGTTGAATTGGTAGTTCGGAGCCGGCCCCAGGAGGACGGTGTTGTTACCGGTGAACGTATTGTCCAGCGTGGCCGAAGCAGCCAGGGAAAATCCGGGCAACACGGAGACGGATTGCCTGAACCCTTGTTCCTTCACGTCGCTGTATTGCTGGAAGCTTCCGTCGGCTTGCTGGAAAAAGCCCAGGTTGAGCTTGAGCGGATAGCTGAGCCGCTCGCGAAGAACAATCGCCCTGTGACCATCGGTGCGCGTCGTCGTCGAATCCACCGTCGAGGTCTGCACGATATTCTCGCCTTCGCTGTTGGCCGGCAATGAATAGTCCTGCGAATTGGAGAAGGCGACGTTCTGTGCCACTACCGTTTGCACCACGCCATGCGAGGTGGCTACGACGCCGGTGATGGCGAATTTGCGATTCGAGGTGACGGTGATGTTCCCGCCGGTTACGTTGTTGTTTGCATCCGTGGTGAGATTCTCGACCACCTGAGGAGCGGGCGCGGCGGTCAAGGTATTCGAAATGACCGATCCGGTGACCTGCTTCGAGCCATGATCGAGATACAGCAGCAGGTTGCCGGCCACGGCGAAGTGCTGGTTCGCATTGAATACGCTCAGCGAAACGCTGTGCGGCTTGCCGTCATCGAGCACGCCGGCGAACGGCGTGAGATCGACGCGATACGGTACGAACGACAAGGTCTGTACCCCAGGTATGGGCTCCCACAGCCAAGGATTGCCGGTGCCCCCGGTGTAGATCCACGGGTATACCGGCGCGACGCCGGCCGGCTGGCCGTCGATGCTGACTTCGGTTTCGCGAAATGCCGTGTTGTTGCAGCCGAAGAAGCTCAGGTTCCCCTGATCGTTCGGATTGCAGGAGTACCAGATTTCATCGTTGCTCTGGCTTTGCGCATAGACATCCAGGTAGGCGCGTTCGATGTTTCTCGGCAGCGACGCGTAGCTCGCCGTGTACTGGTCGGTGGTCGTGTTCAAGGCATACGTCCCGTTCGCCGGATCCGGATTCATCGACAGCACGACATCCGGACGTGGCTGCCGATGATCGTCGGCGTCATTCCCATGGCCGTTGCCACGATTTTCGTGCGCGTTGCCATGCACCCGCGGATAGAAGTACAGGGACGCCGAACCGCTGAGCTTGCCGTCGTACGGCCCCTCCACGTAGTTGACGAAGTCGGAATGTCCTGCCTGTTGGGCCATGAACACCGCGCTGTAATCGGTCACATCCCGCTCGATATGCCAGGTCGTGGCATTGGGCGGTGCGACGCTGGGTTCCTGCGTGGTGCCGAAATAGAGAATCGCGCCACCCAGCCAGATGGACCCGGTGCGATCGAACTGATTGGTGCCGAGCATGCTGACATCGACGCTGAGCACGACTTTTTCCCAGGGGCCAGGGCATCCGGCTGGCGGCGTGTAGTTGATCGGCGTCGGACCGCTCGGGTTGTCGAACGACGCGTTGGTGTACAGCGGAACGACGCAAGGCGTCGTCGGTGGCCGTGGCACGGTCGGATCAGCCGTGGCCACGTTGTGCGAGCCGATCGTCAGGGATTGCGCAAAAGCACCCGAGAAACCGCCGCACGCCAACATCGCCAAAGCGCACTGCGCCATGGGAAGTTTCAAGCTCCGAACAGAATGCAAACGAGTCGACATGGCTCTATCCCCTTTCATCGCGTCATCGGATCGGCGGCGGTCACGTTGGTCGAGCCGACCGGGTTGGCGGCTACGGCATTGCAGGCAAACCACGTCAGCCCGGCGGCGGCCAGGCAACGACTGAACATCCCCATGCACAGCATGTGATTACCCCTTGCGTACGGACCTGCCCGATGATGCTTCGAATCATCGCGGGCAAGCCCCGTCACCCCCTGCGCCGGACATGCTGGCACCGGGATTTTTAGACGGGGTCAAATCCGGCTGCGTGTTTTCTTGCGGTCACGATCCCTGGCAGTCGACGGCTTTTGCCGCTCAGCCGGCGCGCAAGGACTGGTACACCGGCTCGGTATCGGGCCGCTTGCCATGCCACAGCTCGAACGCCTCGGCTGCCTGCTCCACCAGCATGCCGAGGCCGTCCCACGCATAACGCGCACCCGCCGCCCTGGCCCATGCGACGAAATCGATCGCGGCCGCGCCATAGGCAAGGTCGTAGCAAAGCGCACGCGCGCCCACCAGCGACATCGGCAGTTTCAGTCCACCACCCAACACGCCGGCCGAGGTGGCGTTGACGATCAGGTCGTAGCTGCCAAGCTCGGCGAGGTCGTGCCAGTAGCGGGTATGCACGCGGGCGGGTTCGCCGATGGCATCGGCCAGCGCGTCGGCGGTTTCCGGCGTGCGGTTGACGATGGTGAGCGTCTGCACGCCCGCATCCAGCAGCGACCACGCCACCGCACGCGCCGCGCCCCCCGCACCCAGCAGCAACGCGTCGTGGCCACGCAGGTCCACGCGATGGCGGTCGGTGATATCGCGCACCAGGCCGGCGCCGTCGGTGTTGTGCGCGGCAAGCCGGCCATCGGGCAGGCGCGCGAGCACGTTCGCGGTGCCGGCGCGTGTCGCCGCTTTGCTGCGTTCGTCCGCCAGCGCAAACGCTGCGCCCTTGTGCGGCAGGGTGACGTTGGCACCCGCGCCGCCCGCGGCAAAGAACTGCCGCACTGCCGCGGCGAAGGCCTCCGGCGCGGCATCGATGGTGCCGTACTCCAGCGCGATCCCGAGTTGCCGAGCGAAGGCCTGATGGATACGCGGCGACAGCGAATGCGCGATCGGGTGGCCGAACACGGCGTACTGGGAGGGCTGGCTCATGCGGTGCTCCTGAGGTAGGGGGTCATTGTATGGGGCGCGGCGTGTCTGGACCCTTTCCGTCAATCTGCCCGGAGACGGCAAGGCGGACCGTCGCAGGTTCTGAGATGGCATCCCGGCAAGCTGCATCCATCGTCCAGCGAGGAAGCCGCCATGCGCCCCACCGCCATCGACCAGCGTCGTCACGAGCGCCTGCTCGGCATCGCCCTGTTGTGGCTCGCCAGCGGCGGCGCGTTGCTCGTCACTACTTTGGTGCCAGCGCACACCGCGCTGCTGGGTTGGGCGCCGATGCTCTGGCTGCTGGTGGCGCCGCTGGCACTGCTGCTGGTCCTCGAACCGGGCCTGCCGCGCCAGCTTTTCGCGCAGCGGCGGGCACACCGCAGACATTGATTCCATCTGGCAGTGGAATGCCTGCGGCCGGGATGCCGCAGTTCAGGGAGTGTCGATGCAAGGAACCGCGTCCGTCGCTGGCCGCCGCAGGGATGCGGCGGGCGGCGACCATCTAATGGCCGATGCCCTGCCGCTTGCGTTCCATCCGGCGCAGGAATTCCTGCATCACGCGCAGGTACAGCTCGCCGCCGAGATGCGCGTCTTCGACACCGGCATCGATCGAGGGATTGTCATTGACCTCGATCACCACCGGCTTGTCGCCGACCTGCTTGAGGTCCACGCCGTAGAAGCCGTGGCCCACCGCGCTGGTGGCCTTGAGCGCCAGCTTCACCACCTCGGACGGCGCACGGTCCACCGGCAGCGTCTCGAAACCACCCGACTTCGCGTCGCCCTTGGCGGCGTGGTTGTAGATCTGCCAGTGCCCGCGCGACATGTAGTACTTGCAGGCGTACAGCGGCTCGCGGTTGAGCACGCCGATGCGCCAGTCGAATTCGGTGTAGACGTATTCCTGCGCCAGCAGCAGCGCGCTGTGCTGGAATAGTTCGCCGCTGGCTTTGTCCAGCGCCGCCTCGCTCTCCACCTTGACCACGCCGCGCGAGAACGAGCCGTCGGGAATCTTCAGCACCAGCGGGTAGCCCAGCCGTGCGGCGACTTCCTTCATGCCCCTGCTGTCGTCGCGGTAGAGAATCTCGGTGCGCGGCACGGCCAGCTTGCGCGAGACCATCAAGTCGTTGAGGAAGATCTTGTTCGTGCAGCGCAGGATCGAGGCCGGGTCGTCGATCACCACCATGCCTTCCTTTTCCGCACGATGGGCGAAGCGGTAGGTGTGGTTGTCGCTGGCGGTGGTCTCGCGGATGAACAGGCCGTCGTATTCGGCAAGGCGCTGGTAGTCGTTCTTGCCGATGGTGTCGACCTCGATGCCGAGCTCCTTGCCGGCGGCAACGAACTGCTTCAGCGCCTTCCGGTTCGACGGCGGCATCTGCTCGTTGGGGTCGACCAGCATCGCCAGGTCGTAGCGGTACAGCTTGCGCGCGCGCGGCTTGCGCCACAGCTTGCGCGAGAAGCGATCCAGCTCCTCGGCGAACGCGTCTTCCTGGGCGTCGTCCAGCGTGTGCAGGCCCACCGGCTTGATCGAGCTGACCTGCCACACGCGGTCGCGCTCGAATTCGATGCGCAGCAGCGGGCAAGGGAAGGATTCGAACACCTGCCGCGACAGATCCTGCAACGCGGGGTAGGCGGTCTCGCCGAAGTAGACCAGGATGCCGAAGTCGGTAGTGTCGCGGCCACCGGCGGGCAGGAAGTGGGTGAGCTTCTGGTTGAGGTCGTCGATGTCCACGCCGTACAGCGAACGCCGGCCCAGATCGTTGATCGTACGCACCGAGGGCATCACCTTGTGCCCGCGCGCCTCGGCCAGCAGCGACACGTAGTAGCCGGTGCCCAGGTACTTGTAGCTGCGGCACAGGTTGATCACGTGGGTGCGCTCGTCGTCGCTGCCCGCCGGCTCGCGCAGGTAGTCCATGGCGCTGACCACGTCCACGGACGGGTAGTAGGAGCCCCAGTCAGAGGCTTTCTCGACCACGATGACCAGACGGGCCATGTCACCACTCAGGCTTGCGATTGCGGGAACGCCCCGCGTGCGGGGCGGCGGGGAGCGCGAGCGCGCAGTGTCGCACAGCGCAGCCGCGCCACGGGCCGTGGCACTGAACCTTTTCTGAGTGCCCGCGCCGCGGCGCGATTGCCGCACTGGTGATGGCGCACTACAGTCCGCCCCGGTCGCCGGCCCCGCCGCGCGACCGGCCGCACCCTCCGCCACACGAGGCCGTGATCCATGACGCCAGCCGCCGCCGTGCGCATCCGTTCCGCCGAACTCTCCGACCTCGACGACCTGGTGGCATTGGAGGAGCACAGCTTCGACAGCGACCGGCTGAGCCGCGCGCAATTCCGCCGCCATCTAGACAGCGACAGCGCCAAGGTGCTGGTCGCCAGCACCGGCCCGCACCGCTTCCTCGGCACTGCGGTGCTGTTCTTCCGCAAGCGCAGCGGCGTGGCGCGGCTGTATTCGATCGCCACCCACCACGAGGCGCGCGGTCAGGGCGTGGGCAGTGCCTTGCTCGACGCCGCTGAACGGCTGGCGCGCCGTCGACACTGCCGTGCGCTGCGGCTGGAAGTGCGGGCCGACAACCACGGCGCCGCGCGCCTGTACGAGCGGCTGGGTTACCGCCGCATCGGCCACGCCGCGGGCTACTACGAGGACGGCGCCGACGCCTGGCGCTACGAAAAGCTGCTGGTCATGCAGGATGCATGACATCCCGCACGGCCTTGCCGCGCCCGCGGCAAGGCCGTGTGGTTCAAGCTTGCGGCGCAACCATCACTTGCGGTTGTGGTTCGCCGCTTCCGCCGCCGCCTTGAGTTCGCGGTTGGCCTGATCGAGCAGGTCCTTGGCCTTCGCCGCATGACCATCCATGTCCCATTCGTTGGCCTGCTGCGCGGCGGCGATGCGCTGGTAGGCCTGGTCGGTCAGCCGCTGCGCCGCGGCGATGTTCGGGTGGCGATGGGCACTGACATCGCGGACCGGCTGCCCGGCGAACACGGCGACGGCGACCAGCGACAGCGTGGCGGTCAGGACGACCCCTGCGAGCTTCTTCATGTGCATTTCCCCGGTGGAGTGGATGCCCGAGCGCGCAAGCCGTGGCCGCCCCTCGTGGCGAGGCGAATCTAGCGCGGCCGCGATTCAAGTTCCTGCGCCGCATTTGTCCGCCGGATGGTGCGCGGCGCCCGCGCATCGACGCACAGCGGCGAACGACCGGCTGGGCAACGTCGACGTGGCCCGCGAAGTTGCCCGGACAGTCGACACGGCGGAGCTGTTCCTCTACCCGCGCGAGCGGCAGCTTTTCGCCGACCGCAGCTTCGGCGAACACGATCCAGCGGCCACCGCGCTGCTGATGCAGCGCGTGCTGGCGTTCCTGCAACAGCGCGCCGGCTAACCTCCCAAGGGCGAGCTGATGCGCTGCTGCGTCGCCGCGTCCGGCCGCGCCACCAGCGCGCCGTCGCGTGCGAGGGTCACGCTGTAATGGCCGCCGTCGACCAGCGGCAAGAAAGCGCCGCTGCCGTAGACCGCATCCACCATCGGCAAGGTGCGCGGGTATTGCCGGTGCAGGTCGAGAAGATCAAAGCCGTCGGCGGAGCCGAGGCCGATCACGGTACGCGGCGCGCTCGCCTCCTGGGCAGGGTCGTCGTAGCGGCCGTCGATGCGGTCGAGCCGGTACAGCGGCGACAGACCGGCGAGCTGGGCGGGCAGTTTCCACTTCAGCACCACCGCCTCGACGCGCCAGTCGTCGCCCGCCAGTTGCAGCTCGCGCGTACTGCCATCGGGCCAGATCAAGGTGAGCGCCCAACGCTGCGGCGAAAGGATGTGCGCATCGATGTCGACGACCGGGGACTCCTCGCCCAGCAGGCGGTAGCCGCGCAAGGCCCAGCCGCTGACGCCGAGCAGCACGGCCAGCGCGAAGCACGCCGCACAAAGCAGCGCATGCCCGCTCGCAGCCAGCCGCGCGCCGGCATCGAGGCGGCGACGCAGCGTGAGCAGCTGCAGCAGGCTCAGCAGCAGCAAGACCGCCGCCAGCACCAGCAGCACGGTGGCGGGCAGGCGCAGCAGCTCGATCGGGTTCATGGGGATTTCCGGGGAAAGGCCGATGCATGATAAGCCGCGGCGGCACGCTCGCTATACTGCCGTGCGCGCCTTCGACGGCCACAAGCGTCGAGCGCGCCGCCCGTCTCCTTCACTGGTACCCGACCATGCGCCGTCCGCTGCTGCTGCCGCTCTGCCTCGCCGCCGCCATGCTTGCCGGCTGCGGCAACAAGGGCCCGTTGTACATGCCGAACAATCCGAACCCGCCGGTCTATGTGCCGCCGAAGCCCCAGCCCGCTCCGGCCACTTCACAGACGGCACCGGCGCCCGCTACCAGCAGCGCCATGCCGGCTGCCACCCACTGAGCGCACCGATGCTGCGCTTCTCCAAGATGCACGGCCTCGGCAACGACTTCGTCGTGCTCGATTGCCGGACCACGCCGTTCACACTGGATGTGGCGCGCATCCGCGCGGTGGCCAACCGCCGCACCGGCGTGGGTTTCGACCAGCTGCTGAGCGTGGAACCGGCACGCGATCCCAGCTGCGCGTTCTACTACGGCATCTGGAACACCGATGGCTCGCCCTCGGGCCAGTGCGGCAACGGCGTGCGCTGCGTGGCGGCCTGGCTGCATCGCGCTGGCGCGCTGGCACTGGGCGAGGCTGTGCGGCTGGAGAGCCCGTCCGGTCCGGTGACGGTGCGCCTGCTTACCCCGCATGAAGTCACCGTGGACATGGGCGAACCGGCATTCGCGCCGGCGCGAGTCCCGTTCGCGGCAGAGGCCGAAACGGATCGATACCTGATCGACGTCGACGGCAGCGCGCTGGAGATCGGCGCGGTGTCGATGGGCAATCCGCATGCAGTGGTGATGGCGGACACGCTGGCCGACCGCTTGCCGGAACGGCTGGGTCCAGCGCTCAGCACGCATCCGCGCTTCGCCGAAGGCGCCAACACCGGTTTCGTGCGACGCTTCGACCGTGGCCATCTCGCGTTGCGCGTGCACGAACGCGGCGCAGGCTGGACGCAGGCCTGCGGCACCGGTGCCTGTGCGGCGATGGCAGTCCTGCGCCGGCGCGGCGAGGTGGATGAACAGGTGCAGGTGGATCTGCCGGGCGGTGCCTTGCGCATCGCCTGGCCCGGCCCCGGCCACACGCTGTGGATGACCGGTCCCGCCGCGTTCGTATTCGATGGCACGTGGCTCGCCGATTGATTCGGCAGGCGCGTCCATCGCACACTCGGGGCACTCACGCACCGGCCCGAGGTAAACGCGCATGAACGCCCCCCTGCCCGATGACGCCACCGAGGCCGGCGCCGTCGCGGCCTACCTGAAAGAGCATCCGTCCTTCCTCAGCGACTACCCCGAGCTGGCCGCCTTGCTCACCATGCCGCGCGAACAGGGCGCGGTGGCCTCGCTGGCCGCCTACCAGCTGCAGCAGCTGCGCGAAAAGAATGCCGAGCTGGAACGACGCTTCGCCGAACTCAGCGCGATCGCCGCCGACAACGAACGACTGATGGAGCGCGTGCACGCGCTCACTGTGGCGCTGCTGCGCGCGAACACGCTGGAAGTGACCACGCGTACGGTGATGGCGCGACTCAGCGAGGATTTCCACACCGAGCAGGTGCGCTTGATGCTGTTCGGCAACAACGCGGACCTGCCGCGCTCGGACTGGCTACGCCAGGTGGGCGGCGGCGCCGCGGAACTGCCCGAGCTGGCCGACGTGCTGCAGCGGCACGAACCGGTTTCCGGCCGGCTGTCGCCCGACAAGCTGGCGCGGCTGTTCGGCGACGAGGCGCCGGCGATCCGTTCGGCGGCGCTGATGCCGCTGGGCGAAGCGGGCATCCTCGCGATCGGCAGCCACGATCCGGACCGCTTCCAGCCCGGCATGGGCACGTTGTTCCTCAAGATGATCGCCGCTACCGTCACCGCCGCACTGGCGCGGGCGCACGACCTGGCTTGAGTTAGAGCCTGCTCTGATGACCCCGGCACAACAGGTCGAGACCTGGCTGGTCCGCCTCGCCGGCGAACGGCAGGCCTCGCCGCACACCGTAGACGGCTACCGCCGCGACCTCGCCAAGCTGCTGGGCTGGATGGAAGCGCAGGGCATCGGCGATTTCGCGGCGCTGGAACCGAACCGCATGCGCCAGTTCGTCGCTACCCAGCATCGCGCGGGGCTGGCGCCGAAAAGCCTGCAACGCCTGCTGTCCTCCTGCCGCAGCCTGTTCCGCCAGCTCAGCCGCGAAGGCGCGCTGGCACACGATCCCCTGGCCGGCGTGCGCGGCCCCAAGGTGCACCGCAAGCTGCCGGTGGTGCTGGACGTGGACGAGGCCGCCAGCCTGGTGGAAGCGGGCGGCGACGGCGCACTGGGCGTGCGCGACCGCGCGATGCTGGAGCTGTTCTATTCCTCCGGCCTGCGCCTGTCCGAGCTGGTAGGCCTGCGCTGGGGCGACCTCGACCTCGACGGCGGCGAAGTGCGTGTGCTGGGCAAGGGCCGCAAGACGCGCATCGTGCCAGTAGGCCGCCACGCCGTGGCCGCATTGCGCGCGCTGGGCGAGGCCGCCGACAAGACCCCGGAAGCACCGGTGTTCCGCGGTCGCGGCAGCGCACCGATCAGCCCGCGCACCGTGCAGGCGCGACTGCAGAAGCTCGCGCTCGCGCACGGCTTCGCCAAACACCTGCACCCGCACTTGCTGCGCCATACCTTTGCCAGCCACATGCTGGAATCTTCCGGCGACTTGCGCGCGGTGCAGGAATTGCTCGGCCACGCCGACATCGCCACCACGCAGATCTACACGCATCTGGATTTCCAGCACCTGGCGAAGGTGTACGACGCGGCGCATCCGCGCGCCAGGAAAAAGTAGACACGCTTTCCGCGTTTGACCCTTCTCCCCGACGAGGAGTGCGCGGGAAGACTCCATGGACGACGCCGGCGCTGAGGAGCGGGAAAGGTTGGGGGGCGAGAGGAGGGTGCTCGCGGGGCCTCATTGAGATTCGCTTCGATGAGAGCCGTCGCCAGCTTCGCCCCTCATCTCAATCCTCTCCCCAAAGGGGAGAGGAGGCGAACGTGCCAGCGTGTTCGCTCCGCATTGAAGCTTTGGTGAGCCGGCCCCATGTCGTTCGCTCAACCTTGGAGCTTTTATGGAATCCTTTCACGCCACCACCATCGTCAGCGTGCGCCGCAACGGCAAGGTCGTGATCGGCGGCGACGGCCAGGTCACCTTCGGCAACACCGTGATGAAGGCCAATGCGCGCAAGATCCGCCGGCTGGGCAAGGATCAGAACGTGCTGGCGGGCTTCGCCGGCGCCACCGCCGATGCCTTCACCCTGTTCGAACTGTTCGAGCAGAAACTGGACAAGCACGGCAACAACCTCACCCGCGCCGCGGTGGAGATGGCCAAGGAATGGCGCACCGACCGCCGCCTGGGCCGCCTCGAAGCGATGCTGGCGGTGGCCGACAAGGAAGTTTCGTTGCTGATCTCCGGCAATGGCGACGTGTTGGAACCCGAGCACGGCCTGATCGCAATCGGGTCCGGCGGACCCTACGCACAATCCGCCGCGCTGGCATTGATGGAGAACAGCGAGCTCGACGCACGCACCATCGTGGAGAAGGCGTTGAAGATCGCCGGCGACATCTGCATCTACACCAACCACAACACCTCGGTCGAAGAGCTGTAAGCGCCGCGCGCCGCCTTCGTTCCGCCGTCCTTTGTCCGCGCACCGCGCGCACTCCATCCTTCCGGTGACTTCATGTCCGAACTGACTCCCCGCGAAATCGTCAACGAACTCGACCGCTACATCATCGGCCAGCACGACGCCAAGCGCGCCGTGGCGGTGGCGTTGCGCAGCCGCTGGCGGCGCATGCAGCTGGAGCCGGCGATGCGCAACGAGATCACCCCGAAGAACATCTTGATGATCGGCCCCACCGGCGTCGGCAAGACCGAGATCGCGCGCCGCCTCGCCACGTTGGCCAACGCGCCGTTCGTGAAGGTGGAAGCCACCAAGTTCACCGAAGTGGGCTATGTGGGCAAGGATGTGGAGTCGATCGTTCGCGACCTCGCCGACGTGGCCTACAAGCTGACCCGCGAGCTGGCCATCAAGCGCGTGCGCACGCAGGCCGAGGACCGCGCCGAAGACCGCATCCTCGACGCCTTGCTGCCGCGCCGGCAGACGCCAAGCGACTGGAGCCACGACGCATCGCCCACGCCTGCCGCGGACAGCGACACCCGCCAGAAGCTGCGCAAGCAGCTGCGCGAAGGTGCCCTCGACGAACGCGAGATCGAGCTGGATTTCGCCATGAACGTGGGCGTGGAGATCATGTCGCCGCCAGGCATGGAAGAGATGGGCGCGCAGCTGCGGCAGATGTTCCAGAACCTGGGCGGCGCCAAGACCCAGCATCGCAAGCTGGCGATCAAGCTGGCGCGCCCGCTGCTGGTCGAGGAGGAAGCCGGCAAGCTGCTCAACGACGAGGAGATCCGCGCCCAGGCGGTGGAAGCCGCCGAGCAGAACGGCATCGTCTTCCTCGACGAGATCGACAAGATCGCCCAGCGCTCCGAATGGGGCGGCGCCGGCGTCAGCCGAGAAGGTGTGCAGCGCGACCTGTTGCCGCTGGTGGAAGGTTCCACGGTGTCCACCAAGTACGGCCCGCTGAAGACCGACCACATGCTGTTCATCGCCTCCGGCGCGTTCTCCCTGGCCAAGCCCTCCGACCTGATCCCCGAGCTGCAGGGCCGCTTGCCGATCCGCGTGGAACTCAGCGCCCTGTCGGTGGACGACTTCAAACGCATCCTGCGCGAGCCGCACAACGCGCTGACCAAGCAATACGTGGCCTTGCTCGGCACCGAAGGGGTGAGCCTGGAATTCACCGACTCCGGCATCGACCGCTTGGCTGAGGTGGCCTACCAGGTGAACGAGCGCACCGAGAACATCGGCGCCCGCCGCCTGCACACCGTGATGGAACGGCTGCTGGAGAAGATCTCGTACGACGCTGCAGACAAATCCGGTGAAAAATACCTGATCGACGCCGAACAGGTAGACAAGAACCTCGGAACCCTGGTTCGCAACGAAGATCTCAGCCGCTACATCCTGTAAGGCGCGCAGCGGGGGCGAGACCTGGCATTACCCGGCGCAGCCATGGTTCGAATCGTGCCAAAGACGTCAAGATGCGTGCTTTTGGCGCATCTTGACTGCTTTTTCATCGGTATTTCCGGAAAACATCCTCTAAACAAGCCGGGGAGGCCGCTCTGCTAAAATAGGCACGCTATGGCAAAGATTCTCGAGTTCAAGACCAACGGCCTGCGCGCCCAGCTGCGCGAAGCCCAGCAACAGCAGACGATGGTGCGCCTGTGGCGCGGCGAGCTGGAACACGGCAGCTTCTGCGGCTATGTGGGCGGCGTGGGTCGCGAGTTCGTCCTGCTGTGGGTGATTGGCGACGGCCTCACCGAGGATGGCATCTACGTGATGCGGCACCGCGACATCACCGAGCTTGAATCGCCGGAGCACCACCATGTCTTCATGGCCAAGGCGCTGGCGCTCAAGGGCATCACCCCACAGCTGCCGCGCGGCTTCCCGCTCGATTCGATCCGCGACGCCGTGCAGGCCGCCGGCGCGATGTCGGCGGTGATCGGCGTGCACGTGGACACCGAGGAAGAAGAGGAGGTCTGCTACATCGGCCACCTCGTCCGCGTCGACGACGACGGTTTCTACCTGCAGGAACTCAGCCCCGACGCGGAATGGATGCGCCAGGCCTCGTTCTTCGCCTGGGACGAAGTCTCCACGCTCAGCATCGGCGACGGTTATGCGCAGGCCCTGCTCGCCGTGGCCGGTCCCGCACCGGCGCTGGAGCCAGGCGACGCCGGCATCGGCCACATGCACTGACGCCGCGATACGCGATCCAAACCCGATGATCCCGGACGCCCGCCTTTTCGGCGGGCGTCCGCGTTTCCGGCGTTCACTCGAAATTTCCGCGCACTGCCGTTGAATCGGCGACTTGTCCCTCTCCACGGAACCGCTTCCATGGCCCGGAAGAAAGTCGCGGACATCATTGTCGAAACCCTGCAGGACGCCGGCGTGAAACGCTGCTACGGCATCGCCGGCGACACGCTCAACCACATCACCGACGCGATCCGCCGCAGCAAGATCGACTGGATCCACATGCGCCATGAGGAAGCCGGCGCGATGGCCGCGGGTGGCGATGCGCTGCTCAGCGGCGACCTGGCCGCCTGCGCCGGCGCCTGCGGACCGGGCAGCCTGCACTTCGTCAACGGCTTGTTCGAGGCGCACCGCAACCGCGCGCCGGTGGTACTGATCGCCACCCAGGTCGCGACCAGCGAACTGGGCATGGACTTCCCGCAGGAGGTGGACCTCAAGGCTATCTACGAAACCTGCAGCCACTTCTGCCAGCCGATCCACTCGCCCGCGCAAGCCCGCCGCGTGGTGGCACTGGCGGCGCAGACGGCGCTGAACCGGCGCGGCGTCGCCGTCGTGATCGTCCCAGGCGACGTGGCCGCCATGGAGGTGGACGAAGGCCTGCCGTTCCGCCCGCACCGGCCACAACCGCTGCTGCGCCCGTCCGATGCGGAACTGGGCGCCGTCGCCGCACGGCTCAATGCCGGCAAACGCATCGCGCTGTACTGCGGCTCCGGCTGCGAGGGTGCCGGCAGCGAAGTGCGGGCGCTGGCCGACAAGTTGAAGGCGCCGGTGGTGCACACCTCGCGCGCCAAGGACTTCATCGAACCGGACAACCCGTACGACATGGGCATGACCGGCATCCTAGGCGTGGAATCCGGCTTCCGCGCCATCGATGCCTGCGACACCTTGCTGCTGCTCGGCGCGGATTTCGCCTGGAGCCAGTTCTACCCGCACGAGGCCGAACTGATCCAGGTGGACAGCGACGCCACCCACCTCGGTCGCCGCCATCCGGTGGATCTCGGCGTGGTGGGCGATGTCAGGGCCACGATCGAGGCGCTACTGCCGCGACTCGCACAACGCGAAGAGGATGCCTTTCTGCGCAACTGCCTCAAGCACCGCGAGAAGACCTTGCAACAGCTAGCCGAACAGGAGCGCCCCGGCAAGGACGGCCTGATCCATCCGCAATACCTCACCCACCTGATCGATGTGCACGCCGCCGATGATGCCGCCTTCACCGCCGACGGCGGCAGCCCGATGGTGTGGCTGCTGCGGCACGTCCGCAGCAACGGCAAACGGCGCACGCTGACCAGCCTGGTACACGGCACGATGGCCAACGCGATGCCTTCGGCGCTGGGTATCCAGAAGGCGTTTCCGGATCGGCAGGTGGTCGCGCTGTGCGGCGACGGCGGCCTGGCCATGCTGCTCGGCGACTTGCTCACGGCGATCCAGGAGAAACTGCCGATCAAAGTGGTGGTGTACGACAACGGCTCGCTGGGTTTCGTGGAAATGGAACAGAAGGTGGAGGGCCTGCTCGACAGCTACACCGACCTCTTGAACCCCGACTTCGCCAAGGTGGCCGAGGCGATCGGTTTCCACGCCCGCCGCGTGGAAAAGTCCGGCGAACTGGAGGAGGCCGTGCGCGAGCTGCTGGCCCAGCCCGGCCCGGCATTGCTCGACGTCAAGGTCAATCGCTACGAGCTGGTGATGCCGCCGAAAGTGGAGCCGGGCCAGGTGCTGCACACTGCGCTGTACTCGGCCAAGGCCGTGCTGGCCGGCCGCGGCAAGGATGTGGAAGCGCTGCTGCGCAGCAACTTCGACGACTGATACAGCTGGTCGCGCAGCGTCCACGACCTCTACCGGCCGTTTGCCCCTTTGCCCGCCTCGCTGGTTACTCTTGCCTCTTTGGCACCACCGCCGCGCAAGGGAAACGCATGAGCCGTATCGTCGTCGTCGGCAGCATCAACATGGACCTGGTTACGCTCGCGCCGCGCTTCCCCGGCCCGGGCGAGACCTTGCTTGGCAGCCGCTTCTTCACCACGCCCGGCGGCAAGGGCGCGAACCAGGCGGTGGCCGCCGCGCGCCTGAGCGCTGCGGTGACGATGATCGGCGCGCTGGGCCGCGATGCCTTCGGCGACCAGCTGCATGCGGGGCTGGCGAAAGAAGGCATCGCCCTCGACCACGTCGCCCGGCTCGACGATGTGGGCAGCGGCAGCGCTTCCATCACGGTGGCCGAAGGCGAGAACCAGATCATCGTCGTGCCCGCCGCCAATGCCCGCGTCACCCCGGCTCAGGTCGAGGCGGCGCGCGCCGCTATCGCCCGGGCGGATGCCGTGCTGGTGCAGCTGGAGATACCGCTGGACACGGTGGAAGCCACGTTGCGCCTCGGCCGGCGCGAAAACGTGCCGGTGATCCTCAATCCAGCGCCCGCGGAGAAGCTGCCTACGGAATGGCTGCGACTCGCCAGCTACCTCACCCCCAACCAGCACGAACTGGCCACCGCGCTCGGCGCCGAAGCGCAGACGGATTTCCGCGAACTGATGCGCCGCGCCCCGTGCCCCGTGGTACTCACCCGCGGCGGCGAGGGTGCGTGGTATCGCGACGATGCGCATCCCGAACCGGTGCAGCAAGCCGGCTTCAAGGTCGATGCGATCGACACCACCGGCGCTGGCGACACTTTCAATGGGGCGCTGGCGGTGTTCCTGCACGAAGGCCTGCCTGCAGCGGTGCGCAAAGCCTGCGCCGCTGCAGCGCTGTCAGTGACGAAGTTGGGAGCGCAAGGCGGCATGCCGTCGATGCACGCTGTGGAAGCGGTACTCGCGCGGTAGTCGTGCCGCTCACTTGCCGATACAGAACGAGCCGAAGATTGCACCGAGCAGATCGTCGCTGGTGTAGCTGCCAGTGATCTCGCCCAGCGCGTGCTGGGCCTGGCGCAATTCCTCGGCGGCGAGCTCGCCGGCACGCGTTGCGGCGAGCGCGTGGGCACCGTGGTCGAGATGGTCGCGTACCGCTTCGAGCGCAAGCACGTGGCGACGCCTTGCGCTGAAGCCGCCTTCGCCGCTGCCGGCGCCAGCGAGTTGTTTCAGGTGCTCACGCAAGGCATCGAGGCCGGCACCGGTTTTCACCGAGGCCCACAGCCAGCGGATGCCATCGCGGACTTCCTCGCGTGGCGCGGCGTGGGCAAGGTCGATCTTGTTGATCAGGACGATGCGCTCGGCGCCGGCGGGCAGGGCGCCGAACAAGGCGAGGTCGGCGGCGGCGTGTTCCGTGTCGGTGACCAGCAGCGCCGCGTCGGCGCGTTGCAATTCGCCGTGGGCGCGGCGCACGCCTTCGCGTTCGACTTCGTCGTCCGTGTCGCGCAAGCCTGCAGTGTCGGCGAGTTCCAGTGCGATGCCGTCCAGCGCCACGCTCTCGCGCAGCACATCGCGGGTAGTGCCGGCGATCGCCGTGACGATGGCGCGCTCGCTGCCGGCCAGTGCGTTGAGCAGGCTGGATTTGCCGGCGTTGGGCCGGCCGACGATGGCCACGCGCAAGCCGTCGTTGAGGCGCAGGCCGCGCTGCGCCTCGCGCAGCAGCCCGGCAAGTTCCGCACGCAGGCTTTCAAGTTGCCGTGCAATGGCGGGATCGGCCAGGAAGTCGATTTCCTCCTCGGGAAAATCGATGGCTGCCTCGATGTGCACGCGCAGGGCGATCAGCGCCTGCAGCAGCGTGTCGACGCGTTGCGAGAACACGCCTTCCATCGAGCGCAGCGCGGCGCGCGCACCAGCCTGCGAACGGGCGGCGATCAGGTCGGCCACGGCTTCGGCCTGGGCGAGATCGAGTTTGCCGTTGAGGAACGCCCGTTCGGTGAATTCGCCGGGGCGCGCCAGCCGCGCCCCGAGTTCGCAGACGCGGCGCAGCAAGGCATCGAGCAGCACCGCGCTGCCATGCCCTTGCAGTTCGAGCACGTGCTCGCCGGTGTAAGAAGCAGGCGCAGGGAAGTGCAACAGCAGGCCGTGGTCGATCGCCTCGCCCAGCGCGTCGCGAAACATGGCGAAATGCGCATGGCGCGGCCGCGGCGCACGGCCCAGCAAGGCTTGCGCGATGACCGGCACCAAAGGTCCCGACACCCGCAGCACGCCTACGCCGGCAGCGCCGGGCGCGCTGGCGATGGCAGCGATGGTGTCGGCGGGATGGCTGTGCGGGTTCATGGCATGAGCGTAAACGAAGACGGCCGCGCCGGTACCCGGCGCGGCCGCTTTAGCGAACAGTGCAGCCAGGGGTGGCCGCTCACTCGATCGTCGCGATCAGGATGATCGCTAGAACTAAACCTTGGCCGCTGCTTCCTCGCGGTCCACGTGATGGGTGATCCACCACTGCTGGCCCAGGCCCACCAGGCCGTTCACTGCGTAGTAGAGGCACAGGCCCGCGGGGAAGAACGCGAACATGACGGTGAACAGCAGCGGCATCACCTTCATCATCTTCGCCTGGGCGGGGTCCATGCCCGCCGCAGCCGGGTTCAGCCATTGCGTGCCCAGCATCACCAGTGCGTAGATGCCCGGCAGGATGTAATACGGATCGGGCGCGCTGAGATCGGGCATCCACAGGAACGGCGCGTGACGCAACTCCAGCGAGTACTCCAGCACATAGAACAAGCCGTAGAACACCGGCAGCGTGATCAGCACCGGGAAGCAACCCGCCATCGGGTTGACCTTCTCCTTCTTGTACAGCTCCATCTGCGCCTGCTGCAGCTTCACCTTGTCGTCGCCGTAACGCTCCTTGAGCGCCTGTACGCGCGGCATCAGCTTGCGCATCTTGGCGCTGGAGCGGTACTGCATCGCCGTGAGCTTCCAGGTGACGCCCTTGATCGCGAGCACCAGCAGGATGATCGCGAGGCCCCAGTTCTTCACGAGCGAATGGAAGAACGACAGGACACCGTGCATCGGCACGGCGATCGCCTTGAACATGCCGTAGTCGATGGTGAGATCGAGCCCCGGCGCCACTGCGTCCAGCTGGCCCTGCCGGTTGGGACCGACGTACAGGCGCGCCGTGGCGTCCGCGCTCTGCCCCGGCGCCACGCTGAGCGTGGGGCCGATCGCGCGGATCAGGTAGCGCGGATGTTCGCTGCCCGGGTTCACCGTGTCGGTGGCGTAGTGCGCGATCTCGCCGGCCGGCGGAATCCATGCGGCGAAGAAGTACAGCCTGAGCATCGCCGCCCAGCCGCCCTTGAACGGGGCATCAAGCTTGTCCTTGGGTTCGGCGAAATTCTTGAACGGCAGCTTCTCGAACTTCTCGCCGGTGTACCAGGCCGCGCCCTGGAAGCTGCGCGATTCCGGATTGGAGAGGTTCTGCAGCCAGTTGCCGGTGTGCGGCGGCTCGGCGCGCAGGAGCTGGGTGTAGGCATTGCCTTGCCAGGCGGTGCTGCCGCCGTTGGCGATCTTCTGGTCCAGCGCGATCACGTAGCTTCCGCGGCTGAAGCGGTAGGTCTTGGTGACCGTGAGGCCCTTGGCGTCCTGCCAGGTCAGCGGCACGTCGAGTTCGTTCTGGCCGGCTGCCAGCGTGTACGCGGTCTGCGCGGCCTGGAACACGGCGAGATGGTTGGGCTGGTCCGCCGCCGCCGGATCGCTGCTGCTGACCAAGCCGTTCTGCGCCACGAAGTAATGCGCATCGGTGTCATCGAACAGATCGACCGGCGCGGGGTTCGGATCCTTGCGCGTGCGCGGCGCCACCGGGTAGTCCAGCAGCTGCGCGCGCACCAGGCTGCCGCCGCGGGTGTCGATGGTGAGGCGCAGCACGTCGGTGGTGACCGTGACCAGCGTGGCGGGCGCATTGCCGCCTGCAGCGGCGGCGGTGCTGATGGCCGGTGCGCCGGGCTGGACATTCGGCACGCCGGGCGCGCTGGCCGCGCTCGCGACGCCGCTGGCGGCGGCCGGCGGCGTCATGTAGTCCTTCTCCCAGGCCATGAACAGCAGATAGGCCACGGCAAGCAGGGCGAACAGGAGGAAGTTGCGTGTTTGGTTCATCGGGTCATGGATCCGGACGATGCCACGCGGCACGCGGCCACAGCGGAAAGAGAAAGGTCAACGCACGATTGTGGCGGCGGCATCCATCGGCATCAATGGTTCGGAGCCGCGACCGGTGCAACCGGCGGAATGGCCGCAAGGCGCCGCCACAGTGTCTCGGCGTCGGCCAGCAGCTCGGTGCCGGGCAGGCCGGAGGCTTGCTCGCGCGCCATCACCATCACATCCACCGGCGGCAGTTGGCTGCGGATCCGGCGGAACGATTCGCGCAGCAGGCGCTTGAGGCGGTTGCGTTCCACCGCACGCTTGGATACCCGCTTGGAGATCGCCAGGCCCAATCGCGCGTGCTCCAGCCCGTTGGGCCGGTAGCGCAAATGAAAACAGCGGCCGCCAAGGCGACCGCTGCCGGTTCGCAACGCTGCGAAGTCGCCGGCCAGACACAGCCGCAACTCGCGCGGCAGCCCGGCAGGGTTCATCACGAGCGCGCCGCTTACGGGATCAGGCGCTTGCGGCCCTTGGCGCGGCGGGCGTTGAGGATCTTGCGACCGTCGGCGGTGGCCATGCGGGCACGGAAGCCGTGGGTGCGGGCGCGCTTGAGCTTGCTGGGCTGGAAGGTCCGCTTCATGGCTTTGCTCCGAAGGGAATGTGGATAAAAAGGTTGGAAATTATGAGCGGCAAGGTGGCGCACTGTCAAATCGGCGCCGTTTCCGAGCTGGATCGCCGCTGCGCGGTTTGTGGATATCCGTGTGGACAGTCCGTGGATCGGCAGGCCTGAGCGTGCTGCTAGACTAGTCCGTCCACCCCGCGCGCAAGCGCCCCTGCCTGTGGACGAGAAACATTCATGAGTGAGTTGTGGCGGCGCTGTCTGGAGCGTCTGGAAGGCGAATTGAGCGCCGAGGATCTGCATACCTGGCTGATGCCGCTGCAGGCCCGCGAGGACGGGACGGGGCTGGCCTTGTTCGCCCCCAACCCGTACACGCTGGACACGGTGCGCGACCGTTACCTGCCCACGATCACCACGTTGATCGGCCAACTCGCCGGCCATGCGCTGCCGGTGCGGCTGGAAGTGGGCTCCAGCGCGCCGCGCGCCGCTGCCAAGCCCGCCGCGGCGCCGCGCGCCAGCGCGGTGGCCGAGCCGCCGGCCGCTGTGCCCGCGCCGGCTTTCAGCCACAACCTTGACCCGCACTACACCTTCGAGACCTTCGTCGAGGGCAAGTCCAACCAGCTTGGCAAGGCCGCCGCGATGCAGGTGGCGCAGAACCCGGGCCGGGCCTACAACCCGTTGCTCCTGTATGGCGGCACCGGCCTCGGCAAGACCCACCTGATGCACGCGGCCGGCAACCTGATGCGGCAGAACAATCCCGCCTGCAAGGTGCTGTACCTGCGCTCGGAGCAGTTCGTGGGCGCGATGATCGAGGCGCTGCGCACCAAGAGCATGGACCAGTTCAAGCAGCGCTTCCGCTCGGTGGACGCACTGCTGATCGACGATATCCAGTTCTTCGCCGGCAAGGACACCACCCAGGAAGAGTTTTTCCACACCTTCAACGCGTTGTTCGAATCCAAACAGCAGATCATCCTGACCTGCGACCGCTACCCCAAGGAAGTGGACAAGCTGGAGCCGCGGCTGAAGTCGCGCCTGGGCTGGGGCCTCTCGGTGGCGATCGAGCCGCCGGATTTCGAGACGCGCGCGGCGATCCTGCTGTCCAAGGCGCACGACAAGGGCGTCGCGGTGGACGAGCACGTGGCGATGCTGCTGGCCAAGCGCATCCGCTCCAACGTACGCGACCTCGAGGGCGCGCTGAACACGCTGGCGGCGCGGGCGAACTTCTACGGCAAGCCGATCACCGCCGACTTCGCCGAGGAAACCTTGCGCGACCTGCTGGCTACCCACGCCCAGGCCGTGACGGTGCCGAATATCCAGAAGATCACCGCCGAGTACTTCAACGTGCGCCTGCAGGACCTGCTCTCCAAGCGGCGCGTGCGTTCGCTCGCACGGCCGCGGCAAATCGCGATGGCGCTGTCCAAGGAACTCACCGACCACAGCCTGCCCGAGATCGGCGAAGCATTCGGCGGTCGGGACCACACCACCGTGCTGCATGCCTGCCGCACGATCAAGAAGTTGTGCGAAGCCGACGCACGCATGCGCCAAGACTGGGAGCAGCTGATCCGTACCCTTACCGGTTGAGTTTTTGGCCCGGCATAGGCACAAGTTCTTGATAAGCTGGGTGGGATGCTGTGGATAATGCGTGGATGAAAAACGTGGTGAAGTTATCCACAATTCACCCACTTCGAAGACACCGCTTTCCGCACACCCAGATTTGCGTGCAAGCAATTGATTTAAAACAAGTAAACGGCAAGAAAAACTTATCCACGCCGTCTACAACCACTACCAACTTTCTTTCAAAGACAGAACAGCAGGCATAGGGGACGCGCAGATATGCAATTCAGCATCCAACGAGAAGCTCTGCTCAAGCCATTGCAGCAAGTCGTGGGCGTGGTGGAACGTCGCCAGACCCTGCCGGTGCTTGCCAACCTGCTGGTCAAGGTTGCCGACGGACAGTTGTCGCTCACCGGTACCGACCTGGAAGTCGAGATGATCGCCACAACGGCGGCCGACAAGCTCGCCGATGGCGAAGTCACCATCCCCGCCAGGAAGTTCTTCGACATCGTGCGCGCTCTGCCGGACGGCGCGGGTATCGAACTCAAGCTCAACGGTGACCGCGTAGCCCTCAACGCCGGCCGCAGCCGGTTCACCCTGACCACCTTGCCTGCCAGCGAATTTCCCACCATCGACTCGATCGAGCTGGTGGAAAACGTCAGCCTGCCGGAAGAGGCCTTGCGCGACCTGATGGAGCGCACTGCGTTCGCGATGGCGAACCAGGACGTGCGCTACTACTTGAACGGCATGCTGCTCGATCTGCAGGAGCACAGCCTGCGGTGTGTGGCCACCGACGGGCATCGCCTCGCCATGAAGGAAACCAGCCTCGCCACTTCGGTGAAGGCACGCCGGCAGATCATCATTCCGCGCAAAGGCGTCAACGAGCTGATCGGCTTGCTGGAACCGGGCGAGGGCGAGGTGGAGCTCGAATTCGGCCGTAACCATCTGCGTGTGCGTCGTGGTGGCGTCACCTTCACCTCCAAGCTGATCGATGGCCGTTTCCCCGACTACGAGGCGGTGATTCCGCTTGGCGCCGACAAGACCGCAGTGCTGGATCGCGAAGTGCTTCGTGGCGCCTTGCAGCGTGCGGCGATCCTCTCCAATGAGAAGTACCGCGGCGTGAAGCTCGAGCTGTCGCCCGGCAAGTTGCGCATCGTGGCGCACAACCCCGAGCAGGAAGAGGCCGTGGAGGAAGTCGAGGCCGACACCCACGTCTCCGATCTCGCCGTGGGTTTCAACGTGGGCTACCTGCTGGATGCGCTCTCCGCGCTGCGCGGTGAACAGGCTCGACTGAGCCTTCGCGATGCCCAGTCCAGCTGCCTCGTGCAGGAACACGACGGCGAACAGGCTCGCCACGTGATCATGCCCTTGCGCCTCTGACGCATGCCCAACGGCAAGCGTTACAGCTGCATCGAACAACGCCGGAGTCGTCGCGAGACACTCCGGCGTTGTTGCGTTGGGAAGTGCCGGGCATGAGGCTGGATCGGCTGCGCATCCAGGGATTGCGTTGCCTGCACGAGGTAGACCTCGCGCTTGCACCGGGCATCAATGTCTTTATCGGCGCCAACGGCGCGGGCAAGACCAGCGTACTGGAGGCGGTCTTCCTGCTTTCGCATGCGCGCTCGTTCCGTAGCGGTGCCCGGGAAGCCTTGCTGGCGCGTAGCGCATCCCGCTTGTCCGTATTCGCTGAGCTGCGGCAGGCGAACGATCGCCTGCTTCGCCTAGGCCTGGGTCGTGAGGGCGCGCGGTGGGAGGCACGTATTGAAGGCGAGGGCGCGAGTCTGGGACAGCTGATCGCCGAATGTGCGGTGACCTGTTTCGAACCGGGTTCCCACGCTTTGATAGCGGGGGCTGCCGAGGAGCGTCGTCGATTTCTCGATTGGGGTGTGTTCCACGTGGAACACGGTTTTCTGGACATCTGGCGCCGCTATCAACGCGCGCTGAAACAACGTAACAGTCTGCTACGGGCAGGAATGGAGCAGGGGTCGCCCTTGTACGGCCCTTGGGAGACTGAGCTGTCGGCGCTCGCGGGTTGGATTGATAGCCAACGCCGGAATTACCTGGAACGTCTGCGTCCCAGCTTGCACGCCTGCGTTGCTGCGTTGTTGCCTGAGCTGGGTGCGCCCGAGCTGCGTTATCGCAGGGGGTGGGCCGACGACAGGGATCTGCATGAGCAACTGGAGGCGCAACGCGGTCGCGACTTGGGCCGCGGCCACACAAGCCTCGGGGCGCATCGTGCCGACTGGTCGCTGGCTTTTGAGCATGCGCCTCAGCGGGAACATCTCTCCCGCGGGCAGGAAAAGCTCGCCGCGCTGGGCTGCATGCTGGCGCAGGCACGGTTGTATGCGGACCACCATGGCGATTGGCCCGTCATCTGTCTCGACGACCTGGCCTCTGAGCTGGACGAAGCTCACCAGGCTTCGGTGATCGCGCAACTCACGGAAAGTGGAGCCCAGGTACTGGTGACCGGTACCTGCTTGCCCGAGCCATTGCGGGGGCTGCCGCACCGCATGTTCCACGTGGAACAGGGGCAGCTGACGCCCCTGCTATAATCGAGGATTCACCGCAGCACGGCATCTTGCAACGCTATGCCGCGCCTGCCGCAGGCACAGGAACCGGTAGCCGCATGAACGAACCCACCAACGAATCGCATTACGACTCCAGCAACATCAAGGTGCTGAAAGGCCTGGAAGCGGTCCGCAAGCGCCCCGGCATGTACATCGGTGACACCGATGACGGCACCGGCCTGCATCACATGGTGTTCGAGGTGGTCGACAACGCGATTGACGAGGCGTTGGCGGGCTACTGTGACCATGTCATCGTGACCATCCTCGAGGATGGTTCGGTCAGCGTCAGCGACAATGGCCGCGGTATCCCGGTGGACATCCACCCTGAAGAGGGTCGCTCCACCGCCGAGGTGGTGATGACGGTGCTGCACGCAGGCGGCAAGTTCGACGCGAACTCCTACAAGGTGTCCGGCGGCCTGCACGGCGTGGGCGTATCGGTGGTGAACGCGCTCAGCGAGCACCTGTGGCTGACGATCTATCGCGACGGTCAGGAACACCAGCAGGAATATTCGCTGGGCGAGCCGTTGTACGCGTTGAAGGTCGCAGGCCCGTCGGATCGGCGCGGAACCGTCGTGCGCTTCCTGCCCAGCCCGCAGACCTTCACGCACATCGAGTTCCATTACGACATCCTGGCCAAGCGCCTGCGCGAACTGGCCTTCCTCAATTCCGGCGTCACCATCGAGCTGCGCGATGAGCGTGGGGAAGGGCGCCACGACACCTTCGCCTACGAGGGCGGCATCAAGTCGTTCGTGCAGCATCTCGCCCAGCTGAAAACCGCGCTGCATCCGAACGTGATCAGCCTCAGCGCCCAGCAGGACGGCATCAGCATCGAGTTGGCGATGCAGTGGACCGACTCGTACAACGAGACGATGTTCTGCTTCACCAACAACATCCCGCAGCGCGACGGCGGTACCCATCTCACCGGCTTTCGCGCTGCGCTGACGCGCTCGCTGCAGGGCTATATCGAGAAAGAAAACCTGGCGAAGAACGCCAAGGTCACGCTGTCCGGCGACGACATGCGCGAGGGTTTGATCGCGGTGCTGTCGGTGAAGGTGCCCGACCCGAAGTTCTCCTCGCAGACCAAGGACAAGCTGGTTTCCTCCGAGGTGAAGACCGCGGTGGAGCAGGCCGTCAACGAGAAGCTGGGCGAGTTCCTGCTGGAGCACCCGAACGAGGCCAAGGCCATCGCTTCCAAGGTGGTCGATGCCGCCCGCGCCCGCGAAGCTGCGCGCAAGGCCCGCGAGATGACCCGCCGCAAGGGCGCGCTGGACATCGCCGGCCTGCCGGGCAAGCTGGCCGACTGCCAGGAGAAGGATCCCGCGCTGTGCGAGCTGTTCCTGGTCGAGGGTGACTCGGCAGGCGGTTCGGCCAAGCAGGGCCGCAATCGCAAGACGCAGGCAGTGCTGCCGTTGAAGGGCAAGATCCTCAACGTCGAGAAGGCCCGCTTCGACAAGATGCTGTCCTCCGCCGAAGTCGGCACGCTGATCACCGCGCTTGGCACCGGCATCGGCAAGGAGGATTACAACCCGGACAAGCTGCGCTACCACCACATCATCATCATGACCGATGCGGACGTGGACGGTTCGCACATCCGCACCTTGCTGCTGACCTTCTTCTACCGTCAGATGCCCGAACTGATCGAGCGCGGCCACGTCTACATCGGCCTGCCGCCGCTGTACAAGCTGAAGCAGGGCAAGCAGGAGCTGTACCTGAAGGACGATGCGGCGCTCAACGCGTATCTGATTTCCAGCGCGGTGGACAACGCCGAGCTGGTGGCCGATCCGGCCGCGCCCGCGATCACCGGCGCGGTACTGGAGAAGCTGCTGCGCGACTACCAGACCGCGCTGGACCAGATCGAACGCCTCGGCCACCGTTTCGATACCAGCGTGTTGTCGGCGCTGCTGGAGCACGCGCCAGTCACACCGGAACTGTGGGCCGATCAGGCCGCCATGCAGGCCTGGCTGGACTGCATCACCCACCGGCTCGCGGCCAGCGGCTTGGGCAAGCCGCGCTACCGGCTGTCGCTGCGCCCCGCGCAGGGCGAGCAGCCGGCGGCGATCGAGGTGGTGCGCGACCAGCACGGTCTCAGCCATACCTTGCTGCTGCCGCAGCCGTTCTTCGCCGGGGCCGAGTTCCGCCCGATCCTGCACGTCAGCCAGCAACTCGCCGGCTTGGTCCAGGCCGAGGCGGTGGTTCGCCGCGGCAATGGCTCGCGTGGCGTCACCAGCTTCGCCGACGTGCGCAGCTGGCTGCTGGACGAGGCCAAGAAGGGTCGCACCATCCAGCGCTTCAAGGGTCTCGGCGAAATGAACCCGGAGCAGCTGTGGGAGACCACGGTGAACCCGGAAACCCGCCGCATGCTGCAGGTCGGCATCGAGGATGCGTTTGCCGCCGACCAGATGTTCTCGATGCTGATGGGCGAGGCAGTTGAACCGCGGCGCGATTTCATCGAAGCAAACGCGCTGAAAGTAGCCAATCTCGACATCTGAATTCCCCGCACGGCAGGCCTTCGGTCTGTCGTGCGGTTGCTTGCGGCGATGTCATCTAATGCATTAACTCATTAATACATGACGCAGTGCGGCAGCTTTGCCTGGGCCGGCGATTGGACGATTTGCCGTGACCAGCCGCCCGAAATGACGCCAATTCGACCGCGTATGGGCTACCCTCACGCAACTCATTGATCTCGCAAGTGCTTTTTTGCCGCGTTGCGACTTGTCATTCACACATTGGACAGGGTAGTCTCAACGATCCCCTGCGCACGATGCATTGCGTAAAACCCGAAACGAGGATGGTCATGAAGCACACGCCCCTGTTCACGATGCTGGCCGGCGCCGCGCTGGCGTTCACCATCGCCGCAGCGCCCGTCCATGCAGCTGACTCGTCGAAGAAGCAATCCTCGGAATACCCCAACACCACGCGCGCCGAGCCGAAACTGGATCTGAAGAGCGAAAAGGACCAGAAGGCGCTGCAGGACGCCGGGGAGGCGTTCAACAACGGCGACATGGCCAAGGCCGCGCAGTTGCTGCAGCCGGTCATCGACAAGAGCGACAGCAAATACGCCAAGGCGTATGCGCAGTACTTGATGGGCAACATCACCTTCAAGAACGGCGACACAAAGGGCGCGATCGCACAGTTCAAGAGTTCGCTGGACAACGGCGTATTGCCGAACGACACCTATTTCAACGAGATGTTTACCTTGGCCCAGGTGCTCGCTGCCGACGAGCAGTACCAGGCCTCGCTGGATACCGTCGCCAAGTGGCGCGACCAAGGCAAGAAAGAAACCGCTGACTCCTACGGCGTGCAGGGCCTGGACGACTACAACCTCCAGAAGTATCCGGAGGCGATCGCAGCGATCCAGAAGGCCAAGTCGCTCACCGACAAGCCGCAGAATTCCTGGAACCAGATTCTGATGGCCAGCTACGCCGATTCCGGCCAAGGTGCCGACGCGGCCAAGATGGCCCAATCCGAATACGAGAAGAACCCCACCGACAGCGGCCTGATGCACAACGCCGGCGCCATCCTGCTGCAGCAGCAGGACTATGCCGGTGCGATCAAGGTGCTGGAAGAAGGCCGCACCAACGGCGCCATGAAGGACGAGGCCGACTGGATTCTGCTGGTCAAGGCCTACCTGCTGCAGGCGCAGAACGGCGGCGATACCAAGGCTGGCGGCGCGAAGGCGCTGGCCGTCTTCGACGACGGCACGGCCAAGGGGGTGATCAAGCCCAGCGCCGCCAACTACAAGCTGGCCGGCGATGCCGCGATGATCGGCGAGAATGACGCCAAGGCGATCGGCTACTACCAGAAGGGCGCGGGGCTGGCCAGCGACGGCGAGCTCGACGTGGCCCTCGGCAAGGTCTACTTCCAGGACCAGAAATTCGCCGAAGCGAAGAAGTACCTCACGCAGGGCCTCGGCAAGGGTGTCCAGCACAAGGGACAGGCCTATATGGTGCTGGCCGAGGCGGATCGCGAGATGAAGGACAAGCCCGGCGCGATCACCGCGATGATGGAAGCTGCCAAGGATCCGGATACGGCGGCCAAGGCCAAGGAATGGCTGCGTAAGGCTGGCGTGGGCAAGTGATTTGCTAAGGAATTGTGTGGCAGATGGACGTCCATCCGGCTGCCATGCGAGCGCTATACAAAAGCCAGACGCTGTTGTACCGTTGAAACTTCCCTGCGTAACTCCATCGGCGCGTTCCGTCCATATGCCAGACGGGACTTGCCGGACCGGCGGTGACGCTTTCTCCGTTCCCAGCTCCAGATAGTGACAGATGGCCTCAAGTATCCACGACACTGAGCGCGACACGTTCAGTTGGAAGCGCACCTGGGCGTTGGCATTCGCCATCGGCCTGCATGCCTTCGCGTTTCTCGTGCTGCTCGCGCCGATGGCGCCGCCCAGCCAGAAGCACGAAAAGAAAGAGCAGATCGTGCAGGTGAACTTCATCGAGCCGCCGCCGCCGCCGCCGCCACCGCCGCCGCCGCCGCCGGAACCGCCGAAGCAGCCGCCGCCGAAGATCATCAAGCAGGTGATTCCGCCGCCGACTCCGCCGCCGCCGGCCCCGCCGCCGCCGGTGACCGAGGTGTCGCAGAACGCGACTCCTGCCGCGCCGCCGGCCCCGCCTGCGCCGCCTGCACCGCCGGCAGATATCGCTGCAGGTTCGGATCTGTCTTATGGCAGCCGACCGAATCCCCGGTATCCGCCACAGGCCATCCGCCAGCGCCATGAAGGCACGGTGACCCTGCTGATCCTAGTGGGCGTCGATGGTGTACCGAAGGACATCAAGGTCGACAAGTCCAGCGGATACCACGAGCTTGATCGCGCGGCGATCGAAGCGGCACAGAAGTGGCGCTTCAATCCTGAAATCAAGAACGGCAAGAAGGTGGAAGGCTACGCACGCGTTCCGATCACCTTCAACCTCAACAACCTGTAATCCTCGTTACAGCCTCTACAGTTCACGCTTGACTTCCCAAGGGTAGCGTTATGTTCCTACAGACTCCTGCACCGACCGATGCCGCCCAAGTGGCGGGCAATTCCAACGCCGAAGCCATGAAGCAGATGGGCTTCGCCAACCTCGCCCAGGGCTTCGACTGGCTGGGTTGGGTGGTGTTCGTCACCCTGGTGGTGATGTCCTTCCTGTCCTGGTACTTCATCATCGCCAACACCATCCGCAACAGCATGGTGAAGGGCCGCGCCGATGGCGTCATCAACGGCTTCTGGAACAACCCGTCCACCCAGGACGCGATCCGCGAGCTGGAAAACCAGCCCAAGGGCGAACCGTTCTCGAAGATCGCGCTGGACGCCGCCTCGGCGGTGGCCCACCACCAGCAGGCCAACAAGGGTGGCCTGGCCGAGTCGCTGAGCCGTTCCGAGTTCGTCGACCGCGCGCTGCGCCAGGCCGTGGCCCGTGAGAGCCTGCGCCTCGAAGGCGGCCAGACCCTGCTCGCCACGGTGGGTTCGTCGGCTCCGTTCGTCGGTCTGCTCGGTACCGTGTGGGGCATCTACCACGCCCTGATCGGCATCGCCGCCAGCGGCAACGCTTCGATGACCGCCGTGGCCGGCCCGGTGGGCGAGGCGCTGATCATGACCGCGATCGGTCTGTTCACCGCTATCCCCGCGCTGCTCGCGTTCAACTTCTTCAACCGTTCGAACCGCGTCATCTTCGCTCGTTTCGACGAATTCGCGCACGACCTGCACGACTTCTTCGCGACTGGCTCGCGCGTCGAGTGAGGGTCTGATCCATGGCAATGAGCGTCGGAGGCAATACCGGCGGTCCGGTTTCGGAAATCAACGTCACGCCCCTGGCTGACGTGATGCTGGTGCTGCTGATCATCTTCATGATCACGGCGCCGCTGATGTCCCACCCGGTCACCGTCACGGTGCCGATCGCGAACCCCAAGAGCACCGAAGAGAAGGCGCCGGAAACCCCGCCGCTGGATCTGGCGATCAAGGACGACGGCTCGATGTACTTCCAGGACCACCAGGTCAGCGAGGCGGAATTGAAGTCCCAGCTGGCGGTGGCAGCGCAGAAGACACCGCAGCCCGAGCTGCAGATCCGTGCCGACAAGGCGATCCAGTGGAAGGACGTGTTCAAGGTCATCAGTGATGCGAAGGGCCAGGGCATGGTGCACGTCGGCTTCATGACTACCGAGCCGCCGAAGGAGTAAGCAACCATGGCCTTTTCCACCAAGTCCACGGGCGGCCCGATGGCGGACATCAACATCACGCCGCTGATCGACGTGATGCTGGTGCTGCTGATCATCTTCATGGTGACGGCGCCGATTCCGCTGGAGAAGATCAAGATCGATCTTCCGCAGCCGAATCCGGACCAGACCCCGCCGACGAACCCGCCCGAGCCGATCAATCTCAAGATCGACCAGAGCGGCGCGTTCTACTGGAACGACACGCCGGTCGACGAGCTGGGCCTCAAGGCACAGCTCGCGGTGATCGCCCAGCAGAGCAACCAGCCGGAAATCCAGATCAAGGCAGCCGATGCCACCGCCTACCAGTACGTCGCTACCGTGCTGGCAGACGCGAAGCAGTACAACCTGACCAAGATCGGATTCGCAGACAACGGGCAGTAAGCCCGCTGCTACCGGACAACAGCGTTACCCGCGACAACCCCCGCCCAGTGCGGGGGTTGTCGTTTGTGGGGCCAGAAAGTGTCTGGACGTCCATAAGGCCGGATGCATTCCGGCCGGCAAGCTCAGCGCAGTATCTGCAGATAGTTGCGCACCGTGGTCGCAAGGCCCTCGTACAGTGCCTCGCCAATCAAGGCATGGCCGATCGACACCTCGGCCAGTCCGGGGATCGCAGCCTTGAACGTGCCGAGGTTCGCCTGGCTGAGATCGTGCCCCGCATTCACCGCCAGTCCCGCCTGCTGCGCTTGCCGCGCGGTCGCGGCGCAGTCCGCGAGCACCGTATCGGGTTCGCCATCGGCGAAGGCCTCGGCATAGGGGCCGGTGTAGATCTCGATGCGCTGCACGCCGATCGCCCTCGCCGCCGCGAAATCCTGGCTGCCCGCGTCCACGAACAGGCTGACCCGGCAGCCGATGCTGTTGAGCTCGTCCACCAGCGGCCGCAAGCGATCCAGGTCGCGTGACAGATCGAAGCCGTGATCGGAAGTGATCTGGCCGTCACCGTCAGGCACCAGGGTCACCTGGGTGGGACGCACCTCCCGCGCGAGCGCGATCAGGCCAGGATAGGCACCACGCGGCGCAGCGAACGGATTGCCTTCGATGTTGTATTCCACCCGCCCGCGCAGCATCGCGGCCAGCGCACGCACATCGTCGGGGCGTACGTGGCGCAGGTCCGGCCGCGGATGCACGGTAATGCCGCCGCAGCCGTTCTCGATGCAGGTCTGTGCCGCGTGGCAGATGTCGGGCTCGTGGCCGCCGCGCGAATTGCGCAGCACGGCGATCTTGTTGAGGTTGACACTGAGCAAGGTCATGACGGGCGAATCGTGGCGTAGGGAACGGGAGGAAACGCAACACTGCGCCGATCAGCTCGCGTCGGCAAGCGCGAATCCACGGATGTGGCGCGGCGTGCCGCGCCAGGCCAGCGCGGCAAACGCATCGGCACCGACGCCGAGTCGATGCAGCTGCCATGCGCCTGGATCCTCGCCGTCGAGCCGTTGCAGTGAGAGGCCTGCAGCATCGCTGCGGATCGCCAGCCGGTCCAGTCCGAACGCGAGGCCGCGACCCAGCGCCTTCAGCACGGCTTCGCGCCCGGTCCACAGTTCGAGGAAGGCTGCGTGGCGCGCGTCCTCGTCCAAGGTGGCGAGCCAGGCAGCCTCGTCGGCGGTGAAGAAGCGCTGCGCGATCTCCAGCGCGCTGGCGCGCGTGCGGCGCAGCTCCAGGTCAATGCCGGGCACAAGCCCGCGGGCGACGGCCACCAGTGCCTGCTCGCCGCTGTGCGACCAGTTGAAATCCAGCGTGCCGCCGTGGGCCGGGTCCAGCGCGGGACGGCCGTGTTCGCCGGCCACCAAGCGTACCGCGGCTGGTTCGACATCGAGGTAGGTCGCGAGCAGGGCCAGCAGCGGTTTGCGTCCCGCGCCCTTGGCACGATGCAGGCGCCAGACGTGAATCTCGTCAGCGCGCAGAGGCTCTGCTACTTTCGTGGGCAGGAATCCGTCGAAGGCTTGCATGCGCGCATGCTGACGGACAGGCGCCGTTGCGCACAAGCGGGCGGTTCGCATCCTTGGAGTCACGGGAGAAAGCGCTTGATCGCCGGCTGGCTGCTGCTGCTGGTATCGCTGCTGTATGTGGGGCTGCTGTTCGGGGTGGCCTGGGTGGGTGATCGTCGCCCGCTGTATCCGCGCCAGCCGCGCCTGCGGCCCTATGTGTATGCGCTGGCGCTGGCCACCTATTGCAGTTCGTGGACGTTTTACGGCGCGGTAGGTACGGCCGCGCGCTCCGGGCTGGCTTACCTGCCGATCTATCTGGGACCGATTTTGCTGTTCCTGGCCGGATATGGCCTGATGCAGCGTCTGGTGCGGGTGGCGTCCCGGCGCAACATCATCTCGATTGCCGACTTCATCGGCGCGCGCTTCGGCAAGTCGCACGGGCTGGCGGCGCTCGTGGCGGTGATCGCCGTGGTGGCGGTGGTGCCGTATCTGGCGCTACAGCTGAAAGGCGTGGCGATGTCGTATGCGGTGCTGCAGGGGGCGACATCGACACCCGGACCGATCGGCGATACCGCGCTTTGGTGCGCGCTGTTGCTGGCGGTCTTCGCGATCCTGTTCGGAACGCGCAGCATCGACGCCAGCGAACACCACCATGGCCTGATGCTGGCGATCGCGCTGGAATCGCTGATCAAGCTGCTCGCCTTCGCCGTGCTGGCGCTCTACGCGTACTGGCATGCGCCTGACCTGAAGGGCGTACTGGCGCTGCCGCTGGAGCACGTGCACCAGATCGCGCAGCCCAATTTCATTGCACAGACGGTGTTGGCGTTCTGCGCGATGTTCTGCCTGCCGCGGCAGTTCCAGATCGGCGTCGTGGAATGCGAGGACGCGGATGACCTGGGGTGCGCACGCTGGCTGATACCGGGCTACATGGTGGTGGTCAGCGTTGCCGTGCTTCCGATCGTGGCGGCCGGTAGTTTGCTAACCGCCGTGCGCGACGGTGCGCCCGACGCGTGGGTGCTGAATCTGCCACTGGCCCACGGCAGCCATGGCATGGCGCTGCTGGCCTACCTGGGCGGCTTCTCCGCCAGCACCGGCATGGTGATCGTGGCCGCGGTGGCCTTGTCCACCATGGTCAGCAACGACTTGGCGCTGCCGCTGCTGTTGCGCATACGGCACCTGCGGATGGAACAGCGCAGCGATGTGTCGCGGCTGCTGCTGCGCGTGCGCCGCTGCGCCATCGTCGTGCTGGCGCTGATGGCGTATGCCTACTACCGCCTGGCCGCGGATGTGGAAAACCTGGCGGCAACCGGACTGCTGTCGCTGGCGGCTGTAGCGCAGTTCGCGCCGGCGATCGTGGCCGCGCTGTACTGGCGCGGCGCGAGCCAGCGCGGTGTGGTGGCCGGCCTGCTTGCCGGGTTCGCGATATGGATCTACACCTTGCTGCTGCCGGCGATAAACCACGCCGCGCCATGGTTGCAGCATGGCCCGCTCGGGCTGTCCTGGCTGCGGCCGCAGGCGCTGTTCGGCACCAACGGCTGGGATCCGGTGTTGCACAGCATGTTCTGGTCGCTGCTGGTCAACGTGGCCTGCCTGGTATTCGTCTCGCTGCGCTGGCGACCCAGCCTGGAGGAGCGTCTGCACGCCGCGATGTTCGTCGACCCGCACGCGGCCAGCCGCGTCGGCGCGGGCGATTGGCGCGGCCGCGTGCGGGTGGCCGATCTGCGCACCATCGCCGAACGCATCATCGGCGTGCGCGGCACCCAGCGCGCGTTCGACGACTATGCGCTGCGTCACGGCAAGCCGCTGCAACCGGGCGAGGCAGCCGAGCGTGCTTTGATCCAGCACACTGAACGCCTGCTCGCCGGCGCGGTGGGCACCGCCAGCGCGCGGCGCATCCTGATAGGCGTGCTGTCCGGTTCGGGGCTGGACATCGCCGAGGCGATGGCGCTGATGGACGAGGCCTCGCAGGAACTGCGATTCAACCGCGAACTGCTGTCCTCCACGCTGGAAAACGTCTCGCAAGGCATCAGCGTGGTCGATGCGCAGATGCGCGTGGTGGCTTGGAACCGGCGCTACCTGGAACTGTTCGGCTACCCCGACGGCATGGTCTACGTGGGCGTGCCGGTGGCCGACCTGATCCGCTGGAATGCCGAACACGGCGAATGCGGTCCCGGCGAAGCGCCAGCGCAAGTTGCAAAGCGCCTCGCTCACTTGCGCGCCGGCACGCCGCACGTATTCCAGCGCGTTCGCGCGGACGGCAGCACCATCGAGATGCGCGGCCGCGCGCTGCCGGGCGGCGGCTATGTCACCACCTACACCGACGTCACCGCGTACAAGCGCGCCGAACAGGCGCTGATCGAGGCGAACGAGACGCTGGAGCAGCGCGTGAGCCAGCGCACCGCCGAGCTCAGCGAAGCCTTGGCTGCCACCGCGCAGGCGCAACGCACCGCCGAGGCCGCCAACGTATCCAAGACGCGTTTCCTCGCCGCCGCCAGCCACGACCTGTTGCAGCCACTGAATGCTGCGCGGTTGTTCACCTCCGCGTTGCGCCAGCAGCCGGCGCTGGATGCGGAATCGCGGCAACTGGCCGAGCGCATCGACGCCGCATTTCGCGCCGCCGAGGACTTGCTCGACGCCCTGCTCGACACCTCGCGACTGGACACCGGCAGTTACCAGCCGGAGATCGGCGACTTCGCGCTGGCCGAGCTGTTCGAATCGCTGCAGAGCCAGTTCGCGGTGCTGGCGGAGCAGCGCGGCCTGCACCTGTGCGTGGCGCCCACGCGGCTCGCCGTGCGCAGCGACCCGCAACTGCTGCGCCGCGTGCTGCAGAACTTCCTCTCCAACGCGTTGCGCTACACCGAGCGCGGCAGCGTGCTGCTGGGCGCGCGCCGCGCCGGCGACGAGGTGCGCGTCGAGGTGTGGGACACCGGTCCCGGCATCCCCGCCGAGCAGCGCGCGCGCATCTTCGGCGAGTTCCAGCGACTGGAGCAGCCCTCGCCCTGGGGCGAGAAAGGCCTGGGCCTGGGCTTGTCGATCTGCGACCGCATCGCGGTCATGCTCAACCACCGGCTCGACCTGCATTCGCGCCCAGGCCACGGCAGTTGTTTCACGATAATCGTGCCGCGCGCGGTCGCTGCGCCGCCACCGCGGCAGGCGGTGCGCCGCGGCGGCAGCGACGAACAGCTGCCGCTCACCGTGCTCTGCCTCGACGACGACGCAGCCGTCCTCGACGGCATGCGTGCCCTGCTCGGCCGCTGGGGTGTGGACTGCCGCATTGCGCGCGACGTCCATGCCGCCGCTGCCGAGCTGCGCCGCGGCCCGGTCGACCTGATCCTCGCCGACTACCACCTCGCCGAAGGCGTCGATGGCTTGCACGCGCTGCAGCAGCTGCGGGCCGCCCGCCACCCATTGCCGCCCGCCGCCTTGATCACCGCCGACGGCAGCAGCGAGCTCATGCAGCGCGCCCGCGCGCTCGGTTATCCGCTGCTGCACAAGCCGGTGAAGCCGGCGGCGCTGCGCGCGTTGCTGACGGCGCTGGTGAGGCAGCGGGGAGAAGAGAGTGCCGATGCATGAGTGCAGACAGAGCGTGCACTCAATACACGGTTCGACACCGTAGCGATCAGCGCTTTGGTTTGCGCTTGTCGCCCGCGGCGGCCCTGGGCTTCGGTACGGGCATCAGGGCGGCCGTCTCGAGGATCAGCTGGCGCAGGCGGTCCGAGTCGTCGAGCAGTTCGTCCGCGACGGGATAATCCTTGGCGCCAGGGTAGGGCGGCCGCCGCGGAAGCTCGGGAGCCAGCGTGTCCGTGGCAACCGAAGGTTTGACGAACAGGCTGTTGTCGCAGGCGAAGGCGACCACCTTGCCGTCCACATACAGCGCGTACTCGCCGAACATCTTCTTGTGGCTGAGCCGGTTGCCGAGTGCGATCTGCTCGGCTGCGTAATCGATGAAGTCGGGATCGGTGGCCATGTCGCCTCAGTTGACGTCCGGATTTGGCGTCGCGCAAGGCGTTCGCCGGAATGAGATATCAGGCATCTGGCGGTAGGTTGCCACGCGTCGAAGTGCCGAACAGCAAAGCCCCCGCCGCAACCAGACAAACGACACCAAACGTCTTCGCAAAGACCCAGAAGATCGCAACGCCTGCACCCGCGCCTTCGTAACTGCTGAGCTTCCAGACAAACAGCCAGTAAAAAGCGGATATGACGGCGCCCGCAGCAAATACCAGGCTAACCAACGCCGGAGCTTTTCTGCCCATCGCGGTGCCGATGCGTAAGGCAAAATACAAGGCGATGATCGCAAAGATCAAAATGATGGAAAGTCCCACATCCCCACCTTGTGCCCAATGCCTGGCAGACCCCGGACCGGGGCATATGCACGCCATGCTCCACTGCAGTCGCGATTGCGTCAAGCGGTGAAATAAATAGAGCAATCAATAGCTTGGATAGCTTCGCGCGGACGGACTCGCTTACCCGTCGCACAGGACGACGTTGTTCTGTCCTATCAACCCGAGAACGCGGATATGCATGTCGCGCCAGGGGCAGGCCATACGCGCATGAGGGCAGCACACATGGCCAACGCCATGGCCGAGGACCTCACCTTCACTCCCCGTCCTCATCCTCCGGCAACGGCTGCATCGCACCGGGTTCGATGGCGAGCTGGCTGGCCGCCAGCGCTACCTGGGTACGGTTGTTGACGCCGAGCTTGCGCATGATGGCGGTCATGTGCGCCTTCACGGTGGCTTCGGAGACGCCGAGTTCCCAGGCGATCTGCTTGTTGAGCAGACCTTCGGCGATCATGGTGAGTACGCGGAACTGCTGCGGGGTGAGCGCGGCGACGCGGGCGGCGATATCGGCCTCGTCGGGCTTGAGTTCGGTGCGGCCGCCGACGAGTTGCGGCGGCAACCACACGTCGCCGTCGAGCACGGCGCGGATGGCGTGGACGATCTCCTCGCCGGCGGTGGACTTGGGGATATAGGCGGCGGCGCCATGGGCGAGCGCGCGGCGCGCGACCTGGGCCTCCTCGTGGCCGGACACCACGATGATCGGCAGGCCGGGGTACTGGCCGCGGATGTGCGCCAGTGCGGAGTAGCCCCGCGCACCGGGCATGTGCAAGTCGAGCAACAACAGGTCGGCGTCGGGGTATTGCTCGATCAGCGTGTACAGGCCATGCACGCTGTCGGCGCTGCGCACCTGCGCCTGCGGCAACGCGGCTAGCACCGCGCGCTGCAAGGCATCGCGGAACAGCGGATGGTCATCGGCGATCAGGATGTCGGGCATGGCGGCTTGGTGTAGGAGCGCACCCGGTGCGCGGTGATTCAGGCGCTGACCGGGGCAAAAGCTTCCGCGCGCAAGGTGCGCTCCTACCGTGCTTATTTGATCAGGCGCTCCTCGACGAGATTCTTCACCACGCTCGGATCGGCCAGCGTGGAGATGTCGCCGAGCTGGTCGGGCTGGTTCTCGCCGATCTTGCGCAGGATGCGGCGCATGATCTTGCCCGAGCGGGTCTTCGGCAGGCCGGGCGCCCACTGGATGTAGTCGGGCGTGGCGATCGGGCCGATCTCTTTGCGCACCCACGCCACCAGTTCCTTCTTCAGTTCGTCGCTGCCGGTTTCGCCTGCCACCAGGGTGACGTAGGCGTAGATGCCCTGGCCCTTGATGTCGTGCGGGCAACCCACCACGGCGGCCTCGGCCACCTTGGGGTGTGCCACCAGCGCGCTTTCCACCTCGGCCGTGCCGATGCGGTGGCCGCTGACGTTGATCACATCGTCGACGCGGCCGGTGATCCAGTAATAGCCGTCCTCGTCGCGGCGCGCGCCGTCGCCGGTGAAGTAGTTGCCGGGGTAGGCGCTGAAGTAGGTCTCGATGAAACGCTGGTGGTCGCCGTACACCGTGCGCATCTGGCCCGGCCAGGAGTCGGTGAGCAGCAGGTTGCCCTCGGCCACGCCTTCCTGCACCTCGCCGTTGGCGTCGACGATGGCGGGCTTGATGCCGAAGAACGGCTTGGTGGCGGAGCCGGGCTTGGTGGCGATCGCGCCGGGCAGCGGGGTGATCAGGATGCCGCCGGTCTCGGTCTGCCACCAGGTGTCCACGATCGGCCGCTGGCTGTCACCCACCACGCGGTGGTACCACTCCCAGGCTTCGGGATTGATCGGTTCGCCCACCGTGCCGAGCACGCGCAACGAAGCGCGCGAGCACTTCTTCACCGGCGCCTCGCCCTCGCGCATCAGCGCGCGGATCGCGGTGGGCGCGGTGTAGAACAGCGTCACCTTGTGCTTGTCCACCACCTGCCAGAAGCGGCTGAAATCGGGGTAGTTGGGCACGCCATCGAACATCACCGTGGTGGCGCCGTTGGCCAGTGGGCCGTACACCACGTAGCTGTGGCCGGTGACCCAGCCCACGTCGGCGGTACACCAGTAGATGTCGTCTTCGCGCAGGTCGAACACGCACTCGTGGGTATAGCTGGTGTAGACGAGGTAGCCGCCGCTGGTGTGCAGCACACCCTTCGGCTTGCCGGTGGAACCGGAGGTGTAGAGGATGAACAGCGGGTGCTCGGCTTCCATCGGCTCGGCCGGGCAGTCGGCGCTCTGGCCGTCCATCAGGTTGTGCCAGTAGCGGTCGCGCGGCGACTGCATCGGCACGGCGCTGCCGGTCCGGCGCACCACCACCACGGTTTCCACGCTGTTGGTGCCGGGGCGCTTGAGCGCTTCGTCCACGTTGGTCTTGAGCGGGATCTTCTTGCCGCCGCGCACGCCTTCGTCGGCGGTCACCACCAGCTTGCAGGCGGAGTCGGCGATGCGTCCGGCCAGCGAGTCGGGCGAGAAGCCGCCGAACACCACGGAGTGGATCGCGCCGATGCGCGCGCAGGCCAGCATCGCTACCGCGGCCTCGGGGATCATCGGCAGGTAGATCGCCACCCGGTCGCCCTTGGCCACGCCGAGGTGCTTCAGCGTGTTGGCGAACTTGCACACCTCGGCGTGCAGTTCGCGGTAGGTGAGCTTGCGCGATTCGTTCGGGTCGTCGCCCTCGAAGATGATCGCCACCTTGTCGCCGCGTTCGGCGAGGTGGCGGTCGAGGCAGTTCGCGGCCACGTTGAGGGTGCCGTCCTCGTACCAGCGGATATGCAGGTTCTTCGGGTCGTAGGAGACATCCTTGATCTTCGTGGGTTTCTTCGACCAGACCAGCCGTTCGCCCACGTTGGCCCAGAAGCCTTCGGGGTCCTTCACCGATTCGGCGTACAGCCGTTCGTAATCGTCCTTGTGGATGCGCGCCTTGGCGGCGAACGCGGGGTCGACCGGGTGGATCGTGGACATGCGGATCTCCTGCTGGCGAACGGTGGGGCTTGGCGGTGTGCGGCGCCAGGTGCGAGCGGCTTGCACGGGCTTTCGAGTGTAGCCGTGTCGCCACTGTGGCGAGGAGTCCCGCGCATCGACTTTGGTCGAGGTACGACCATCGGCGAATAGTCATGCGCGTACAGGCGTGAGCATGCTCGCCCCACTGCCATCCTGGGGAAGCCTTCATGAGCCCGACACTTATCCGTCGTTGCCGCCGGCCGTTGGCGCTGGGCGTCGCCTGCGCGCTGGCGTTGCCATGGGCGGTGCAGGCCCAGACCAGCGCATCGTCGAGCGCGAGCGCCGCCGCCAGCGCACGCGAGCAGCAGTTGGAACAACGGGTGGACCAGCTCGAGCAGGAGCTGACCCAACTCAAGGCGATGATCCAGGCGCAGAAGCAGCAGGCAGCCAGCCAGCCGGCGGCGGCTGCGCCGGCGCAGAGCGCCGCCGTCGCGCCGGCTGCCGAGTCCAAACCGGTATTCACCACGGCGCCTGGCCTGTCGGTGGCGTTGCATGGCTTCATCAGCGCCTCGGCTTTCAGCCAGAGCAAGAGTTTCGCCTATGGCAACGGCGCCAATGCCGAGTACCCGGTGGCCGGCTCCACCGGTTCGCTCAGTGGCGTGGACGTGCGCAACACGCGCTTCTGGCTGGACTTCAGCGGCGCCAAGCTGACCGGTGACTGGACTGGCGGCGGCCGCATCGAGATGGACTTCTTCGGCGGTTTCAACGGCACCGGCGCCTACAGTCAGCAGCAGCCCACGCCGCGCCTGCGCCAGGCCTACATGGACCTGATCAATCCCGACACCGGCAGCACGATACGCATCGGTCAGCAGTGGGAGCTGCTGTTCCCGCTCGACAACGTGACCGCCTCGCTGTCGCACATCGCGTTTCCGCTGGGCTTCGGTACCGGCATGATCGGCTGGCGCTTCCCTGGCGTCGTGTGGATGCAGGATCTCAACCACGGCAGCGAAGGCACGAAGTGGCGCCTGGATCTGGGTGCCTTCGAGGGTTCGTGGAACGGGCCGGACGGCGCGGTCAACAACACCAACTACCTGACTGCCGGCAACGCCGGCTTCCGCCCACAGCTGGAAGCCCGCCTGCACGCACAGGGCAAGGACTGGCTGGCCTACGCGGTGGCGCACTACAGCGAGGTGAACCTGAAGGGTGTGAACGGCGCTGCGTCGACACCGGTGAAGTCCAGCGTGAAGAGCGTGGGCTACGAAGTGGGCGGCCAGTGGAAGCCCGGTCCCTGGGTGTTCAGGGCCAATGCCTACACCGGCAAGGGTCTCGGCGAAGTGTTCGGCGACCTGTCGCAGTTCGGCGACATCAAGGATACCGGCGGCTACCTGCAGGCCGGCTACAACTTCACGCCGAACTGGAGCCTCACCGCGCTCTACGCGACCAGCAAGCTCAACCGGAACGACGTGGTGCGCTGGATGGGCAACGGTTCCACCGGCTTGTTGCGCGGCCGCCAGGCCGGACTGGGCGTGGATTACGCGGCCGGCAGCTACGAGCTCGGCCTCGAATGGCTGTACGGCTGGCTGGACAGCACGACCAACGGCACCAACACCAAGACCACCAGTGGCAATCAGCTCAGCGTGAGCGCGCTGTACCACTTCTGAGCGACGGCGGCATCTGAGGATGCCGCCCGCGTTCCGTTTCACGACAGCGGGGATACCCGCGACGACACGAGCCGGTGCGCGGTGCGTGGATGGCCCACCGCGCGCGCTGGACACGGCTCAGGCATCGCCATCCGACCACCTGGGGATAACCACGATGAGTGACGCGAGCACGCAAGCGAAGTTTTCCAATCCTGCGCCGCTGGGCCTGGCCGGCTTCGCGCTGACCACCTGGCTGCTCAGCATGATCAACGCCGGTTGGTTCGCCGGCGAAGCGATGGGCATGGTGCTGGCCTGTGCCCTGGCCTACGGCGGCACCGCCCAGGCCATCGCCGGCGTGATGGAGCTGCCACGCGGCAATACCTTCGGCGCCACCGCCTTCCTCAGCTACGGTGCGTTCTGGTGGTCGTTCGCGCTGTTCGTACTGTTCCTGCACGACAAGGTGCCGGCGGCCTTCGTCGGCTGGTACCTGTGCCTGTGGGGCGTGTTCACCTTCTACATGTGGCTGGGTACGTTCCGTGCGCCGCGTGCGCTGCAGCTGATCTTCCTGGCGCTGTGGATCACCTTCTTCCTGCTTGCCGCAGGCGAATGGACCGGCATGCCGGGCCTGCACCAGGCCGGCGGCTACATGGGCCTGCTCACCGCGGTGCTGGCGTTCTATCTGTCCGCCGCCGAGATCATCAACGACAGCCAGCAGCGCACCGTGCTGCCGGTGGGCGCATCGCGCGCCATGTGACGGCGGGCATATCGCGGTTGCGGTTGCGGCAGTGGTGTCGCCCGTGCTGAGACACGGCGGGCGCACACTGCATCGATGGAATATCCAGACGCACCGCCTACGGCCATCAAGGGCCGCGGCGCCGCCTCCAACCCGGAGGGGCGCTTCGAAACCCTCCGCCATCAGGCCGAAGACGATGGCTGGCGGAACGCGCTGCTGGACGAAGCCGCGCCGCGCCCGCGCACCGAGGTCACCGAGGAGCGCGCCCGCAGCGTCATCACCCGCAACGACTCGCCCGACATCGGTTTCGATCAGGCGCTGAACCCGTTTCGCGGTTGCGAGCACGGCTGTGTCTATTGCTTCGCGCGACCCAGTCACAGCTATCTCAACCTCTCGCCCGGGCTCGACTTCGAAACGAAGATCCGCGCCAAGGGCAACCTCGCCGAAGTGCTGCGTGCCGAGCTGGCCAAACCCGGCTACGTGCCGAAGCCGATCAACATCGGCAGCAATACCGATCCGTACCAGCCGATCGAGAAGAAGTGGCGGCTCACCCGCGCCGCGCTGGAAGTGCTGGCCGAGTGCCGCCATCCGTGCACCATTGTGACCAAGAACGCGCTGGTGGAGCGCGACCTCGACATGCTCGCGACTATGGCGCGCGACCGCCTGGTGCAGGTGTTCGTCTCGGTGAACTCGCTCGACAACCACCTCGCGGCGAAACTGGAGCCGCGCGCCAGTGCGCCGCACCGGCGACTGAAGGCCATCGCCACGTTGGCCGAGGCCGGAGTACCGGTGGGCGTACTGGTCGCGCCGATCATTCCCGCGCTCAACGACAAAGACATGGAGGCCGTGCTCGCGCGCGCCCACGAAGCCGGTGCCCGCTGTGCCGGCTATACCGTGCTGCGCCTGCCATGGGAGTTGAAGCAGCTGTTCCGCGAATGGCTGGCGCTGCACGCGCCGCAGCGCGCCGAACACGTGATGAGCCTGGTGCGCCAGATGAACGCCGGCCGCGACTACGACAGCGATTTCCGCACCCGCATGCGCGGGCAGGGCGTGTTCGCCGAACTGCTGCGCAAGCGCTTCGAGATCGCCTGCCGAAAACATGGTTTCGGCCGCGCCCGCGAACTCCAGCTGGACACCTCGCGCTTCCTGCCGCCGCGCAAGCCGTCGCCGCAGGGGGAGCTGTTCTGACCGCGCCGGTTCAGATCCTTTCCACGCCGCGATAAAAACGCTTGTGCGCCAGCGCCAGCATGGCCTCGTCCTCGTGGGTGTCGCCGTAGGCGTAGCACGTGCGATAGGCGCTGAGTTCGTGGCGTTCGCGCACGCGGCGGGCTTTTTCCTCGCCGACGCATTGCGCGCCGCGGTAATGGCCGGTGAGACGCTCGCCCCGGGTTTCCAGGATCGAGCAGATCAGCTCGAGGCCGTGCTGCCGGCACCATGGCACGAGGTAGGCGTCCAGGCCGCCGGAGACCAGCACGACCTTGTCGCCCTGGTTCCGATGCCAGACCATGCGCTGCATGGCTTCGGGCCGCAGCACGCCGGGCAGGAATTCGGCGGCGAAACGTTCGCCGGCGGCGCGCACGTGGCCAACCGGCATGCCGCGGAAACCGAAGTCCGTGACCGACTGGCGGATACGCGTGCCGGAAACGAAGCCCAGCTTGTAGCCCGCCAGCATGGGTACGAACAGCGGCGCACCCAGCATGCGCCGCCACGGCGTTACCGCGAAGCGCATGAAGTCGCCGAAGGTCTCGCGCGTGGTGAGGGTGCCGTCGAAGTCGAACAGGGCGAGGTTCATAGGCACCCGTCTTCCGTGACAGTGGAAAGCCCCCCTCCCTTCGGAAGAGGGGCTGGGCGGCTTACTTGGTTGCCGACAGGTACTTCGCGAACCATGCCAGCGAGCGCTGCTCCAAGTCGCGGTTGTGTTCCGGGTTCTCGAAGTGGTGGCCTTCGTTCGGGTACACCACCAGTTCGGCGGGCACGCCAAGCGTCTTCAGCGCGTGCCAGAACTCGAACGACTGCGGCGCGGGGCATTCCTCGTCGCGGTCGCCGACGATGATGAGGGTCGGGGTCTTGGCCTGCTTGATGAAGCTGAGCGCGGAACTCTTGGCGTAGGCCGCTGGATCGTCGTACAGGCTGGCGCCGAAGTAGGGGATCATCCACTGGTCGATCTGGTTTTCGCCGTAGTAGCTCTGCCAGTCGGAGATGCCGGCGCCGGCGACCACGGCGCGGAAGCGCTGCGTCTGGGTGGGCGCGAACATGCTCATGAAGCCGCCATAGCTCCAGCCGGTGAGGCCGAGGCGGCGGTCGTCCACCGGCGCCATTTTTTCCACTGCGTCGACGCCGGCGAGCACGTCGCGCAGATCGCCGTAGCCGAAGTCCTTGCGGTTGGCCTGCACAAAGTCCTCGCCCTGGCCGAAGCTGCCGCGCGGGTTGGGCATGAACAGGAAATAGCCTTCGATGGAATACATGGCGCCCAGGCCGGGCCAGCTGGCGAGCACGCCCCAGGCCGGGCCGCCGTGCACGCTGACGATCATCGGGTAGGTCTTGTGCGGGTCGTAGTTGGCCGGGTAGAGCAGCCAGCCCTGCACGTCACGGCCTTCGCTCTTCCACTCCACCGACTGGGCCTTGCCCCACGCGGGCTTCAGCCCGGCGTTGAGCGAGGTGACGGCGGGCGGCGGCGTACCGTCCAGCTTGCCGGCGTGCACTTCCGGCGCGTGCTCGTAGGAGCTTTGCTCGAAGGCCACACGCTGGTGGTCGGCGGACAATGACACCGAGAGCACGGCACCGCCGGCACCGATCATCGCCGGCACGGTGAAGAACGGCGCTTGCGCGGTGGCCTGTTCGCCATGGATGTCGTAGCGGGCCAGCTGCACCTTGCCCTTGGCGTTCTGGCTCACCGTCAGCGCGTCCTTGCCTGCCCAGGCGAACCATTCCGGTGTCACTTTGATGCCGGGGGTGAGGTTGGCCGGTTGGCCACCGGCGGGCGACACGGTATAGAGATCGCCGCCAGTGGAACCCTGGTCGCTCATCAGGCCGCCGATGAAGGCGATACGCGAACCGTCCGGGGACCAGCGCGGCAGCGCCATCTGCAGGCCATGCAGCGAACCGCTCACGGTGGACGGGTCGACGACCGTGCGCGGTGCGGCGCCTTCCTTCGCGTCCTGCACGTAGAGCTTGGCTACCCACCAGTTGTTGTCGCCCGGCGGCGGCGCGGCGGTGTAGGCGATGTGGGAACCATCCGGCGACCAGCCGAATTCATAGGCATACAGCGAGGCCGGGGTAAGCGTGTGCAGCATGCCGCTGGCCACGTCGAGGCTGGCCACGCGCTGGATCTCTTCCGGTTCCTCGCCGATCACGCCCACCTGCGGCTTGCCTGCGGCAGTCGCACTGGCATGGCGGGTGGCGCCGGGCACGTAGAGGAAGCCCAGCGACCGGCCGTTGGCCGTCCACGCCAGCGCGCGCGCATAGCCTGCGAGCTTGGCCACTTCGCGCGGCGCGGCCTTGCCGGCGACGTCGGCGAGATAGACGTCCGTATGCATCGCCTCGGTATTGGTGAGGTCGTGGCTGCAGTTGGCGATGAAGGCAAGCCGATGCGAATCCGGCGACCAGGCGAGGTCGCCCTTGCTGCATTCGGCGAGCTTCGCGCCCACGTCCAGCGCTTGCGCGTGCCGTCCGTCGGCATCGGCCAGTTCGATCACCGGCTGCTTGCCTTCCTGCACCCACGCGAGGCGCGTGCCATCGGGCGACAACGCCACGTCGCCGATACGCAGGACCTTGCCGAGCTTGGGCAGCGGGATGGCAGCGTGCGGAGCGGCGTGCGTATCCGGGGCCGCCTGTACGAGCAGGGGCGAGACAAGCAGCGCCAGTGAAACGATCAGGTGCGAAGACTTCGGCATGGTGCAGGCCCGTGTGCGGGGGAAACCGACACGCTACAACCGCAGGCGGCGGCGCGCCATGTGCGGATTGTCAGGGCTTGGCGACCGCCTGCGTGGCCTGGCGCGCGGCGAGCTTGGCCCGGATGGCGGGGATCGCCGCCAACGCGGCTTTCTCGCCAGCGAGAATGGCCAGGTTCTTTTGCTCGAAGTCGGCGGGGCCGATACCGCTGAGGTCGGGCCGGATCACCACGTCGGCACGGGCGATTTCCTGCGCGGCCAGCTGTCGGCCCATGATGGTGATCGACTTGCCCACGATGTCCAGCATGCCTTGCGGGTTGCCGCCGTCGGGCATGGCGGAGATATCCACCGCGATCACGAAATCCGCGCCGAGCTGGCGCGCGGCGTCCACCGGAATCGGGCTGACCACGCCGCCGTCGACGTAGTGCTTGCCGCGGATCGCCACCGGCTCGAACACACCAGGGACGCTGGAGGAGGCACGCACCGCCTCGCCGGTGTTGCCGCGCACGAACACCGTGCGCTGGCCGGTTTCCAGTTCGGTGGCTACCGCGGCGAACGGCATCTTCAATCGTTCCATCGGCTGGTGGTTCACCAGCTGATTCACGTAGTCCTGCAGCGCCTTGCCCTGCACCAGCCCGCCGGAGAACAGCCGCACATCGCGGATCTTCGTCTCGTCGAGGCCGAAGGCGACCTGCTGCATCTGGAACGCATCCATGCCGCTGGCGTACAGCGCGCCGACCACGCTGCCGGCACTGGTCCCGGCGACCACGTCGGGATGGATCCCGCTGGCCTCCAGCATCTTGATCACACCGATGTGCGCGAAACCCTTCGCCGCGCCGCCACCCAGCGCGATGCCGATCTTCAGCTTCGGCGGCGGCGGCGGTGGTGCAGGTGGTGGCGGAACGGGCTTGGCCGCATGGGTGCAGGCGCCGAGCACGAGCGCGGCGAGCAGAGGCAGGAGCAGGCGGCGGAAGCGCATGGGGGAGGGCAGAGAAGGAAAGTGGGGGCGGCCGGTTCGCCGGTCGCCTCCCCCGGGGTGCGGGGGAGGCGGAAACCTCAACCCTGCGCGCCGTCCGCTTGCAGGTGGTAGTGCGTGGCCTGCTCGATCTCCTGCTTCGAGCCCAGGAATACCGGCACGCGCTGGTGCAGGCTGGTGGGCTGCACGCCCATGATGGGCTCGCGGCCGGTGGTGGCTGCGCCGCCGGCCTGCTCCACGATGAAGGCCATCGGGTTGGCTTCGTACATCAGGCGCAGCTTGCCGGTGCCGCCCTTGGCGGTGATCTTGGCGTCCAGCGGGTAATAGAACACGCCGCCGCGGGTGAGGATGCGGTGCACGTCCGCCACCATCGAGGCCACCCAGCGCATGTTGAAGTCCTTGCCGCGCGGGCCATCCTTGCCGGCCAGCAGTTCGCCGATGTAGCGCTGCATCGGTGCTTCCCAATGGCGCTGGTTGGACATGTTGATCGCGAACTCGGCGGTGGCCTCCGGGATGCGGATGTCGCGCCGGCTCAGCACGAAGCTGCCCACCTCGCGGTCCAGCGTGAACTCGTGCGTGCCGTGGCCGAAGGTGAGCACCAGCACGGTGGACGGGCCGTACACCACGTAGCCGGCCGCCAGCTGGGTGATGCCAGGCTGCAGGAAATGCTCGGCCTTCGCCTCGGCCACGTCGTCCGGGCAGCGCAGCACCGAGAAGATCGTGCCGACCGAGACGTTCACGTCGATGTTGGAGCTGCCGTCCAGCGGATCGAACAACAGCAGGTGCTGACCCTTGGGGTACATGTCCGGGATCGGCTGCGGATCTTCCATTTCCTCGGACGCGCAGGCGGCGAGGTGGCCGCCCCAGGCGTTCGCCTCCAGCAGGATCTCGTTGGAGATCACGTCCAGCTTCTTCTGCGCCTCGCCCTGCACGTTGTCGGTGCCGGCATTGCCCAGCACGCCGCCCAGCGCGCCCTTGTTCACCGCCACCGCAATGCGCTTGCAGGCACGCGCCACCACTTCGATCAGCAGGGAGAGTTCGGCGTTGATGTGGCCGGCGCGGCGTTCCTCGATCAGGAACTGGATCAGCGAGACGGGCTTCATGACGGGTCCGTGGCGGGAAAGAGTCGCCATTCTCCCGGCTCCGCCTGAACCGCGCCAGCCCGGCCTGGCCGGAGCCACGGCAAGCCGTCAGCCAGGCGTCTTGAACCATGAGACGTGGCGCAACGTATGATGAGCGGCTTCGGGACAGGGAGTCGCGTCATGGATTACGGGGATCCGTCGGTTGCGACGGCGGCGCTGGTGCAGGCCGGCAAGCAGAAGGATCTGGGCAAGAAGAAAGCCACCGCCGCGGCATTGCTGGTGGTGGCTTGCGTGGTATTCGTTGGCGCGACCCTGCTCGATCCGAAACATACGCATTGGGGCATCGGCCTGGTGGCGGCGGCGGCCGAGGCCGCGATGGTCGGCGGCCTGGCGGACTGGTTCGCGGTGGTGGCATTGTTCCGCGCCCCATTGGGCCAGCGCTGGATCCCGCACACCGCGATCATCCCCAGGAACAAGGACAAGATCGGCAGCAGCCTGGCCGACTTCATCTGCGACCATTTCCTGGGCAAGGCGCAGATCCTGGACAAGATCCGCCAGTTCGATCCGGCCGAACGCCTGGCTCGCGGACTGGCCGACCCCGTTTCGGCGCGCAAGGTGGCCGATTTCGTCGTCAGGCTCTCGCCGCGGTTCGTCGACATGCTCGACAGCGACGAATTGCAGGTATTCGTGCGCGACGCCACGCGCGAAAAGCTGGCCGGCCTGGACGTGTCGAACCTGTTGGCACAGTTGCTCTCCGTGCTGACGAAGGATGGTCGTCACCACGAAGCCGTCGACAGCCTGCTGCACGACGTGGCCGAATACGTCGATCGCGACGAAGTGCGGGCCATGTTGGCGGCCAAGGTTGCCGAAGAGCTCTGGGCGGCGGCGCGCTGGCTGCATGTGGACAAGCCGATCGCCGAGGCGCTGGCGAACAAGATGGCGCAAGGCACGCGACAGCTGCTGCGTGAAATGGCGCAGAACCGCGAACATGAGCTGAGGGAACGTTTCGAGCGGCAGATTCCCGAGTACATCGGGCGACTGCAATCGGACCCGGTCCTGCGCGGCAAGGTCCACGCCTTCCGCGACCAGGTGTTGGCCAACCAGGAACTGTCCCATTACGTGCGGGACCTGTGGCACGCCGCCATGGCCTGGTTGCGCGACGATCTTGCCAGCCCGTCCTCGGCGATCCACCGGCACGTGCTGGGTGCCGCGATGGGCCTGGGTGCCCAACTGCAGGCGAGCGAAGAGATGAAAAACTGGTTCAACGGCTGGGTGATGGACACCATCGACCCGCTCGCCGACGAGTACCGGGAAAAGATCCGCCAGTTCATTGTCGACCGGGTCAAGGCCTGGAGCGCCGAGGAGCTGACCGAGCAACTGGAGCTCAGCCTGGGCCGCGACCTCCAGTACATCCGCTATAACGGAACCTTGGTAGGCGCGTTGATCGGTGCGCTGCTCTACGGCCTGATGCTGGCCATCCGTGCATTGGCGGGCTGAGCAGCACTTACCACACCACTTCCAAGCAGGGGGATTCGTCGTATGGGTGCGGTCATTGGCGCCATATTCGTCATCATGCTCGTCCTTGGCCTGATCGGCCTGATTGGCGAGAAACTCAACACCAAGGAGTGGCGCCCCTTCCTCGGCATCTTCCTCATCGCCGGGATGATCGCCGTCATGGGCGGCGTGCTGAGCCTGGCCATCGCCGACATCGGGCCGGTCTTCTTTGCCATCGCCAAATGGGTTGCGATCGTCGGCGCGGTCCTGCTGTGCCTGCGCATCATCGCCAAGATCGCGACGAACTTCTTCAGTCCCTGACGCCCTGTCGCTGCCATCCTGCTGACATCACGATGGCAGCAGGGGCCGCGCATCATGCACCTCCAACACGGAGGGAACGGCATGCGCGACACGGTTTATTTCCTCGTCTTCGACGGCTACGCCGACTGGCAAGCCGCACTGGCCCTGTGCGAGATCCGCCGTCCTGGCGACTGGCGGGTGCAGGCGGTGGGTTTCTCGACGGCGCCAGTGGTGTCGATGGGCGGGCTCACGGTTCAGCCCGAACTGAGCCTGGCCCAGCTCGACCTGGCGCGTGCGGCGCTGCTGATTCTGCCTGGCGGCCACCTGTGGACGCGTGGCGAGGGCCTGGCGGCGGTGGCCGCGGCACGCCGCGTGCATGCAGCCGGCGCACCGGTGGCCGGCATCGACAGTGGCGTGCTGGCACTGGCCCGCGCCGGCCTGCTCGACCACTGCCGGCACACCGGCAACCATGCTGGCCATATCGACACCCACGTGCCTGACTACCGCGGCGCCGAGCAATACGACGGCTCGGTGCTCGCGGTCAGCGACGGCGGCACGCTTACCGCTAATCAGCTCGGCAGCGTGGAATTCGCGCGCGAAGTGATCCGCACCCTGGATCTGTACAACGCCAGCGACCGCGAGCATTGGTTCCGCCTGTACAAGCACGCGCTGCCGCCGCCGTGGCTGGTTGGCACCACCGCGGTGGCGGCCTGAGGAGACGGAGTGGCTTGTGCGCTCGTCCATGAGCGCTGTTTCGATCAAGTCCCTGCTTTGGGAACGCAGTCCGATTCTGCGGGTTCAACCGCGGCCATTCATGGCCGCACTTTCAAGTAGAGCTCACGCCATGACTAAGAAACCCCTCCTCGATCGCGTCGTGATGGCCTATCGACCGTTGTATCTGCAAGGCCTGTTGCTGGACGGCCAGTACCGCCTGCCGCAGTCGGCCAGGCGGAAGGATGCCCAGGGACGTCCCATGCACCGCCGCCGCTTTAGCTTGGTGGCATTGCTCGGCTTGCATCATTTCGTACCCACCATCCGGAGCCGGAAATGAAGAAGACCTATCACGGCAGCTGCCATTGCGGCGCAGTGCGCTATGAAGCCGACCTCGACCTCGCCGCCGGCACCACCAGCCGCTGCAACTGCTCGATCTGCGCCAAGACGCGGTCGTGGGGCATCACCATCAAGCCGCAGGACTTCCGCCTGCTTGCCAGCGAGGACGCCCTGTCCGACTACCAGTTCGGCACGCTGAGTGCGCACCACCTGTTTTGCCGCCACTGTGGCGTGCGGTCGTTCGGCCGCGGCTACGTGGAGCAGATCGGCGGCGACTACGTGTCGGTCAACCTTGCCTGCCTCGACGACATCGCGCCGCAGGAGCTGATCGACGCACCGCTGCGCTGGTGCGACGGCCGCGCCAACAACTGGATGAACCCGCCCGCCGAGACCCGGCACCTCTGAACCTGCCCGAGGACACGATGGCCATGATGATCCGACCCCGCGTCAGCTTCTTCCATGCCACGCCGTCGCGTTCGCTCGGCACGCTGGCCCTGCTCGAAGAACTGGGCGCCGACTACGAACTGCATCTGCTCGATCTCGCGGCCGGTACGCAGCGCCAGCCCGCGTACCTGGCGATCAACCCGATGGGCAAGGTACCGGCGATCCTGCACCAGGGTGCGCTGGTGGCTGAGCAACCGGCGGTGTTCATCTACCTGGCCGACCTCTATTCCGAGGCGGGACTGGCGCCTGCCGTGGACGATCCGCTGCGCGGGCCGTACCTGCGCTGGCTGGTGTTCTACGGCTCCTGTTTCGAACCGGCGCTGCTGGATCGCTCGATGCAGCGCGAACCGGCACCGGCGGCCCGCTCGCCCTACGGCAGCTGGGACGATGTGCTCAATGCGCTTACCGCCCAGCTCGCGCACGGACCGTGGCTGCTGGATGAGCGTTTCACTGCTGCCGACGTGCTGTGGGGCATCGCGCTGGATTGGACAGTGAAGTTCGGCATGGTGCCGGAGACGCCGGCCATCCGCGCCTACATCGACCGGGTGACCGTGCGCCCGGCCATCCGCCGCGCGGTGGAAAAAGACGCCGCGCTGCGGGCGGCGAAGCAGGGCTGAGCCGATGGATGGCGCGCGCACGCGGACTGCCGGGATGGACGTCCATGACTTGCGTCGCAGGCATTGCGACGCGGTTCGCGGCATCATGTGCAGATGCGTCGCGCCGATCGCCTGTTCCTCATCATCCACGCCTTGCGCGGACGGCGCACCGCGCTGCCCGCGCGCAACCTCGCCGAAACGCTGGGCGTATCGTTGCGCACCGTCTACCGCGACGTGGCCGACCTGCAGCTCTCCGGCGTACCGATCGAGGGCGAAGCGGGCGTGGGCTACGTACTGCGCAAGGGCGCGGACATTCCACCGCTGATGTTTACCGCCGACGAGCTCGAGTCGCTGGTGGTGGGCACGCGCTTCGTGCGTGCGTTCGCGGGCGAGAAGCTGGCCACCGGCGCACAGGCGGCGCTGTTGAAGATCGAGGCGGTGTTGCCGCCCGAGCTGCGCGAACGCGCCGCACGTACGCGCATCTACGCGCCGATGTGGCGCGACGAGCGAACCATTGAATTCGCCGCCCGCATCGACCGCTTGCACGGAGCGATCAGCGGCAACCGCGTGTTGCGGCTGGATTACCGCGACGAGGCGGGGCGCGCCAGCGCGCGCGACGTCGAACCGCTGTGCCTGGCGTTCTGGGGGGGCAAGTGGACGCTGGGCGCGTGGTGCCGGCTGCGCGAGGGATTCCGCAATTTCCGCCCAGACCGCATCGACACCCTGGACGAGACCGGCGAGGTGTTCGCCACCGTCGCCGGCCGCGACCTGGACGCCTACCTGCAGGCGGTGCGCGGCGACTACGGCGGAATGGCATAACCGCCGCCGCGCAGTTCCGCTACCCTGCGCTGACCGTGGTCAGCACAGGAGTCGCGTCATGTCCTCTGGTGTACGTCATCCCCTGCTATCGGTTTCTCCGGCAAAGCTGCGCCCCACTCAGATGACCGTGGGCCGGGCCGAGGTGGTGGACAAGCGCGCCGAGTGGGAAAAGCTCGGCAAGAAAAAGCGCAAGGAGCTGCTGGCCGAGCACTGGTTCCCCGGCGTGCTGGGCCCGCAGAACCAGATCTTCATCGTCGACCACCATCACCTCGGGCTGGCTCTGCTCGAAGAGAAGGTCAAACAGGTCCCGGTGATGATCCAGCGCGATTTCTCCTGGCTGGAGCCAGCGGTGTTCTGGCGCACGATGGAGTTCAACCGCTGGGCGCATCCCTACGACGCGCGCGGCGAACGACAGGCCTATGAGGCGATACCTGCCGGCCTCGGCGCGCTGACGGACGACCCTTACCGCACGCTGGCGGCGCGCGTGCGCATGGCCGGCGGCTATTCCAAGGACGCCACGCCGTATGCGGAATTCCTGTGGGCCGACTACTACCGGCACCACCTGAAGCTGAAGGGTGGCCGCGTTACCGCCAAGCAACTGCAGCAGGCCCTGCTGTTGGCGCATTCGCACGATACGGCCTACCTGCCGGGCTGGAGTGGAGCCATCCAGTGAGCGCCGACCCCGCCGCTGCGTCGGCGCGAATGGCCGACGTACTGGCTGGCCTGGCGATCGCCGGCCTGCTGGTACCCGAGGCGGTGGCGTATTCGGGCATCGCCGGGCTGCCGCCGCAGGCCGGCGTGATCGCGCTGTTCGTGGGGCTGGTCTGCTACGGCCTGCTGGGCCGCAGCCGCTACGCGATCGTCTCCGCGACTTCGTCGTCGGCCGCGGTGCTGGCGGCCGGCACGCTGGCGCTGGCCGGCAACGACGCGGCCGCACGGGTAGCGATCGCGGCCACGCTGGTGCTGCTCGGCGGCGGTTGCTTCCTGATTGCCGGTTTCGCCCGCCTCGGCGGGCTGTCGCATCTGATCGCGCGGCCGGTGTTGCGCGGCTACACCTTCGGGCTGGCGATCGTGATCGCGCTGAAACAGCTGCCGCACCTCGGCGGCTGGGCCGAGCTGCACGGCGATTTCGTGCCCTTGCTGGTGGTGGACCTGCTGCGCGGCAGCGGCCAGCTGCAGCCGGTCACGCTCGCCACCGGCGTGCTCGCCTTGCTGCTGCTGTTCGCCTGCGAGCGCGTGCGCCGCCTGCCCGGCAGCCTGCTGGTGATCGCGCTGGGCGTGCTCGCCTCCGGCTGGCTGGCGCGGCACGGCGTGCCGTTGACCGGCGCCATCGACCTGCACCCGGACTGGGCGATGCCAAGCTGGCCGACACAGGAGCAATGGCTGCCCAGCGTGGAACTGGGCGCCGCCTTGCTGCTCATCTTGTACGCGGAGTCGTACAGCTCGATCCGCGGCTTTGCCCTGAAGCATGGCGACCCCGTGCAGCCGAACCGCGACCTGCTGGTGCTGGGTCTGGCGAACGTGTTGTGCGGCCTGCTGCACGGCATGCCGGTTGGCGCCGGCTACTCCGGCACGTCGGCCAACGAGGCCGCGGGCGCCCGCTCGCGCCTGGCCGGTCTGGTCGCCGGTGCCAGCGTGTTGTTGATGGTCGCGTTGCTGCTGCGTTGGATCGAGCGCATTCCGCTGGCGGTGCTGGCGGCGATCGTGATCCACGCGGTGAGCAAGTCGTGGCGGCTGTCGGTGTTCCGCCCCTATCTGCAATGGAAGCGCGACCGCCTGCTGGCGTTGGCCTCGGTGCTGGCCGTGCTGTCGCTGGGCATCCTCGACGGCCTGCTGGTGGCGATCGCGTTCAGCCTGATCCTGCTGTTGCGCCAGCTCGCCACCCCGCGCCTGGGAGTGCTCGGCCGGTTTGGCGACAGCCACGACTACGTGGACATCGCGCAGCACCCGGACGCCGTGCAACTGCCCGGCCTGCTTATCCTGCGGCCGGAGGAGCCGCTGTTTTTCGCCAATGCCGAATCGATGCTGGCGCTGGCGCGGCAGCAGGTGGAGCAGCGTGCGGGCCTGAAGCAGGTGATCCTGAGCCTGGAGGAGTCGCCCGATCTGGACAGCACCGCACTGGAGGCGCTGGCCGATTTCGCCGATTGGTTGCAGGCGCGCGGCATCGGCTTGCGCGTGGCGCGCCTGAAGGACGACACGCGCGCGTTGCTGCTGCGCGCGGCGCTGCCCCAACTTCCGCCACAGGCATTGAACAGCTGGAGCGTGGAAGATGCCGTGTCGGCGCCCGCCGCGGCGTCATCATCCACCGGGAGTCGCACGCAGTGAAAACCGCTACATGCATCGGCTGCATGGCCTTGATCTTTGCCCTGGCCGTGCCGGCATGGGCGCAGCAGAACGCCGATGCGCGCTTCCAGAAAATCTACCAGCAGGAATGGGCCTGGCGCACCGGCCAGGCCGGCATCAGCGTCTCGGGCGAGTCGCAGCCGAACAACGGCCGCCTCGACGACGTGGACGCTGCCAGCCAGCAGCAGCGCCTGGACTACTGGCGCAAGGTAATGCAGCAGCTCGACACGGTCGACGTGCAGCAGCTGTCGTCCGAGAACCGGGTGAACTACGCGGTGTACCGCGAGCAGATCCGCAACTTCATCGCCGGACAAGAGTTCAAGCAGTGGCAGATGCCGTTCAACAGCGACTCGGCATTCTGGAGCGATCTCGACCTGGGCGGTGAGCGGCTGCGCAGCGTGGACGACTACCGCAACTACCTCGATCGCCTCGGCCAGATCCCGCATTACTTCGAGCAGCAGATCGACAATATGCGGATGGGCCTGGATCGCGGTTTCAGCGTGCCGCGTGCAGTGCTCAAGGGCCGCGACCAGTCGATCGCCGCCGTCGCGAATCTGCAGGACCCCACCGCCAGCAGCTTCTACGCGCCGTTCAAGCAGATACCCGCCACGATCCCCGCGGATCAGGCGCAGGCGCTGCGCGGCGAGGCAGTGCAGCGCATCCGCGACCAGGTGATTCCCGCCTACGCGACGCTGCTGAAATTCTTCGACGACGCATACGTGCCGCAGGCGCGCACCACCCTCGCCGCCGAGGCGCTGCCCGACGGCAAGGCTTACTACCGCCAGCAGATCCGCGAATACACCACGCTGGATCTCTCGCCCGATCAGATCCACCAGATCGGCCTGCAGCAGGTGGCGAAGATCCACGCCGAGATGCTCGACGTGATGAAGCAGACCGGGTTCACGGGCAGCTTCGCCGACTTCCTGCATTTCCTGCGTACCGACCCGCAGTTCTACGCAACCACGCCGCAGGAGCTGCTGGACAAGACCGCGTGGGTCGCGAAGGAAGTGGACGGCAAGATGTCGAAGTTCTTCGGCCATCTGCCGCGCGAGCGCTTCACCATCGTGCCGGTGTCGCCCGACATCGCGCCGTACTACACCTCCGGTCGCGGCGGCGCGGGCGAATACCTGGTCAACACCTACGACCTGAAGTCGCGCGGGCTGTACAACATGCCGGCGCTGACCCTGCACGAAAGCTACCCCGGCCACTCCTTGCAGCTGGAACTGGCCGGGGAGGACCACAGCCAGCCGGCGTTCCGCCGCAACGGCTACATCTCCGCATACGGCGAAGGCTGGGGCCTGTACTCCGAATACCTCGGCAACGAGATGGGCATCTACCAGACGCCCTACCAACAGTTCGGCTACCTCACCTACCAGATGTGGCGGGCCTGCCGCCTCGTGGTCGATACCGGCATCCATCATCTCGGCTGGACGCGCCAGCAGGCGATCGACTACCTGACCGGGAACACGGCGCTGAGTCCGCTGGAGATCGCCAACGAGGTGGATCGCTACATCAGCTGGCCCGGCCAGGCCGACAGCTACGAGCTGGGCTACCTGAAGATCCTCGAACTGCGCGCGAAGGCGGAGAAGGCGCTAGGCGAGAAATTCGACATCCGCGCCTTCCACGATACGGTGCTCTCCACCGGCTCGGTACCGCTGCCGGTGCTGGAGGCGCGTATCGACAAGTTCATCAAGGATGGCGGTCCAGAGCCGGATTACGGTTGCGATTGCGCGAAGGGTAAGGCCAGGACGGACGCGCCCTGAAGCGCGGCGCGGCGGCATTGGACTTGGCTTCATTCGGGAAGTAAAATCTGTGCATGCTTTACATGGAGAGTTGCGCCATGAATGCACATACGGGTCGTATCGCTGAAGCCGCGTCGCACTCCCCCGCAGCCGCCGGGGCGTTGGCGGCGCCTGCCTTGCGCAGCTTCTTCCGTCTTGCCGAGCACTGGGATCTGCGCGTCGCCGAGCAGCGCAAGCTGCTCGGCGATCCGCCCGAATCGACTTTCTACAAGTGGAAGCGCGAGCTGGACGGCAGTCTGGGCCGCGACACGATGGAACGCATCAGCTACCTGCTCGGCATCTGGAAGGATCTGCAGATCCTGTTCCCCGATCCCGCGCGGGCGGACGCCTGGTTGCGCAAGCCGAACGCGGCGCCGCTGTTCGGCGGGCATTCGGCGCTGGAACGTATGCTGTCGGGCAACGTGGCCGATCTGTTCGTGGTGCGCCAGTACCTGGACGCGCAGCGCGGTTGAGGCCGCGTCGTGGCGCCGGTCGCGCCCCGCGAGATCGCCGCTCGCCATGCTTGTCCTCCCGGCCAACAGGAACGGCGCTTCCCACCGACGCGCCATGGATACCCGCGATGCCCGCCGATCTCCCACCCGTCCGTCGCATCCGCTGGAGCCATGCTTATCGCATCGTGCCCAGTCGCTTTCCGCCAGTAGGCGTGTACGACCGCATTGCCGATCCGGCGGATCTTGACGCTGTGTTCGCGATCGAGGCGCTGACCAACCCGCGGCTGCGCGAGGAAGCCGGCGCGCTGAGGCTGGTGCCGAAGGAGCATCGCATCAGCGGCCCGGGCAGCACGCCGGTGATGGCGGCCTTCACCCACCTGAATCCGGAGGGCAGCCGCTTTTCCGATGGCACGTGGGGTGTGTTCTATGCCGCGCATTCGGTGGCCACCGCGGTGGAGGAGACCGTGTACCACCGCCAGCGTTTCCTGGCCGCCACCGCCGAAGCGGCTTGCGACATCCAGATGCGCTGCTACCGCACACGCATCGACAGCAAGCTGCACGACATCCGCGGTGGCTGGACAGCCGAGCACGATGCGGACGTCTATACCGCAGGCGTGAAACTGGCGCGGGTGCTGCGCGAAGCCGGTTCCAACGGCATCGTCTACGACAGCGTGCGCCACCCCGGCGGCGAATGCGTGGCCGCGTTCCAGCCTGACGTGGTTGCGCCGTGCGTGCAGGCGCAGCACCTGGTCTACCGCTGGGACGGCACGCGCATCGCGCAGGTGTTCGAGGTGAGCGAACTGCCGCGGGCGCCGGCCGGGAAGTAAGAATCCGTTCGAAGACCCCACTGCCGTCAGGCGGCTGGCGCGTGGAGCATTGCGTCAATCGGGAAGCGTGGCGGCTGGATCAGTCCGCCTGTTCGCCTTGCCGGTATTGCTCGTCGCTGACTTTCTCCAGCCAGTCGACCGCTTTGCCGTCGAGTGCTTCCTGGATCGCGATATGAGTCATTGCGGTGCCGGGCGCGGCGCCATGCCAGTGCTTTTCGCCGGGCGGGCAGCGCACCACGTCGCCGGGCCGGATCCTGCGCACCGGGCCGCCCCAGCTCTGCACATAGCCGCAGCCGGCAGTGACGATCAGCACCTGGCCCAGCGGATGCGTATGCCAGGCCGAGCGCGCGCCCGGCTCGAAGCTGACGCTGGCGCCGCTGCAGCACGAAGGCTCGACCGCGGCGAACAGCGGGTCGATGCGCACCCTGCCGGTGAACCAGTCGGCCGGTCCCTGGATGGAGGCCTGCGTGCTGTTCGGTTTGAGTTCCATGGTCAGACTCCTGCCTCGGCGAACACACGCCGCGCGATCGCCAGCGCCGAGCTGGCGGTGGGCCAACCCGAGTAGAAGGCAAGGTGGGTGATCAGTTCGACCAGCGCGTCGCGGCTGACACCATGGTCGAGCGCCTTCCGCAGGTGAAACGGCAACTCATTGCCGCGATAGAGCGCGACCAGGCTGGCGACCGTAACCAGGCTGCGCTCGCGCGGCGTGAGTCCGGGACGCTGCCAGACGTCGTCGAACAATACCTGGTCGGTGTAGGCGGCAAGCGCCGGCGCGACGTCGCCGAACGCCTGGCGGGCGGTGGTGGACTCAGCGGGCATGGGGCACTCCGGGAAAGGTCGTGGGTACGACCGGCAATCTAGTGCCCCTCCGGCGCCACGATAAGCTGGTAGATTGCGCATGCGCCCATGAATGAAATTCATGTATGCCACGCAGCAAGCTCAACGACCTGCTCGCCTTCCTCGCCGTGGCGCGCGAGCGCAACTTCACCCGGGCGGCGGCAAAGCTCGGTGTTTCGCAGTCGGCGCTGAGCCACGCCGTGCGCGGCCTGGAGGCGCGGCTGGGCCTGCGACTGCTCAACCGCACCACGCGCAGCGTCGCACCCACGGCGGCGGGCGAACGCCTGCTGGATACGGTCGGCCAGCGCTTCGACGAGATCGAAGCGGAACTCGCGGCATTGACCGCGCTGCGCGACAAGCCGGCGGGCAGCCTGCGCATCACCACCGGCCAGCATGCGCTCGATGCGATCCTGTGGCCCCGGCTTGCCCCGTTGCTGCGGCAGTATCCGGACATCCACGTCGAGTTCGACATCAGCCAGCACCTGAAGGACATCGTGGCCGAGCGCTTCGATGCCGGCGTGCGCATGGGCGAGCAGGTGGAGAAGGACATGGTCGCGGTGCGGATCGGGCCGATGCTGCGCATGGCTGCTGTTGCTGCTCCGGTCTACTTTGCGCGGCATCCGGTGCCGGCGAAGCCGCAGGAGTTGACCGCACATCGCTGCATCAATCTGCGCCTGGCTACCTACGGCGGTCTGTACGCGTGGGAATTCGCGCGGCGCGGCCGCGAGTTGCGCGTGCGGGTGGACGGCCAGCTGGTGTTCAACACGCCGGCGCAAATGCTCGTCGCCGCGCTCGATGGCTTCGGCATCGCCTACCTGCCGGAGGACATGGTGCTGCCGCAGGTAGCCAAGGGGCGGCTGGTCCGCGTGCTGGAAGACTGGTGCCCACCGTTCCCCGGCTATCACCTCTATTACCCCAGCCGCCGGCAGCCTTCGCCCGCCTTCGCGCTGGTGGTGGATGCGCTGCGCTACCGCGGTTGAGCTTGTACGGGCACCGGCACGCGCGGGCAGGGCTGGCAAGGTCTGCCGAGCGGGCAGCAACCAGCCGGACGCCGTGTCGCTGCGCGTCAGCCGATGCGCAACACGCCACGTGCCAATGCGTCCTGCGCATTGCGCTCGCCGAGGGCCCAGGCATCGAGCACGGTAGCGCGTGCGGTGCAGTCGAGCATGCCGACAGGGATACGTGTGCTCGGTTGCCAGTAGCAGCGCTGGTTGGCGCGGAACAGCGTGGGCAGCTTCGGATAATGGCGGGTCAGCAGCACGAGGGTGCGGGACCGTTGGTCCGCGTCCTGGGCGGGCAGCGGCACGCTGTCGGTATAACCGCCATCGAAGGCGTATCGGCCATCGACGCGGCGAGCGGGGATGAACGGCAGTGCGGCGCCCGCCGCGGCGAGCAGCGCGCGTGCCTCGTCGAGGCTGCCGCAGTCGTGCAGGTTGCGAAACTCCTGCCGCAAGCCGAGTCGCCGCGGCAGCCGCGGGTGCAGCGGGCCATGCAGGAATTTGTCCGCCAGATACGCCATCGTGGCGACGCCGATAGAGCCGCGCAGGCCCAGCCAGCGTGCGGGCCGGGTAACCGCCACCTGCAAGCGGTGCGACGACTGCCGCAGCGACTGGAAATGGTCGGCATCGACGAAGCTGGCCAGCCACGCCGGGTAGATGTGACGATGCGCAAAGTGCAAGCGTCCACGCAGCAGGCCGCGCCACTCGAACATGCGGGTGCGGTCGGCATACAGGCGCTGACAGGCCGTGAGCGCAACGTGCGGCCCGGCGGTGAGGAACGCCGCGGCCACGGCCGCGCCGGCACTGGTGCCCACCAGCTCCGTGGGTAACCGCCAGTGTCGTGCGAGCAGGTGCGAGATGGCGCCGGCCTGCCACCAGCAGCGATTGCCGCCGCCAGCGAAGATCAAGGTGTCTATGCCGGCAAGATCGAGGCTGGCGAGCGATTCCACGAGCATGGCTTCCCTGCATGGATGGCGGACAAGCCTCACGCATGGTGACGGCGCCGATCCAATGCAAGGCCGCGATGCGAAAAGGCCGGCGCATGGCCGGCCCTGGTTCGCACGTGGCGGGGAGGCTCAGGTATCCGCGCCGGTGGCGAACCCTTCCCGCGTACCGCGATTGAATACGCGATCGTCGTCCAGCACATCGGCCGCCGCATGTGCGGGCTCCGTCTTGAGCTTCGCGTAGATCGGCGTGAAGTCGGGGTGGGTGGCCTCGAACAGCTGCTCGAAGCTGTCGATCACGAAGTAGGTCTGCTGGTAGGTATCGATGCGGTAGCGCGTGCTCATCACGCGTTCCAGGCCGAAGCCGATGCGGTTCGGCGCGGGCGAGTCCAGGCAGTAGATCGACTCGCCCTTGGAGCTGACGATGCCGGCGCCGTAGATGCGCATGCCTTCGCCGGTGTTGATCAGGCCGAACTCCACCGTGTACCAGTACAGGCGGGTGAGATTCATCAGTGCCTCGGGACCGATCGCGAAGGCCTTCATGCCGCCGCGGCCGTAGGCCTGCATGTAGTCGGCGAACACTGGGTTGAGCAGCAGCGGCACGTGGCCGAACAAGTCGTGGAACAGGTCCGGCTCGCTGAGGTAGTCGAGCTGGTCGGGCTTGCGGATCCACCAGCTCACCGGGAAGCGGCGGTTGGCGAGATGGTCGAAGAACACCTCGTCCGGCAACAGGCCTTCCACCGCCACCAGCTCCCAGCCGGTGGCCTCGGCCAGCACCTTGTTGAGTTCGGAAAACTTCGGGATGCCGCCGTCGCCGAGGCCGAAGCGTTCCACGCCGGCGAGAAACTCCTGGCAGGCGCGGCCGGGCAGCAGTTCGCGCTGGCGCTTGTACAAGGTGTCCCACACCTCATGGTCGGTGCGGGTGTAGCTGTCCCACGGCTGCTCGACCACGCCGGTCGCATAGACCGGGATATAGCCGCGGTCGGTCTGGTGGTGTTCGACCTTGCGGGGCGTGTTGTGATCCATGGCGGACTCCGGGGTGGACTGGATTCCGGCGCATACCGGAATGACCAACCAGAGGATACGGCGAACGCGCCGCACGAAGCTTGCAAAATTGCGCATACAAGGCGTTACAGTGCAATATCCTTGCGTCAATGAATGATTGAAACGGAGTATCGTGCATGAACGCGCTGGATCGCACCGACCTGCGCCTGCTCTCCGTGTTGCAGACGGAGGGGCGCATCACCAATGCCGAGCTGGCCGAGCGGGTGAATCTGTCGCCCTCGGCCTGTCTGCGCCGGCTGCAGCGGCTGGAAGCGGACCAGGTGATCACCGGCTACGCCGCCCAGGTCGACCCGCAGGCGGTGGGCCTGGGCTTGCAGGCGTTTGTGCGCGTGCAGCTGGTAAAGCACGAGGCGGAGGTGATCGAGCGTTTCGTCGAACGCGTCAACGGCTGGGACGAAGTGGTGGCCTGCCACGCGCTCACCGGCGACATGGACTACCTGTTGCATATCTACGTGGCCGACCTCGCGGATTTCTCGCGTTTCCTGCTCGACCACCTGCTCAATGCCGCCGGCGTGGCCGACGTCAATTCCAGCTTCGTGCTGCGCACGGTGAAGCGCTCGCCCTCGCTGCCGCTGCCGCGCGCGGAAAATCCCCCGCCGCCGCACAACCTGGCCGGCAACAGACGCTAGACTAACGGGCTGATGGATACCGCCACCGCCTCCCTGCCGACCCGCGACCACCTGCGCCCGCTGCGCTACCTCTGGCGCGTGCCGCTGCTGCTGGTGCATGCGGTGCTGGCGATCATGCTGGCCGCGTTCGTGATGAGCTGGAACCGCAATCGCGTGATGCAGAACGGCCGCGAACCGTTCCCGCACAAGCTGGTCCGCTGGTGGTCGACCATGCTGATGCGCATCTTCGGCCTGCGGGCGGTGCGCGTGGGCGAGCCGCTGGCAGACCCGGTGCTGTTTGTCGCGAACCACACCTCGTGGATCGACATCGAGTTGCTGCACAGCCAGCGTGCGGCCTGCTTCGTGGCCAAGGCGGAGATCGCGAACTGGCCGCTGGTGGGTTGGCTGGCGGCCAGCGGCGGCACCATTTTCCACCGCCGCGGCAGCAACCACTCGCTGGCGGCGGTGATGCAGGTGATGGTCGAGCGCCTGCGTGCCGGCCGTTCGGTGGCGGTGTTTCCCGAGGGCGGCACCGGCCACGACGGTGTGCTTAAGGTGTTCCACGCACGCATCTTCCAGGCCGCATTGGACGCCGATGTGGTGGTGCAGCCGGTGGCACTGCGCTTCACCCGCAACGGCAGGCGGGTGATCGACGCCGGTTTCCGCGAGCGCGAGAACTTCCTGCAGAACTTCCTGCGCCTGCTCGGCGGTCCGCCGATGGATGCGGAGGTGCATTTCCTGCAGCCGGTGCCGGCCAGCCCGGATGCCCGCCGCCGGATGGCGGAGCTGTCGCGCGAACGCATTGCCGCGGCGCTGGAAGACCGCGAAGCATGAGCCTGCCGTGCGGAAAGGATTTCCGTCCGCCCTGGCCACTCACCAGCGGGCACATCCAGACCATGCTCTCGTCCAGCGGCGTGCGCCGCCTGCTGCTGCCGCGCGCCGCGCGCGCGGTGCAGGAAGGCGCCGAGCAGGTGATGGTGGACGGCGGCGGCGGCGTGCGCCTCACCGGTGCGTTCACCGCGCAGAAACTGCGGCCACAGCCGCGCGGCCTCGCCGTGCTGTTCCACGGCTGGGAGGGCAGCGTCGACTCCACCTATGTGCTGCAGACCGGTAGCCGCCTGCTCGCCGACGGCTGGGACATCTTCCGCCTCAACTTCCGCGACCACGGCGACAGCCACGACTTGAACGAAGCGCTGTTCCATTCCTGCCGGCTCGACGAGGTGGTACATGCGCTGGGCGAGATCGCCATGCGCTGGCCGGCGCGGCCGCTGGCGCTGGCCGGCTTCTCGCTGGGCGGCAACTTCGCGCTGCGCGCTGCGCTGCATACCTCGCGCGTGGGCATTCCGCTCAGCTATGCGCTGGCGGTATGTCCGATCATCGATCCCACCGAGGGCTTGTTCTCGCTGGAGGAATCGGCGCCCTGGTTCTACCAGGCCTACTTCATGCACAAGTGGCGGCATTCGCTGCTGGCCAAGCAGAAGGCGTTTCCGCAGCATCGCTACTTCGAGATGTCCGAACTGAAGCAGGACCTGCGCGGCCTCACCGAATCGCTGGTGCGCCGGCATACCGACTTCAACTCGCTGCAGCAGTACCTGGATGGCTATTCGGTGGCCGGCGATGCGCTGCTGGCCATGCAGATCCCCGCCACCATCCTCACCGCGCGCGACGATCCGGTGATCCCGGTGGGCGCGTTCGAGCAGCTGCAGCTGCCGCCGAACGTGGAGCTGGACATCGCCGACTTCGGCGGCCACTGCGGCTTCATCCGCGGCCGTGACATGACCAGTTTCACCGACGACTACATCGCAGCGCGTTTCAACGCGCTGGCCTGAGGGCCGCATGGCTGTCGGTTCGCAGCCGACAAGGGTATGACTTTCCGCATGGCATGACTTCCACCACGGGGCGGCCCGCGACCGGCGGCCTAGAGTGCGGCGACATCCGCCCACCGGGCCCTATCGAGCGACAGGCAATGAACCGTGTTGATCGCAGGTGCAGTCTTTCCATAGCGCTGATGTCGGCCATGCTGGCGATGGCCGGCAGCGCGGCAGCGCATGCATCCGCTGTGACCGGCGCGGATGGCACCCGCGAAGGCATCAAGGGCCATCCCGGCTGCGCGCAGCTCGACGCGCGCGGCTGCCTCGACCTCGCGTTGGCCGCGATGGGCGGGCGCGACAAACTCGCCGGCATCCACAGCGAGCAACTCGATGTAATCGGACATACCGCGCTGGTCGAGCAGTCGTACCGGCAGGCGCCGTTCATTACCAGCTATGCACGCGACCAGCTGACCGTGGATTTCGACCAGGCCCGCCTGCTCGACAGCAATCATGGCGTGTGGCCCGAAGCCGATCCGCACCAGGCCGAAAGCGATGTGGCGCTGATCGTCACCGGCCAGGGCGGCGTGTATCGCAGCAAGGGCGGCGATTCGCCGTGCTCGCTGGCTGACCTGGAAGGGGCTCGGGATACGCTGGCGCTGGGACCGGAGCGGCTGTTGCTCACCGCATCGGCGGCGCCCGACCTGCACTACGCTGACAGCGAATGGCTGCGCTCCACCCCGCACAGCGTGCTGGAATTCGACTGGCACGGGCAGCCGGTGCGCGTGCTGTTGAATGGTTTCAATCACCTGCCTGACGCGTTCGAGCGCACGGCCTCGTTCCAGGACTTCTGGTTCGCCTGGGGCGACGTCGCCCAGCGCGTGTACTACGACAACTGGAAGTTGCTGGGTGGTGTGCTGTTGCCGACCAACCGCATCGAGCAGCGCAACGGCGTGCTGTGGCAGTCCACGCAGATCCTCGACGCCCGCTTCAACGCGACGCTGGACGAAAAGACATTCGCGGTGGACGCGGCGGCGGCGGCGAAGAGCAAGCTGTCCAAGGGCTGGAATCGCGAATTCAGCGACCAGCACCGGGTCGAGCTGGCGCCGGGCATCGAACTCTACCGCGGCGCCTGGAACGCCACCTTGATCCGGCAGGACGATGGCGTGCTGGCGCTGGAGGCGCCGATTTCGCCGCATTACGTCGCCGGCGTGCTGGCCAAGGCGCACAGCGCGTTCCCGGGGCTGCCGGTGAAAGCAGTGCTGTCCAGCTCCGACTCGTGGCCGCACGTCGCCGGGGTGCGCGAAGCCGTGGCCGAAGGCTTGCCGGTGTACGTCCTCGATCTGAACCAGCCGCTGCTGGCGCGGGTGGCGGCCGCACCGCACCGCCTGCAGCCGGACCCGCTGCAGGCGGCGCCCAAGGCCCCGCAATGGCGCGTGGTTTCGGGCAAGCAGGTCATCGGCAGCGGCGCGAACCAGGCAGTGATCTACCCGCTGCGTGGCGCCTCCACCGAGCGGCAATACATGGTGTATTTCCCGCAACACAAGTTGCTGTACGCCAGCGACACGCTGGCCCTGAATCCCGACCACACGCTGTACGACCCCGAGCTGATGCACGAAGTGGTGCAGGCGGTGGCGCGCGAACACCTGCAGGTGGACACGGTCTATGCGATGCACGAAGGGCCGACGCCGTGGTCCCAAGTAGTCCACATGGTCGATGCGGCAAGCCGGTGACGGTGCCGGCCGAAGCATGAGCGGGCATACGGCATGCCAGGGACGGGAGTAGGATCGGCGCTTCCCCATCGATGGTGAAGCGCCCATGCGTATCTGGCTGCTGTCCTTGTCCGCATTGCTGTTGCTGTTCGCCGCGCCCGCTTTCGGCGAAGTCCATCTCGATCGCCTGGTGTTGCCGAAAGGCTTCCACATCGCGGTGTATTCCGACCAGGTGCAGAACGCCCGCGAGATCGCATTGGGCGCGAAAGGCACAGTGTTCGTGGGCTCGATGGACGCGGGCAAGGTCTACGCGCTCACCGACACGCAGCATGACGGCCACGCCGACAAGGTACGCGTGCTCGCCAGCGGGCTGGAAATGCCGGTGGGCGTGGCGTTCCACCACGGCGACCTCTATATCTCGGCGGTAAGCCGCATCTACGTGCTGCGCGACATCGAAAACCACCTCGACGATCCGCCCAAGCTGGAACTCGTCACCGACAAGCTCCCCAGCGAGACGCACCACGGCTGGCGTTTCATCGCGTTCGGCCCGGACGGCAAACTCTACGTGCCGATCGGCGCGCCCTGCAACGTCTGCGACAAGGGCGAGGCCTACGCCAAGATCACCCGCATGAACGCTGACGGCAGCGGCGCGCAGGATGTGGCCTACGGCATCCGCAACACCGTGGGTTTTGACTGGCGCTCAGGCTCGCACCAGTTGTGGTTCACCGACAACGGCCGCGACATGATGGGCGACGACATCCCCAGCGACGAACTGAACCGGCTCAGCCATGTCGGCGAACACTTCGGTTTCCCGTACTGCCATGAGGGCGACGTGCTCGATCCCGATTTCGGCAAGGGCCACAGCTGCAAGGACTACACACCACCGGTGCTGAAGCTGGGTGCGCACGTGGCTTCGCTGGGCATGCGCTTCTACGGGGGCAGCCTGTTCCCCGCCGGCTACAAGGGCGCGATCCTGGTGGCCGAGCACGGTTCGTGGAACCGCTCGAAGAAATCCGGCTACCGCGTGATGACCGTGCGCCTGAATGGCGACAAGGTGGCCAGCTACCAGCCGCTGATCACCGGCTTCGAAGAAAACGAGCAGGCATGGGGTCGTCCGGTCGACGTGCAACCGCTGCCGGACGGCAGCGTGCTGGTGAGCGACGATCTGGCGGGTGCGGTGTACCGGGTGACGTATAAACCGTAAGAGCCGCATGCCTTGCACGAACGCCCGGCGGCATCGCCCTGCGTCCGCGACCAGCAAACCGACAAGCAGACGGAAACCATCATGCAACTCCGCAGCGACAACTTCGCCAACGGCCAGCCCATCCCCGCCGCCAACGCCTTCGGCAAACCCGGCGCGCCGGTGGCGCTGTCCGACAACCGCAGTCCGCACCTGGCATGGAAGGACGCACCGGAAGGCACGCGCTCCTTCGTGCTCACCTGCATCGACAGCGACGTACCCAGCCGCGGCGACGACGTGAACAAGGAAGGCCGCACGGTTCCCGCCGACCTGCCGCGCGTGGAATTCGTGCACTGGCTGATGGCCAACATCCCCGAGGAGTGCGGCGAGCTGTCCGAAGGCGCTTGCTGCGACGGCATCACGCCGCGCGGCAAGCGCGATCCGCTGGGCCCACCGGGCAGCGTGCAAGGCGTGAACGACTACACCGGCTGGTTCGCGGGCGACGCCGAGATGGGTGGCGATTATCTTGGCTACGACGGCCCCTGTCCGCCGTGGAACGACTGCATCGTCCACCACTACCACTTCCGCATCCATGCACTGGACGTGGCAGCGTTGGAACTGTCGCGCGGCTTCACGCTGGCCGAATTGCGCGACGCCATGCATGGTCACGTGTTGGGCGAAGCGCAGCTGGTGGGCGCTTACGCCATCCGTCCCGCATCGGCGATGTGACGGCGGTTGTGCAGGCGACGTGCACGCACGCCCCTTCACGCGCAGATGGCAGCCATTGTGGGTGAATGACGGCACGTGGCTGTGCGAGCCGCGGTCGGCAATCGTTCAAGAGGGCAAGGCCATGCTTCACTACGCACTGGTATTTCTGATCGTCGCCATCATCGCCGCGGTGCTCGGCTTCGGCGGCATCGCGGGCACGGCGGCCGGGATCGCGAAGATCCTGTTCATCGTGTTCCTGATCCTGGCGATCATCTCTTTCTTGCGCCGCGCAAAATGAATCGTGGCGCGGCGCCCGGCGAACCGGCATCCTTCAGCGTGAGTTCCGTGGAGACAGCATGAACAAGCAGGCAGCAACGACCGAAAACGGCACATCCAGCCGCATCGACGAAGGCGCCGAGCGCGTCAAGCAGGCCACCTCCCACGCGGTCGCTAGCACCAAGGAGGCGGTCGAACGCGCCGCCGACCACGTGGAGGAAAGCCTGCACCGTGCGACCGACAAGGTCGCCGCCGGCGCCAACCGCGCCAACGAGAAGCTTTCCGACGCCAGCGAACGTGGCCGCGCCGCCTACGACGCCACCATGGATCGCGCCGACGAGTGGCTGGAACAGGTACGCGATTACGTGCGTGAGAAGCCGGTGCAGTCGGTGGCGATCGCGTTGGGTGCGGGCTGGCTGCTCGCTCGCCTGCTCAAGCGCTGATTCCGCATGCAAGAAGACTCGGGGCGCGGGCAAACGCGCGCGACGGCGCCGGAAACCCCGGCGCCGTCCTCGTCTCTGCTGCAGGAACTGGGCCGGTTGGCCAGCGCGGTGCGGCGGCTGTTCGGCGCGCAGCTGCATCTGCTGGCCGCCGAGCTGGGGTTGGCGCGCAGCGCGGTGTCGTGGCTGCTGCTCGCCGCGTTGGCTGCCACCGTGGCTGGCGTAGCGCTGGGCCTGACCCTGCTCGGCCTGGTCGGTGTGCTGCTGGCCACCTGGTTGCACTCGTGGATCTGGGCATTGCTGCTGCTGGCGCTGCTGCAAGCTTTGTTGCTTGCGGGCGCGATCCTGCTGTTCCGTCGCTGCATGCACTGGATGAGCCTGCCCGCCACGCGTCACGAGTGGAGTGCGATGATGCGCGACACGCTGCACCACGCCGAACGCGAGGCCGGCAGCGGGACCCGTGGGGAGGGCGAGCCATGAACAGGCTCTTGAAGCAACTCGGCAAGGTGCGTGCGGCGCAGGCGCAGGTGGCCGCGCATCGCGCGGAACTGGCTGTGCCGGCGGCGGCCCTGCTGGCGCGCGGGCAGCGCCACCCGCTCATCGCGCTGGGTGCGGCGGGCGGTGCAGGTTTCGTGCTCGGCAGTCTCGACGTGCATCCCTTGCGGGTGCCGGGGGTGGGGCCGCTGTTGCGTGGCGGCCTCGCCGAGGCGGTGACGCAAGGCGTGCGCCTGATCGTCGAACTGGGTGCCGGTGCCGTCGACGATACGGCGGACGACACGCCCGCATGAACGAGCCGCTGACGCCGCCTGGCGCCGGCGAAACGGCTGGCGCCGTGCCGCCTGCCGGGCCGGTGCGCGCCATGCCCTCGCCGCGCGGTCGCTTCGCACGGCGCAGCGCACGCGGCATGCGTCGCCACCTGCGCGGCATCCGCGTGCTGCTCAATGCACTGCTGATACTCGCGCTGCTATACACGGTGACGTTGTGCAAGGCGCTGCTGATTCCGCTGGTGCTCGCGGCCTTCATCGGCCTGGCGCTGAACCCGGTCGTCGCCGGCGCCGCCCGCTGGGGCGTGCCACGCTGGCTGGGCGCCAGCGTGCTGATGCTGGCGTTGATCGGCGGCATCGGCACCGGCATCGGCCTGCTCACGCCACCGGCGCTGGACTGGATCCACGAAGCGCCGGCCACGATCCGCCGCTTCGTACCCAAGCTCGAGCACATCACCCAGCCGCTGGAAGCGGCCAACCGCGCCACGCAGACCCTGGTCAACGGCCATCCGGTGCACGCGCGACCGCAGCCGGCCGACGTGGCGGTCAGCGCGTGGGACGTAGTGTCGACGGCGCCGAAGGTGCTGGCGGCGATCCTCACCGTGGTGTTGCTGGTGTTCTTCTTCCTCGTTTACGGCGACTTGCTGCTGCGCCGGCTGGTGGAGATCGGGCCGGATTTCCGCTACAAGCGCCAGGCGGTGTCGGTGGTGCGCGGCATCCAGCACGAGGTGTCGCGCTACATCCTCACCACCTTGCTGATCAATTTCGCACTGGGTGCGCTCACCGCGGGCATCCTGTGGCAGCTGCGCATGCCCGATCCGCTGTTGTGGGGCGCGGTGGCGATGTTCGCCAACTTCATTCCCTACGTGGGTGCGATCTTCACCACCAGCGTGCTGCTGCTGGTGGGCCTGGCGCATTTCGACGACATCGGCCACGCGCTGCTGCCTGCAGTGTGCTTCGCCGGGCTCACCGTGTTCGAGGGCAACCTGGTGACGCCGCTGATCCTGGGCCGGCGCATGCGACTCAGCCCCATCGCCATCCTGATCTGGCTGCTGGTATGGGGCTGGCTGTGGGGCATCCCCGGCGCCTTGCTCGCAGTGCCGATGCTCACCAGCGTCAAGCTGATCGCCGAACACGTGCGCGGCTGGGCGTGGTTCGCGCACATGGTGCAGCGCTAGCGCCGCATCACATCGAGGCGGCAGCCGCGCCCGCGGCGTGCTGCCGCAGCCACGGCGCCAGGTCGAGGCGCCAGATGCCGGATTGCCCGGTGAAGTAGACGCTGTGGCCGTCGGAGGCGATGTGGGAGCCCCATGGTCCGTCCTTGTTCACCGTATCGCCGAGGTCGATCGGCTTGCCCCAGTGGTCGCCTTCGCGGAAAGCGATGCACAGCCGGCCCAGGCCGCCCTTGGTCTTGCCGTAGTCGAACACGATGAAGGACTGGTCCGGCGCCACCGCGGGATCGTGGGTGGAAACGGCCGGGTCGCCAAGCCCTGCGCGCACGGGCGGCAGGTAACGGCCGTCGCGCCAGGGCGCGCGCCAGGTGTGCATGACCTTCGCCTGGCGGTCCCAGCGGATGAAATACAGGCTGCCATCGGCGGCGATGCTGGCGAAGTCGATGAACACGTCGTTGTTGACGACGGGGCTCAGCCACACGGGCTTGCCCCAGCCGCTGCCTTGGCGGTCCACCCGCCAGATGTTGGAGCCCGGGCCGCTACCGCCGACGAAGTAGTCCTGTACCAGCGGCTTGCTGCCCGGTGCTGTCGGGCGATCCGAATCGAACAGCAGGTAGCTGCCGTCGGGCGCCATCACCGGGTCCTGGTCGAATCCGTGCCCGGAGAAACTCGCGACCTCGGGCTGCGACCAGCGGCCGCCGATCTTGTGCGAGACCATGATGGTCTTGCGCGTGCCCTCGCTGCGGTCGAAGAAGACGGTGGTGCCGTCGGGCGTGAAGGCCAGCGTGTCGTCGCTGTCGGCGTGGATGATGCCGTCCAGCGTGACCGCCTGCGGCGTAGCGGTTGCCGTGTCGGTGGCGTGCGCCGTGCCGATCGCGAGCAGCAGGCCGGCACTGAACAGGCAGCGGGGCAAGATTGTCTGCATCATGGTGTGGCCTCCATCGGCATCGCGTTGAGCAGGATGTACTGGCGCTCGGTGGCCTCGATGCGGCCAAGCTGGGCGGACGTAAGGATCACGGGCCGCGTACTGACCAGCTCGTCGCTGAGCACGATGCCGTCGCGGAAGGTGGTGTAGCCATGCCAATGCGCGCGGCCCGGTTGTCGCGTCACTTCGTACGGGTGGCCGTCGCGGGTCAGCGTGAGCTGCGGCTTCTCGTCGAGCCAGGCGCCATCGCCGCTGCCCTCGCGTTCCAGCGTCACGGTGTGGCTGGCGGCGTCGAGTGCCACCACGGTCACCGTCTGCCGGCCGGCCGGGCCGAGTTCCCACGGCGCGGCGATGTCCACCGTCCAGTGCTGGCCGAGTTTGAGCGCGGCCGGTGGCGTGCCCCACAGCCGCGGGTTGTAGGCGAGTCCGCTGGCGTCGGTGTTGGGCGCGCACTTGCCGTCGTAGCAGTTGGTGGCGCCGGCGTCGGGCAACGCCACCAGGCCGCTGCCCGCGGGCCGGCCGTCGTAGCGGTAGTCGATGCGCAGCTGCGGCTGGGCGGGCCCGGCGTCGGTCACGCGATAAATCGCGGTGCCGCTGACCCGACGCACCGCTTCATCGAAACCGGGCGCCCGGACGGCGATGGTGCGCGAGAACACGTTGCCCAGACCGACGCCGACGCGGTAGGCGGGCGTCAGTGCAGGCGCGGCCGTGGGAGGAGGGTTGGCCGCGGCGGGTAGCGCCAGTACGACTAGCAGGAGCGACAGCATGCGATAGGTGGACACGGTGCCTCCGCGCGGGTCAGTGGTCGATGCCGTGCGCGCGCAGCACGTCGGCAATGTCGAAACGCCACAGGTTGCGCGAACCGTTCAGCGGTTGCTGCAGGCGCTGCTGCAAGGTGGCGGCGGTGTCGTGCGGCTTGGGGAATGCCATTTCGTCGCGGCGGTTGCTGGAGACGTACAGCTCGCCAAAGCGAGGCCCCAGCGAGGGCGCGTTCTCCAGTGCCGTGCTGTTGATCTCGCCCGGCAGGTGCAGCGGCTTGCCCCAGCTGCCGTCCGGCTGGCGGAACGCGATGTAGAGGTCGGCGCTGCCCAGCGAATCCCCCTCGTTGCCGGCGTAGATCAGGAAGCGCTGCTGCGGATCGATCGCCGGGTCCATGCGATTGCGCGCGACATCGCCGAGATCCACGCGCTGCGGCGCCGCGTAGCCTTGCGCGCCGTGGCGCGCCACGTAGATCTGGTAGGCGGCACCCGAGTCCGGACGGTGCGCGGAGAAGTAGATGTCGCCGTTGGCTGCCACCGACGGGTTGTAGATCATCGCGCCGTCGTTGAGCGCACCGTCCACGCGCATCGGCGCGCCCCAGAGGCCGCCGGGCTGGCGTTGCACGTACCAGAGATTGGTACCCGCGAAATGTTGGCCGTCCATGTTCACCGTTACCGGCGCGCCGCCCGGCTGCAGGGGGCGGTTGGAGACGAAGTACAGCCGCTGGCCGTCCGCCGTCAGCGTGGGTTCGGAGTCGTGCCACTGTCCGGAGAACGAGGCCACCTGCGGCGCGCCCCAGTGCCCGTTCTCGCGATGCGAGACGAGGATGGTGTCGTCGCGCTCGGCGAAATCGGAGCGCATGAAGTACAGCGTATCGCCGTCCGGTGTCAGCGCGGCGGAGGTTTCCTGCAGGCCGGTGGAGATGACGCCGGGACCGACCAGCTCGCCGTGGCCCTGCGCCAATGCGGCGAACGGCAGGACAAGCGCCGTCGCGATAACACCGGCGAGGATGAGGTGACGTGGGGACATGGATGCTCCTGATGGGGGTACGAGGCTGGCGGCCGGGTCACGCGGCGTGATGCGCCGCCAGCCAGGGTTCCAGCGACAGGCGCCAGATGTGGTTGCTGCCGTTGTCCCACGCGCGCATGCGCGCCAGGTCGGCACGTGCCTGCGCCGGCGAACGCGGGTAATGGACGGGCAGGGTGAGATTGCTGGTGAAGTACAAGCTGCGGCCGTCCGGGCCCAGATGCGAGCCCCACGGCTGGTAGCGGTCCACCGCGTCGCCGAGATCGACCGGCGCGCTCCAGCCATTGCCCTCGCGGAAGGCGATGTACAGATGATCGGGCCGATCCTTGCCGGCGTAATTGGCGTCGAAGACCAGGAAGGACTGGTCAGGCGCGATGGCGGGGTCTTGTTCCTGCGCCGCCGGGTCGCCTAGTGCGAGCGGTTGCGGCGGCTGGTAGCTGCCGTCGCGCCACGCGCTGCGATAGAGATGGAAACGATGCGTGGCTTCGTCCATCTGCTGGTAATACACATCGCCATTCGCGGCCACGCTGGGGGCATAGATCTGCGCTGCGCTGTTCACCGCATCGGGCAAACGCACCGGCACGCCCCAGCCCTTGCCGCGATGATCGACCCGCCACAGGTGGCCGCCATGCAGCGGGGCGCCGCCGGCCGTGTCGGGACGGTTGGAGGTGAACACCAGGTAGGAGCCGTCCGGCGCCATGGCCGGATCGTGGTCCAGCCACTGCCCGGAGAACGACGCGATCTGCGGTGCGGACCAGCCGTCGCCGCTGCGGTGCGATTCCATGATGAAGCCGCTCGCGCCTGCCTGCTGGTCGAAGTACACGGTGGCGCCGTCGGGCGCGAAGGTGAGGCAGTCCACGCCCGCCGGGCCGGAGATCGTGCCGGGCGCGAAGATCTCCGCTGGCAGTTGCGGCGAAGTCGCAGCCGCGGCGCGCAGGCCGGCAACGCAGGAGCTGCTCAGCAGCAGGCCGCCGGCAAGCAGCGCAAACAGGCGACGGACCATGCGGTTTCCTCGGCAGGATGACGGTGCCGTGGAGTCTCCGTTGCCGCCGTGGCACGCCGCCGCCGCTTCGTGACGAGCGGAAACACGCCGTGACCAGCGGTCGTCCGCGCGTGGCGAGCGGTCAGGGCAGTCCCAGCACCGCGCGTGCGCCGGCGCGGAAGCGCCGGCTGAGATCGAGCCGGGTGCCGTCGCGCAGCACGATCTCGGCATTGCCGTTGAACAGCGGATGCACCTCGCGGATGCGTTCCACATTGACGATCACGCCGCGGTGGATGCGCAGGAAGCGCGCCGGATCGAGCGCGTCCAGCAGGTGGCTCAGCGTCTCGCGATGCAGGTAGCGGGCGCCGTCGGCATGGATCTGCACGTAGTTGCCGTCGGCGCGGATCCAGTCGATGGCAGTCACGGCGATCACGCGGATATGTTCGCCCACGCGCACGCTGATGCGTTGCAAGTGGTTGGCGTGCGCCGGCGCGGCGGCAGGCATCTGCAGGCCCTGCCAGTGCCGGCGCACGCGTTCCAGCGCCTGGTCGAAGCGCGCCTGGTCGATAGGCTTCAGCACGTAGTCCAGTGCGCCGGCGTCGAACGCGCGCAGCGCGTGCTGGCTGTAGGCGGTGGTGAACACCACCATCGGCAGCGCCTGCGGCCGGAGCTGGTGCAGCAGCTTGAAGCCGTCCATGCCCGGCATGCGGATGTCGAGGAACAACAGGTCCGGCGCCAACGCCTGGATCGCTTGCAGTGCTTCGGCGGCGTTGCCGCACTCGCCGATGATCGCCACGTCGGCATGTGCGGCCAGCGCCTGGCGCAGCGCGAGGCGTGCCAGCACCTCGTCGTCCACCAGCAGCGCGCGGATGCCCGCGGCACTCATGCGGCAAGCTCGCGGAACGGCAGGCGCAGTTCCACCCGCGTGCCGCCGCCGTCGCGGCTCTGCAGCTCCAGTCGTGCGTCGCTGCCGAACAGCATCGCCAGCCGCGCGCGGGTGTTGGTCAGGCCGATGCCCTCGTTGGCGCCGTCGGCCGGCAGGCCCAGGCCGTCGTCGTCCACGCGCAGGTACAGCTCGTCGCCGTCGCGCCGGCCGACTACTTGCAGGCTGCCGGGCTCGGCCTTGGCCAGCAGGCCGTGGCGCAGCGCGTTCTCTACCAGCGGCTGCAGGATCAGGTTGGGCACCGCGGCCCGCAGCGCGTCGTCGTCCACGTCCAGCTGCGTGCTGAGCCGGTCCTGGAAACGTACCTGCTGGATGTCGAGGTAGCAGCGCAGGAACTCCAGCTCGCGCGCCAGCGGTACCTGCGGCGCATGGCGCTCCTCCAGCGTGAGGCGCAGGAAGTCGCTGAGCCGCGCGATCATCAACCGTGCCTGCAGCGGGTCGGCCAGCGCCAGCGCGGAGATCGCATTGAGCGTGTTGAACAGGAAGTGCGGCTGCAGCTGCATGCGCAAAGCCTGCAGCTGCGCCTGTGCCAGCTGCGATTCCAGCAGGGCGCTGCGCAGCTGTTCGTCGCGCAGCCGGCGACGCGACTCCATGCCGCGCAGCACCACCAGTACGATCCAATAGGTGAGTATCGCCAGGTGGTAGCTGTAGGCGAACTCCATGTGCACGTACTGGCCCAGCGTGTGCACTTCCGGCATGCGTCCGGGGCCACACAGGTACCAGAACGCCACCAGGTGGGCCATCATCTGCGCCAGCGCCACGGTCAGCGAAGCCGGCACGTGCACGGCGAAGAAGCGCCGCCAGCCATGCCCCGCGCTTTGCCGGCCCAGCCAGCCTACCAACGGCACCAGCGCCATCCACAGCCAGAAGTTGCCGAGGTTCCAGGCCAGGTTGCGCAGCCAGCCCGGCGGATAGCCTTCGCTGATCGAGGCGAGTCCGCCGCTTAGCGCGTAGGACAACGCCAGAAACGTCCAGAAGCCGAAGATCAGCCCCCAGGTCTTCAGTCGTTGCGCTGCGCTGCGGTCGAACACGGGATCCTCACTGACGTACCACGCGATGGCGGGCCAGTGTGCGCGGCGGCGGCCGCTCGCGAAAGTGCCTGAAGACATTGCCGATACCTGGCCTAGGATTGCGACACCCGCGCATCGCGCGTGCACGACTGCGCGTCGCCCAGCTGCCACGCGCCGCTGCGATTCCGGTAGGTGTAGGTCACCCGGTAGGCGTCGTCGCCCTGTCGCTGGAACGCGAAACGGTCGAGATAGCCGCTGGTCGCGGTGTTCTCCAGCGTCAGCGTGTCGCCCACCCAGCCGGGCGCGGTGTAGTGCCGTTCGCCGCCGAAGTTGTCGAACACCGTCGCGGTGAAATGCTTCGCGGCCTTGTCGTAGCCCCACCAGGAGTCCGCGAGGTAGCGGTTCGGCGGATCGTCCGCATGTTGCATGCGCAGCCATTGGCCGCCGAGTTCGATGGTGAATGTCTCGCCCGAGCGGATGGGCTTGCCGTTGGCGAACTGGCCTTCGCAGCGCCAGTGCCCGACGAACCAGGCCAGCGGCGCGAGTCCGTCCGTGACCTGGGCGTGCGTGGTCCCGGTCCGCGCCGGCGTGGCCGTGGCGAGCAACAACAGGCTGGTGGCCGCGATCATGCGCACGGCGAATGGTTTGCGGCGCATGCAAGGCAGTCGGTGCATAAAGGTTCTCCGGAGAGCGAGCGAGGCATGGCGGCGGCGCGCGTCAAGGCTTTACCGCCACGTGTCGCACCAACCTGCGAACGAGCGGCAGACTGTGGATGCGGTTGTCCGGCCCAGTGAAATACAGCGTGTGCAGATCAGGGTCGAGGCGTGCTTCTATGCCGGCGGAATCGAGCGGTACCGGCGTGCTCCAGCCATCAGCAGCGGCGAACGTCACAAACAGGTTGCTGCTGCCCGGTGGTGTTGGTGCGCGGTTCGAACTGAACACGAGGAAGGACTGGTCGGGCACCACCGCCGGGTCGTAGTCGGCGGTCACGCCGTCGCTAAACGACAGCGGTTGCGGTGGCTGGAATCGGCCGTCGCTGCAATGGCTGACGTATAGCCGCGTGTGATGGGTCAGCGGGTCGGGATGGGTGAAGTAGACGCTGCCGTCGGCCGCCACCGCGGGCGAATACGTGGCCGTGCTCACGTTGACGAGGTCGGGCAGTCGCGTCGGTGCGTCCCATGCGCCGTCCTTGAAATCCACGCGCCACAGGTTGCCGCCGCGGCCGGGGCGTGACTTTCCGCCCCAGTAGCCGTCCAGCGGCTTGCCGCCGGGCACGGTGGGTCGGTTCGAGATGAAGATCAGGTACGAGCCATCGGGCGCCATCGTCGGCTCGAAATCCATCCACGCGCCCGAAAACGGCGCAGGCTCCGCAGCTGACCAGGCGCCGTCACGCCAACGGGCGACATAAAGACGCCTCGCCGCTCCGCTGCCGCGCGCGAACACGACCGTGTGCCGGTCGGGGGTGAACGCGGGGTCCGCATCGCCCTCGGCTGACCATGGCACGACTGCGGCGGCGGATGCACCGTTTGGCGAGCCCGTGGTCGCATGGGCAGGCGAGGCGGAAGTGGTCGCGCACAGGGCGAGCGCGAGGAGCAAGGGCAGCACCAAGTTTGCAGATGTCATGCCTGGTTTCCACCGGTGGAGTGATGCACCGCGCGGCAAACCGCCGAGCGCTGCGTGGGAGGTACCAACGCTCAGGGGTTGATGCGCCGGTTCGCGTCCAGCCACGGTGCCAGCGACACCTGCCAGATATGGTCGTGGCCGTTGTTCCACGCCGCACTCGCTTGCGTGCCGGCGGCGGCGCGGTCGCTGTAGAAGTACAGCGTGTGGTGGTCCGGGCCGAGCTGGGCGCCCATGCTTTCCTTGCCGCCGTTGACCGCGTCGCCGAGGTCCTGTGGCGCGCTCCAGCTGTCCGCTGTGCGGAACGCGATGGCAAGGCGATACGGCTGTTGCGCGGCGTGCTTGATGCTGACCACGATGAACGAGCCATCCGGTGCAATGGCGGGATCGCGGATCGTGGCGTCTGCATCGCCCAGCGCCACCACGCGAGGCGTCGCGTAGCGGCCGTCGCGATACGGGGAGTGCAGCAGCGCGAAGTCGCCGCGTGGCCCGGCGCAACCGATGAAGTAGAGGCTGCCGTCGGCGGCGATGCTCGGGGAGGCGATCAGCGAACAGCGGTTGACGACGTCGGGCAGGCGCACCGGCGCGCCCCAGTGGTCGCCGCGCCAGTCCACCCGCCACAGGTTCATGCCTTGCCCGACATGGCGCTTTCCGGCATGTATCGCGTCGAGTGGCGGGCCGCCCGGCGTGGCCGGGCGGTTGGAGGCGAACAGCAGGAATGAACCGTCCGGCGCCATCGCCGGGTCGAGGTCATGCCAGTGTCCGGAGAACGGCGCCACCGTCGGCGGTGACCAGCGGCCGTCGCGGCGATGCGATTCCATCAGCGTCGAGCCGTCATCGGTGCCGCGCATAAAATAGACCGTGGAACCGTCAGGTGTGAACGCGGCCGCGCCATCGTCGGCGCCAGCGGGGACGGTGTCCGGGGCGAAGACCGTGGGCGGGGCCGCAACCGGCACGTGACCGGACAAGGCCGCGACGGGTGCAAAACTCATCCATGCCGCGAACGCGGTCGACAAGCGCATGGCCATCCCTCCTCATCGGTGGTGCGCCCGCGCGTGGACGCATCTGCCGACGCAAGCTGGCGCAGGCGTCGACGGCTGTCGCGCGAGGCGTGATAGCCGGGGCGTTCGCCGTGACCAGCGGCATGCGCAGCCGGACGGGAGGTCGCCACTCGCCGCCGGCATGCCCGCGGCGACCGTTCATCACCGACATGCCATCGCTCGCCCCGGAACCGAGGCGTGCGGCGCAGGCGCCGCGCAGGCTGTTCCCGCGGCACTATCGCCGCCTCAACGGGACGACAACATGCCTTACCTTACTTACCGCCATGTCCGCACCAGCCTTGCGTGCGTCGGCTTGTGGCTAGCCGTCGGCGTGATCGGCACGCCCGCCATGGCCGCGCCGCAGGACGGCACCTCCGCCATGGACGAAACCGCGCACACCGCCGCTGCGGTGAAGGCCGTCGACCAGCACTGGCTGGAGGCCGAGGAGAGCGGCGATGCCGCCTGGTTGGACGGCATGCTGCTGCCGGGCTATCGCTCGGTGGGTGTGGCCGGCACGTTCGCGACCAAGGCCGCCATCGTGGCGCATGCTGCGAAGAACCGCGGCGCGGACAAGATGAAGCAGGAAGTGGCCGCATGGCAGGCGGCGCATCCGGTGGAACAGCAGGTGACGCTGCAGGGTGACACCGCGATCCTCAGCTTCGTCAGCAGCGCACCCGCGACGAAGGGCAAACTGTATTCCTCGGATGTGTTCGTCTACGTCGACGGCCGCTGGCACGCGCTGTATTCGGCGCATACCGAACTCGGCAAGTAGGCGCCTACGCCTCGGCCACGCGCACCACCAGCTTGCCCGTATTGCGGCCTTCGAGCAGGCCGATGAAGGCGGTGGGCGCGTGATCGAGGCCGTCCACTACGTCCTCACGGGCCTGTACCCGGCCAGTTGCGATCCATTCGCCCATCTCGCGGCGGAAGTCGGCGAAGCGTGTGGCGTAATGGTCGAGGATCACGAAGCCTTGCATGCGGATGCGCTTCTGCAGCACGGTGGAGAGCAGCGCGGGGCGATGGTCGGGGCCGGCCGGTAGCGCGTGGTCGTTGTAGTGCGCGATCACGCCGCACACCGGCACCCGCGCATGGTTGTTGAGCAGAGGCAGCACGGCATCCAGCACCTCGCCGCCGACACTCTCGAAATACACGTCGATGCCGTCCGGGCAGGCGGCGGCGAGGCGCTCGGCCAGCTGCGGCGCGTGGCGATCGAGGCAGGCGTCGTAGCCGAGCTCCTCCACCGCGAGGCGGCACTTCTCTGCGCCACCGGCGATGCCGACCACGCGCGCGCCTTTCAGTTTCGCAAGCTGGCCCACCACCGCGCCCACGGCGCCGGTGGCGGCGCCCACCACCACGGTCTCGCCCGGTTGCGGCTGGCCGATGTCGAGCAGGCCGACGTAGGCGGTGAACGCGGGCATGCCTAGCGCGCCCAGCGCCAGCGAAGGCCGCGGCATGTCGCCGAGCGGCGTGAGCCCGCTGCCGTCGGACAGCGCATAGTCCTGCCAGCCCGCATTGCCCAGCACCAGGTCGCCGGCGCGGAAGTCAGGATGGCGGGAGGCGACCACGCGGTTCACCGTGCCACCCACCATCGGCGCACCCACAGCCACGGCGGGTGCGTAGCTGGCGCCCTCGGCATTCATGAGATTTCGCATGTAGGGATCGAGCGAGAGGTAGAGCGTGCGCAGCAACAGCTGGCCTTCCTGCGGCTCGGGTACGGGCGACTCGTCGAGGCGGAAGTCCTGCGGCACGGGCAGGCCGTGCGGGCGGGTAGCGAGCAGGATGCGGCGATTGATGCGGTCGGCGTGCGGCATGGCATCGGTTCCTTCGGAATAGGGGGAGTGGCGCTTCACCAGGCGATGCGTTGGCCGTCGCGCAGCAGCGCGCCATTGACGCCCGGTTCGGGCAGGCAGGCGGCCGCCACGATGCCGGCGGCGCCGCGTTCCACCGGACCGCCGCCGGGGCCGCCCATGCCGGTGGCGACCCAACCGGGGCAGACTGCGTTGACCAGGATGCCGCTGCCGGCCAGCTCGGCGGCGAGCGCGCGGGTATAAGCGTTGAGCGCGGTCTTGGAGACGCGATAGGCCGGGTAGCCGATGCAATCGGGTGGCATGTTGGCCGCACAGCCGCTGGTGACGTTGACGATGCGGCCGTAACGGTGCCGGCGCATCAGTGGCAGCAGCGCGTTGCACAGCTGCCAGGCACCGAGCAGGTTGGTTTCCAGCGCCGCGCGAACGCTGTCGGCTGCTGCAGTCTCGGCACGTGCCTCGCGGTCGGCGTGGCCGCCCGCGTTGTTCACCAGCACGTCGAGGCGGCCATGCTCGCGTTCGATCCAGGTGGCGAGTGCGGCGATCTGCTGCGGGTCGGTAACGTCGAGCGGCACCGCGACCGCGTCGCCGTCGATCTGCTTCGCTGCCTGCCTGCCCTTGGCGAGATCGCGGGCGCCCAGCAGCACGCTGTAGCCGCGTGCGGCGAGCTGGCGCGCCACCTCGAAGCCGAGCCCGCGGTTCGCACCGGTGACCAGGGCCACGCGATGCGCCACGGGTGCCGTCGGTGGCGCCGACCGCTTGCGCGCCGTGCTCATGGCACGGCGGCCACCGGGCTGGCGACCGGCGCGCAGCGCACGTCGTCGCCGCAGGCTTGCCAGCCGCCGCCGAGCGCCTTGTACAGCGCCACCGCACGGGTATCGATTGCGGCCTGCGCCTGGGCCAGCGCGTCGTCCGCGGCGAGCTGCACGCGTTCGGCGTCGAGCAGTTCCAGATAGCCGGTAGCGCCTTGTTCGTAGCGCACCTTGGCCAGCTCGGCGGCACGGCGGCTCTGCTGCGCCTGGGCGATCAGCTTCTCGACGCGGTCGTGCTGCAGGTTGTAGCCGACCACGGCGTTGTCGACGTCCTCGATCGCTTCCAGCACGGTGCGTTGGTAGTTCGCCTGCGCCGCGTCGGTGCGCGCCTCGGCGGCGTGCAGGTTGGCGCGTACGCGCTGCACGTTGAGGCCGTTCCAGGTGATGCTCGGGGTGATCGACCAGGCACGGGTGGACGGACTGCCGAAGTCGTTGCTGCGCCCAGCGAGGAAGCCGAGGAAACCGCCCAGCGAGAGGTGCGGGAAGAAGTCCGCCTTGGCTACGCCGATACGCGCGTTGGCGGCGGCGTACTCGCGTTCGGCGACGCGCACGTCGGGGCGGCGTGCCAGCACGTCGCCGGCGGCGCCGATCGGCAGTACCGCGTCGATCGGCTTGAACGTCTGCGGCGACACATCGATGTCCAGCGCGCCGGGCTGTTCGCCCAGCAGTACGGCGAGGCGGTACGCGTCGGCGTGCGCCTGCATGTCGAGCAGGGGCAGTTGCGCCTCTACCGCACTGAGCTGCGCCTCGGCGCTGGCCACATCCTGGTCCGAGGCGGTGCCCACTTCGGCGCGGGCGCGGATCAGCTTCAGCGTGTCCTGCTGATTGGCGATGTCATGGCGGGAGATGTCCTGCCGCTGCTGGGTGCCGCGCAGATCGAAGTAGTTGCGCGCCACCTCGGCGAACAGGCTCACCTGCGCGTCCTGCAATGCAGCTTCGCTGGCGCCGAGGTCGGCGCGCGCGGCCTCCACCGAACGGCGCACGCCGCCGAATACGTCGATCTCCCAGCTGGCGTCGAAGCCCGCCTGGTAGGCGGTCACTGTGCTGCGCTGGTCGCTGACGCCGGGCGTCTGCTCGCGGCTGCGGGTGTACGAGGCGCCGGCCTGGAGGTCGGGCAGGTATTGCGACTTCGCGCCGCCGAGCAGGGCGCGCGATTCGGCGAGACGCGCCACCGCGATGCGCAGGTCGAGGTTGTTCGCCGCCGCGCGCCGGATCAGCGCGTCCAAGGTGGGATCACCGAATTGCTTCCACCACTCGGCCTGGAACTGCGCGGCGTTTTCGCGCGCCGCGTCCAGTCCCTGCAGTTGCGGCGTCGGCGCGGCCGGCTTGTGATAGTTCGGTCCCACGCTGACGCAACCGGCCAGCGCGAGTGCAGCGAACAGTGCGGTACTACGGAACAGGTGCTTCATCTCAATGGCCCTCCAGCGTCGGCAGTGCGCTCGCCGGCGCGTGCTTGCGCGCCTCGCGGCGCTCCACCATGGCGCGAATCACGACATAGAAAAGCGGGGTGTAGATCAGCCCGAACAAGGTCACGCCGAGCATGCCGGAGAACACCGCCACGCCCATCGCATGGCGCATTTCCGCGCCGGCGCCGTGCGAGGTCACCAGCGGCACCACGCCCATGATGAAAGCGATCGAAGTCATCAGGATCGGGCGCAACCGCAGCCGCGCTGCCTCCAGCACCGCCTCATGGCGGCTCATGCCTTCGAGCTGGCGTTCGCGGGCGAACTCCACGATCAGGATCGCGTTCTTGCAGGCCAGGCCCACCAGCACGATCAAGCCGATCTGGGTGAAGATGTTGTTGTCGCCGCCCGACAGCCACACACCGGCAATCGCGGACAGCAGCACCATCGGCACGATCAGGATGACCGCCAGCGGCAGCGACCAGCTCTCGTACAGCGAGGACAGCACCAGGAATACCAGCAGCACGCACAGCGGGAACACCAGAATCGCGGTGTTGCCGGCAAGGATCTGCTGGTAGGTCAGCTCGGTCCATTCGAAGCTCATGCCGTTGGGCAGATGCCCGGCAGCCAGCTTCTCGATCGCCGCCTGGGCCTGACCCGAGCTGTAGCCCGGCGCCGGGCCGCCGTTGATCTCGGCGGTGGGGTAGCCGTTGTAGTGCTGCACGCGGTCCGGGCCGGCACCGTGCGTCACGCTGACGAAGGAGCCCAGCGGCACCATCGCGCCGTTCGCGTTGCGCGTCTTCAGCTGGCTGATGTCCTCCAGGTCGTGGCGGAACGACGGCTCGGCAGACAGGTTCACCTGGTAGGTGCGGCCGAAGCGGTTGAAGTCGTTGACGTAGAGCGAGCCGAGGTAGGCCTGCATGGTCTGGTAGACGTCGCCGAGGTTCACGCCTTCGGCCTTGGCCTTCTCGCGATCCACGTCCACGTCCACCTGCGGCACGTTCACCTGGAAGCTGGAGAACAGTCCGGCCAGTGCGGGATCCTTGCGGCTCGCCGCGATCAGGTTCTGGGTCTGCTTGTACAACTCGTCGTAACCGAGCTGGCCGCGATCCTCGATCTGCATGCGGAAGCCGCCGATGTTGCCCAGGCCCATCACCGGCGGTGGCGGAAACACCGCGATGTAGGCGTCCTGGATCGCCGCGAACTTCGCGCTCAGCGCACCGGTGATCGCGCCGGCGGACAGGTCTGCGCCGCGCCGCTCGTCGAACGGTTTCAGAGTGACGAACACGATGCCGGCGTTGGTGCTGTTGGTGAAACCGTTGATCGACAGGCCGGGGAAGGCCACCGCACTTTGCACGCCGGGCTGCTTAAGCGCGATCGCGCCCATGCGCTTGATGACGTCTTCGGTGCGATCCAGCGAGGCGGCGTCGGGCAGCTGGGCGAAGGCCACCAGGTATTGCTTGTCCTGGCCCGGCACGAAGCCGGTAGGCACGTGCGTGAAACCGAACGCGGTGAGTGCGATCAGTCCCGCGTACAGCACCAGCGCAGCCGCGCCCTTGCCCTGCAGCTTGCGCGTGCCTTCAACGTAGCGCTCCGCGCCGCGTTGGAACAGTCGGTTGAACGGGCGGAACAGCCAGCCAAACAGCCCATCGATGGCACGGGTGAGGCGATCCTTTGGCGCCCCATGCGGCAGCAGCAGGATCGCCGCCAGCGCAGGACTGAGGGACAGCGAGTTGAACGCCGAGATCACCGTGGAGATCGCGATGGTCAGCGCGAACTGGCGGTAGAACTCGCCGGTAAGGCCGCTGATGAAGGCGGTGGGGATGAACACCGCGCACAGCACCAGGGCGGTGGCGACGATCGGCCCGGTGACCTCGCGCATCGCCTTGCGCGTGGCTTCCTTGGGCGTCTGGCCCAGCTCGATGTGCCGCTCCACGTTCTCCACCACCACGATGGCGTCGTCTACCACGATGCCGATCGCCAGCACCATGCCGAACAGCGACAGCGCATTGAGCGAGAAGCCGACCAGGTACATCACCGCGAAGGTGCCGATCAGCGACACCGGCACCGCGATCAGCGGGATCACCGACGCGCGCCAGGTCTGCAGGAACAGGATCACCACCAGCACCACCAGCAGGATCGCTTCCAGCAAGGTGTGCGCCACCGCCTCGATCGAGCCGCGCACGAACACGGTGGGGTCGTAGACGATGTGGTATTCGACGCCCTGCGGGAACTCCTTGTTCAGCTGCGCCATGGTGGCGCGCACCTCGTTGGAGATATCGATCGCGTTCGAGCCGGGCCGCGCGAAGATGCCCATGGCGACCGCAGGCTGGTTGTTCAGCAGGCTGCGCAGCGCGTACTGGTCCGAGCCCAGCTCCACCCGTGCCACGTCGCTCAGGTGCACCACGGCGCCATCGGTATCGGTGCGCAGCACGATGTTGCGGAAATCGTCCACCGTGCTGAGCCGGCCCTGGGTGTTGATGTTGAGCTGGAAGTCGGCGTTGCCGCGCACCGGTGGCGCGTTCAGCGCACCGGCCGCCACCTGCACGTTCTGCTCGCGGATCGCGTTCGCCACGTCACCGGTGGTGAGGCCGCGCTGGGCCAGCTTGTCCGGGTTGAGCCACACGCGCATCGAGTACTCGCCCGCGCCGAATACATTCACGGCGCCCACGCCGTTCAGGCGACCCAGCACGTCCTTCACGTGCAGCCGTGCGTAGTTCGACAGGTACAGCATGTCGTAGCGCTGGTCGGGCGAGGTGAGGTGCACCACCATGGTGAGATCAGGGGTGCTCTTCTGCGTGGTCACACCCAGCCGCTGCACTTCCTCGGGCAGTCGCGGCAACGCCTGCGCTACGCGGTTCTGCACCTCTTCCTGGGCGGTGTTCAGGTTGGTGCCCAGCGCGAAGGTCACGGTGAGCGTCATCACGCCGTCGCTGGTGGCCTGCGAGGAGGTGTAGAGCATGCCTTCCACGCCGTTGATCTGGGTTTCCAGCGGCGTGGCGACGGTCTCGGCGATCACCTTGGGATTGGCGCCGGGATAGTTGGCCTTCACCACCACGGTGGGCGGCGCGACTTCGGGGTATTCGCTGATCGGCAGCTGGAACACCGCGATGCTGCCGGTGATCACGAACAGCAGCGACAGCACGGCGGCCATGATCGGCCGGTCGACGAAAAACTGGGCAATGTTTTTCATGGGGTTGTCTCGATGACTCCTGGGCGCCGACTCCCTTTCCCTCCGGGGAGAGGGTTGGGACGAGGGGCGGGGCTTGCCAATGCATTCGGCATCGGCAATGCGTTGTTTCGAACGATGGATGGAGCCTTTGCGCAAGCGAGGCTGCTCACCTCGATCCTCTCCCCCGAGGGGAGAGGAAGAAGAGCGGCTCAGCCTTGCGGTTCGTGCCTGGGCGGCGCGGTCATCGCGGTGCGCGAATCGTCATGGCCGCCTGCTTCCACCACTGCCTTGTCCTGCGCTTCGAGGCGATAATCCATCGCCACCTGCTGCGGATTCACCTCGGCGCCGGGGCGCACGCGCTGCAGGCCGTTCACCACCACCACGTCGCCGGGCTGCAGGCCGCTGTCGATCACGCGCAGGCCGTGGAACAGCGCACCGGCGCTGATCTTGCGGTACTCGACCTTGTGCTGGGCGTCGACCACATAGACGAACTGGTTGCCGAGGTCGGTGCCCACCGCGCGGTCGTCGATCAGCAGGCGCGGCTGCGGCTGGCCGCTCTGCAGGCGGATCCGCGCGTACAGGCCGGGGGTGAACAAGCTGTCCCGATTGTCGAACACCGCGCGCAGCCGCATCGTGCCGGACTCGGTGTGCAGCTGGTTGTCCACGAAGTCGATGCGGCCGATGTGCGGGTAGCCGCTCTCGTCGGCCAGTTCCATCGAGGCCTCGATGCGCGGGCCGTGTCCGTCCTGCGTCGCGCTGGCGCGCAGGTGGTCCAGCTTCAGCCAGGTGTGCTCGTCCACGTCGAAGTACACATAGACCGGGTTCACCGAGACCACGCTGGTCAGCACATCGTTGTTGCCGACCAGGTTGCCGGGAGTGATGTGCACGTTGCTGACGCGGCCGTCGATCGGCGAGCGCACGTCGGTGAAGCCGAGGTTGAGCTTGGCCGTGGCCAGCGCGGCATCGGCGGCGGCGAGAGCCGCGCGTGCGCTTTGCGCGGCGGTGTCGAGGCGGTCGGCTTCTTCCTGCGATACCGCGCGCTGGTCGAGCAGGCGGCGGCCGCGCTGGGCGTTGGCCTGGGCCAGGCCTTGTTCGGCCAGTGCCTGGGTGCGGTTGGCGGTGAGCCGATCCACTTCGGCCTGGAACGGGCGCGGGTCGATGCGGAACAGCACATCGCCCTTGTGCACCAGTGCGCCTTCCTTGAACGCCACCGACTCCACGTACCCGCCCACGCGCGGACGCACTTGCACGCTGTCCACCGCCTGCACGCGGCCGGTGAAGTCGGCGCTGTTGCTCACCGGGCGCAGCAGGGCGCGGGCCACGGTCACTTCCGGCAGGGCGCCGCCGGGGCCGGCGGCCTGGGCATGGCTGCCGCCATGTTCGCCCAACAGGGCCCAGCTGCCGGCGATTGCCACCACGACGAGGCCGGACAGGATCAGTTTCTTCTTCATCTTCACGCTCCCTGGGGTGGGGTCGTGCGGCGTTGCAGCACGATGGGGGAGCGGATAATAGGTATACCGACGGGTACAGAAAAACCCCAATTTGTGAACTCCACTAGTGACAGTCAGTCACGAATGACGACACAATGACCAGCATGGAAGATTTTTCAGCAATAACGAGCTTCGTTCGTGTCGTGGAAGCGCGCAGTTTCGCGGCTGCCGCCGTGCAGCTGGGCATGACGCCTTCCGGGGTGAGCCGCGCCGTGTCGCGGCTGGAAGAGCAGATCGGCGTACGCCTGCTGTTCCGCAGCACGCGGGCTTTGCGGCTTACCGACGATGGCGAGTCGTTCTACCAGCGCTGCAAGGCGATCCTGGCCGACCTCGGCGAGGCGGTGGATGCGCTGAACTACGCGCGCACCAAGCCCAGCGGCAAGTTGCGCGTGGCGGTGAACGTGTCGGTGGGCCGTGCGGCGCTGATCCCCAACCTGGCCGACTTCGAGGCGCGCTACCCCGACATCCGGCTGGAGCTGTCGATGAGCGACCGCAACATCGGCCTGATCGAGGAAGGCATCGATTGCGCGATCCGCATGGGCGAGCTGGAGGATTCCAACCTGATCGCGCGCAAGCTGGGCTATTTCAGCAACGTGCTGTGCGCCGCGCCGAGCTACCTGGAACGCCACGGCGTGCCGGTCACCATCGAGGATCTGAAGCAGCACCATTGCATCAACTACGTCTATCCCACCAACGGCCGCGCCTACCAGTGGCAGTTCGACACGCCGGACGGCCGCGTCGCGCTGGACGTGGACGCACACCTGCTGATCAACGACGGCGAGTCAGTGATCCAGGCGGCGATGGCTGGGCTGGGCATCATCCAGGTGCCGCATTGGCTGGCCGCTTGCGCCATCGGCATGGGCAAGCTGCAAGTCATCATGGAAGACACCATATCCACCGGCTCCCCGGTGTGGCTGGTCTACCCGCAGAAGAAGCACCTGTCCGCGCGCGTTCAGGCCTTCTTGGAATGGGTGCACGAACTGTTCGAGCGCACCAACCTGCCGGCCTGCAAGCTCAGTATGGCGTTGTCGCCGAAAGCGGTCGATCAGGCGCCCGGCATCAACAACAGCAAGGCCGCGCCCAGCGCGATGCGATAGACCGCGAACGCGGTGTAGCGGTGCGTGCGGATATAGCCCAGCAGCCACTTCACCGCGATGAAGCCAACGACCAGCGAGACGATGAAGCCGACGATCAGCGCGCTCCAGTCCTCGTGCGCGGCGCCGCCGCCCTTCCACACCTTCAGCAGCTCGTAGCCGGTAGCGGCATACATGGTGGGAATGCCCACCAGGAAGGCGAACTCGGTGGCCGCCGCGCGGTTGCTGGTGCCGAACAGCATGGCGGTGAAGATCGTCGCGCCGGAGCGCGAGGTGCCGGGGAACACGCCCGCCACCATCTGTGCGATGCCGACCAGGATCGCCACCCGCCACGTCACCTCGGTGCGGTCCGCCTGCTTCGCGGCGAGCGCTTCCGCGGCGATCATCCAGAAGCCGCCGATCACCAGCGCCCACGCGATGGGCGTCACCCTTTCCGGCAGCTTGAAGCCGTAATGCGTGACGATCAGGCCCAGCACGCAGGTGATCAGGAAGGCCACCACCAGCTTGAACAGATAATCGCGCGTGGCCGGTTCGCGCCACTGTGTCAGCAGCTGCCAGATGCGCTTCCAGTACACCAGGGTGATGGCGAGGATCGCGCCGGCCTGGATGCCCACGTTGAACAGGTCCGAGCGGGCGCCCAGCCAATGCTCGGCGATCAGCAGGTGGCCGGTGGAGGAAATCGGCAGGAACTCGGTGATGCCCTCGATGATGCCCAGCAGGATGACGTGGATAAGATCGGTCACGGGTGCACTCGTCGGTAGGGGCGACCGCCACCATGGCAGCTGCGCGGCAACACAGCTTACGCATTCCGTATAGCGATCCGATAGCGTTTCCCGGTGCGCGCTGCAGCGACCGTTAAGTGCCCCATCATGGTGCAATCGAGGGAGTGAAAGCGCCAGCTTGGTGTGTATGATGCGGGCGGGAAAACCTCCCGACCCGTTAAATCCATGAATTCACATGGAATGCACGGCTTGGCATCGACCTTGCTCTTTCAAGTGCGTTCTTTCCGCCCATTCCCATCCGACCCCACCGAGGTTCCGCCATGACCGCCCAGAAAGTGCTCGACCTGATCCAGGAACACGAGGTCGAGTTCGTCGACTTCCGTTTTGCCGACATGCTCGGCAAGCACCATCACGTCACCTTCCCGGCGCACGCCATCGACGAGTCGACCTTCGAGGACGGCAAGATGTTCGACGGCTCCTCGATCACGGGCTGGAAGGGCATCAACGAGTCGGACATGATCCTGATGCCCGATCCGGACACCGCCTACCTCGACCCGTTCAGCCAGCACACCCAGCTGGTCCTGCATTGCGACGTGCTGGAGCCGAGCACCTTGCAGGCCTACGGCCGCGACCCGCGCTCGATCGCCAAGCGCGGCGAGGCCTACCTCAAGTCCACCGGCATCGCCGACACCGCCTTCTTCGGGCCGGAGCCGGAATTCTTCATCTTCGATTCGGTCCGCTGGCAGAACGACATGGGCCGCGTGTTCTACGAGATCGAGTCCAACGAAGCCGCCTGGAGCACGCGCTTCAAGTACGAGGACGGCAACATGGGTCATCGCCCCGGGGTGAAGGGCGGCTACTTCCCGGTGTCGCCGGTGGACACGCTGGGCGACCTGCGCGCCGACATGTGCAAGGTGCTGGAGTCGCTGGGCCAGGTGGTGGAAGTGCACCACCATGAAGTGGCCAACGCCGGCCAGTGCGAGATCGGCGTGAAGTTCAACACCTTGGTGAAGAAGGCCGACGAGCTGATGACGATGAAGTACGTCATCAAGAACGTGGCGCACCAGAACGGCAAGACCGTCACCTTCATGCCCAAGCCCATCGTGGGCGACAACGGCAGCGGCATGCACGTGCACCAGTCGCTGGCGAAGAGCGGCGAGAACCTGTTCGCCGGCGACCTGTACGGCGGCCTCAGCCAGACCGCGCTGTGGTACATCGGCGGCATCTTCAAGCACGCCAAGGCGATCAACGCCTTCGCCAACTCCACCACCAACAGCTACAAGCGCCTGGTGCCGGGTTTCGAGGCGCCGGTGATGCTGGCTTACTCCGCGCGCAACCGCTCGGCGAGCTGTCGCATCCCCTACGTGGCCAGCCCCAAGGGCCGCCGCATCGAGGTGCGCTTCCCCGACCCGATGAACTCCGGCTACCTGGTGTTCACCGCGCTGATGATGGCCGGCCTGGACGGCATCCTGAACAAGATCGACCCGGGCGCGCCGGCCGACAAGGATCTCTACGACCTGCCGCCGGAAGAAGAGAAGAACATCCCGCAGGTGTGCTCCAGCCTCGACCAGGCGCTGGAAGCGCTGGACAAGGACCGCGACTTCCTCAAGGCCGGCGGCGTGTTCACCGACGACTTCATCGACGCCTACATCGGCGTGAAGATGCAGGAAGTCACCCGCTACCGCGCCAGCACGCACCCGCTGGAATTCCAGATGTACTACGCGCTGTAACTGCGGCATCAGGTGGCAAGACAACGGGCGCCGCGGCGCCCGTTGTCGTTCCGGAATCCGAAATCCGTTCGCCTGGCGCCTGCCTGTAGTCAGCGGTTCGGGCGACCGTGCGTGCAGGTGACGGCCGGGTCCGCGCGCACGAAATCGGCGGTCCAGTTGGTTTCCCAGGTGCGGTCGTCGTAGGAGAACGCCTGCTCCCAGCGGGCATGGTCACGGTCCAGCTTGGTCCACACGAAGCGCACCTTCACCGGCCGGCCGTTGTCCTGGTCCTCGCCATAGAACTCACCGCGGTCGCCGTGGAAGCCGCCGAACACAGGAGGCTCCAGCTTGCCGTCGGCGCTGCTCGCCCAGTAGATCGACCATTGCCGCTTCGCCAGATCGAACAGGCGCAAGGTCAGCCCGGCCCAGCCCTTGGTCGGGAAAAAGATCTCGTCCACCGTGGCCTTGCCGTCGAGGTACTCGGTCATGCACAGCGTGGCCGGAAATGTTTCCCACGGCCCTTTGCTGCCCACGCCACGCTTGGCCAGCCGGTGCTGCTGCGTCGTCCAGGCTCCCTGGAAATAGTCGAAATCGTGCGAGTCGCCGGTGTACGCCAAGGTGTAGCCGGAAGGAGGCGTCGTGCCTGGTGTTGTGGGCATGGCAGCAACCCGCATGGGCGTGATGCATGCCAGCAACAGACCGGCAGCCAGGAGATATGCGTTCGTCTTTCGGCGGGAAGACTTCATGGCGATTGCTCCATACATGGCGGGCGGGGGAGGCGAAACGGTTGGCGGCATACCGGGGCGTCGCGTTGCGTCCACCCGAGGGGCGTGCCGTTGCTGGTTCGCACCCTAGGTTCCGCAGTGGTCCGTGCGAATAGCCACTATGTCTTGGGTTGCCATAACCACTCGGCGTAGGCCGGATGCCCGTGCGGGAGCGTAAGATTTGCACCACACGTGTGCATAGACCATTATGGTGCAATGAATACGCGGCCGTGGCAGGCATGGGCGGAACAGCTGGCGACCGGGGTGGCCCAGGTCGGCGCGGATCTGCGCGTGCGCTGGCTCAATCCCGCCTTGGCTGAACTGCTGGGCAGCGGCATGCGCAGCGCGGTTGGCCAACCGCTGGCGTTGTGGCTGGCTTCGCCGGGCGACCTGGCACAGGCACGGCGCGCCTTGGACGAGGCGCGCTTCGTCCAGCTGCGCGAGGCCACGCTGTCCACGCTCGACGAACGCACGCTGGAGGCCGACATCGGCATGCAACCCGATGGCGAGGGCGGCTTGCTGGTTGAAGTGCATGCGTTGGCCGAGCGTTCGCGCAGGGTTTCGCCATTGTCTGCGACGCTGCGCGGCTTCGCGCACGAGGTGAAGAACCCGCTGGCCGGGCTGCGCGGTGCGGCCCAGCTGCTGCAGCGTCGCGTCGATGGTGCGGAGCTGCAGGCGCTGACGGGCCTGATCATCGACGAGGCGGACCGCCTTACCGCATTGGCGAACCAGCTGCTGCATCACGGCGGTGCCGCGCAGCTGGGCGCGGTGAACATCCACCAGCTGCTCGACCGGCTGAGCGAGCTGCTGCAGGCCGAGCCTGCGCCGCCGCGCTTGCGCCATGACTTCGATCCCAGCCTGCCCGACGTGCGCGGCGATGCGGGGCGCCTGCAGCAGGTGTTGCTGAACCTCGCGCGCAACGCGGTGGAAGCCGGCGCGCGCACGCTCACCTTGCGCACGCGTGCCGAGCACGGCGCGCGCGCCGGAGCGCGGGTGCTGCGCAGCGCCCTGCGCGTGGACGTGGTCGACGACGGCCCGGGGGTGAGTGCGGAATTGCGCGACACACTGTTCGAACCGCTGGTGTCCGGTCGGGCCGACGGCACCGGCCTGGGCCTGGCACTGTCGCGCGAGATTGCCCGCGAGCATGGCGGCGAATTGCGCTGCAGCAGCCGTCCGGGCGAAACGGTGTTTTCGCTGTACCTGCCGTTGGAGCGTGAGCATGAGTGACGAAATCTGGATCGTCGACGACGACCGCGGTGTGCGCTTCGTTCTGGCCGCGGCGTTGCGCGATGCCGGCCTCGTCGTGCGCGAATTCGACGCGGCCGATGCGGTACGCGAAGCCTTGCGCACGCAGCGCCCCGCGCTTCTGCTCACCGATGTGCGCATGCCGGGCACGAGCGGGCTGGAACTGCTGGAAGAGTTGCAACGGCAGGGCATCGGCCCGGTGATCGTGATGAGCGCATTTACCGACGTGGCGACTACCGCGGCGGCCTATCGCGCGGGCGCGGCGGATTACCTCGCCAAGCCGTTCGACCTCGACCAGGCCGTGGCCACGGTACGGCGCAGCTTGGCCGACAAGGCCCTGGGCGATGCGCCCGCCGCGGTCGCGGCGGTGCCCGCGCACGCTCTGCTGGGCGAGAGCGCGCCGATGCGCGAGGTGTTCCGGCTGATCGGCCGCGTGGCGGCCAGCAACCTCAACGTGCTGGTCACCGGCGAGACCGGCACCGGCAAGGAACTGGTGGCGCGCGCGCTGCACGAGGAAAGCGCGCGCCGCCATCGGCCCTTCGTGGCGCTCAACACCGCGGCGATTCCCAGCGAGCTTCTGGAAAGCGAACTGTTCGGTCACGAGGCCGGCGCCTTCACCGGCGCGCAGCGGCGCGTGGCCGGCCGCTTCGAGCAGGCCGAAGGTGGCACGCTGTTCCTCGACGAGATCGGCGACATGCCGCTGGCGCTGCAGACGCGCTTGCTGCGCGTGCTCGCCGGCGGCGAGTTCTACCGCGTAGGCGGGCGCGAGTTGATCCGCTGCGACGTGCGCATCGTCGCGGCCACCCACCAGGACCTCGACGCGCGCGTGGCCGCCGGGCAGTTCCGCGCCGACCTCAAGCATCGCCTCGACGTGGTGCGCATCCAGCTTCCCGCGCTGCGCGAGCGGCGCGCCGACCTCCCGTTGCTGGCGCGGCACTTCCTCGCCGCGGCGGCGCAGGAGTTGAAGCTACCGCCCAAGCACTTCGGCAAGGCCGCGCTGAAGGCGCTGACGCAGCGCGATTTCCCGGGCAACGTGCGCGAGCTGGAAAACCTGTGCCGCCGCCTCGCGGTAATTGCGCCAGGCACCGAGATCCTGCCCGCCGATCTGGGCGCGCAAGCCGCCGCGGCTGGCGGCGGCGACTGGACCGATGCCTTGCGCGGCTGGGCCACCCAGGCGCTGGCCGAAGGCGAGGCCGACATCCACGCCCGCGCCCGCGAGGCGCTGGACCGCGTGTTGCTGGAAGCCGCGCTGGCCGCGCATGGCGGGCATCGCCAGCATGCCGCCGCCGCGCTGGGCGTGGGGCGCAACACACTGACACGCAAGCTGGGCGCGTCTCGCACGCGCAAACGCTGACAGCCGCTCCCGCTGCCGGGAGCGGCTGTCTTTACCTGCGCGACGTCGGAGCATTTCCCCACGCCAGCCAATCCCGGGTTCCGGTTCTCTAGATGGGCGCCGGGGCAGGGAGCATGCGCCGGTTACGGCGCCGCGCCGCTGAATTTTTCGACCGTGGCGCCCTTCACCGTGCCGATCTGCGCGCTGTCGCTGACTTTCAGGATCACCGGCCGGCGGAAATCCAGCGTGCCTTGCACGACCGCATGCGGGCCGATCACGATCACCGGCGTGTGGCTGTTGCCGAAGTGGATCCCTTGGTGATCCGGCCGGTCGACCAGGATGCCGCCCGCGACATGCGAACCCGCGCCCACCGTAATGTCGCCGGCCACGGTTTCGATGCCGCCAGCCACCTGCGCGTCTTCCAGGGTGATGGATTCGCTGACGTTGGACAGATGGCCCTGTACCCGTGCGCCCTGCGCCAGGTGGATGCTGCCGCTGACGCTGTCGACACTGCCGGCGACGCCGGCGCCCATGCCGACCCGGATGTCGCCGCTGACCGTGCCGAGTTCGCGGGCCTGGGCCTGGCGCCCGAGTGTCACCGAACCGCTGACGGTGCTGGCTTTCCCGACCGTTGCGCGGTCGCCGACATCCACATCGCCGCTGACCGTGCTGAGATTGCCGGCTTGCTGGCCGGCCGCGACGTGGATGTCGTCACTGATGTTGTCGATATCGTGGCTGGCGGCGATGGCGGCCAGCGGAACGAAAAGCGCAAGGGCGAGCAGGGCACGGCGCATGGAAATCTCTCCGGTCGATGGAAGGTTCCTGCGTAGGATGCCGCTGCCGCGAAACGGGTTTGAGATGACCTTCGGCAGGGTGTCTGGCGATCGAGTCCGAAGCTGTGGGCGTCGTCGTATCGAATCGCTGCGTGCTCGGGCACGCGGCGGGCTCAGCCGCCCGCCGGGCGTTCCACCCGACGCAGGAACACCGCCATCTCCTTCTCCGCCTGCTTGTCGCCGCGCTCCTGCGCCACTGCGATGCCTTGCCGCCAGGCCTCGGCGGCGCCTGTGGGGTCATCGGTGGCGAGGCGGGCCTTGCCGAGCAGCTTCCATGCCGCGGAATAGCGCGGGTCGAAGCGCAGTGCTTGCAACAGTTCCCCGATGGCGTTGGCTGCATCGCCCGTTTCCAGCAGCGCATTGCCGAGGGCGTAGCGCAGCAGGGCGCCGTCGCGCGGACCGTCGCACTGCGCGCGCAGGCTGGCGATCAGCACGTCCTTGCTCATGGCTGCGTGCGTGCCGTGCCACCGTTGATGTCGTAAACCTGCGGCGGCTGGATCGGCTCGGGCGGCGTGGCGCCACTGCGCAGGTCGGCGAGCGTGGCGGCGGGCCACACCACCAGCCAGGTCGAACGGAACGGCTGCACCAGCAAGGCGTAGCGCAGGGCTGACGGATCGATCTTGGAGGGGTGCTGCACTACCAGGCCGTCGGGATGCGCCTTGGCGAACGCGGCCAGCTGCTCGTTGTTGTTCAGCTCTTCGATCGGTCGGGTCAGGCGTCCCTGGAAGTGGAACTGGCCCTCGTAGTTGCCGAGGTAGCCGATCGGGTGCCCGGCCTGTTCCGCCGCACCCAGCAGCAGCGAAGTAGGGCGCAGCTCATAGCGCGGCCACATGGTGAGGGTGAACAAGGTGTTGAGTGCCAGCGTGCCGATCAGCCCCGCCACCGCCAGCCGGCGCAGCTCGCCACGTCCGCGCAGCAACAACAACAGGCCCAGCAACAGGAACACCACCGCGAAGTAACGGCTGTACGGTGCACAGGCGTCGGGCCATTCGCCGTGCAGGTGGTTACCCGCTACCAGGTTGGGCAGCACAAACAACAGCAGCGCGAACGCGAGGCTGCCCACGCCCAGCGGCCAGGTGCCCAGCCAGCCGGTGTTGGCGAGTCGCGGCCGGCGTTCCCGCAGCAGCGCGATCGCGCCGCACAGCAGCAGCACCGTGCCGGCGAGTTCCGGCAGCAGATAGTAGAGCTGCTTGCCGCGCACCAGCGAGAACACGAGGAAGGTCGGCAGCACCCAGCACAGTGCGAAACGCAGGCCCGGTTCCAGCGGCCTGCGCAGCGCGGCCAGCGCCACCCAGGCACGCGGCCAGCCGACGAACGGGAACAGCAGCAGCGGCAGCATCAGCACGTACCACAGCACCGGGCGCGCATGGCTCTGCAGCGGTTCGGCCGTCTCCACGCCATGGATCACCCGTGCCGCGGTCTGGCTGAAGAACAGCCGGTGCATGTAGGCCTCGCCGCCGGCGAGGCCCGCGGGCAGCGCCCAGGCCAGCAGCATCGCCAGGCCAAGCAGCATCGCCAGCAGGCCGCAGCCGTACCACCGCGCGCGATGCGTACGTGCCCAGTCGCTCCACAGCGGACCGAGCAGCCACGGGAACAGCACATGCAGCAGCATCACCGGCCCCTTGGTGAGCAGGCCGAAGCCGATGCACAGGCCGAACAACCACCAGCGCGGCTGCGCATGGCGCGCGGTGGACGTGAGGCACAACAGGGCGCCCAGCGCCCATGTCGCCAGCAGTACGTCGTACATCACCTGCAGGCCGAACAGGAAGGCGTAGGACAGCGCCAGCAGGGTCCACGGTGCCGCCTTGGCCATCCAGGGGCGGGCGGGGAACAGACGCCGCGCCAGCAGCGAGATCAGTACCAGCTCGGCGCCGCCGAAGCCCACCTCCAGCACGCGTGGCCATACGTCGCCCACGCCGAACACCAGCCAGCCGGCGTGGATCAGCCAGAACAACAGCGGTGCTTTCTCGCTGTAAGGCTGACCGTTGATGTAGGGCACCAGCCAGTGGTGCTGATTCCACATCTCCCACGCCACGGCGAGCGTGCGGGTGGAATACAGCGGCATCGGGCCGTGCGCGAAGATCGCCAGCAGTGCCACCACCGCCCACAGCGGTAGCCACGGCCAGAGTGAGCGCAGGTGTTCGGAGCGGCTGTAGGGGTTCAGGGTCACGGAGAGACTCGGGCGTGGGTTGGCGCGATTCTAGCCGCGACCCGCGTCACGGGCCCGCATGCGCGTTCAGCTGCGGATGCGCGAGGGGCCCCAATAGCCGATGCGGCGGCGGATTTTCAGCTTGCGCCACAGGTTCCATGGCTTGGCGCGGCGGTTCCTGCCGCCGCGGGCAACGAAGGTATCGATGGCGTCCAGCACGCGCTCGCTGGAGCGGCCGTCGCGGTAGGGGTGGATCGCGTCGGCATAGGCGCGGATCGCAGCCATCAGTTCCGGCGGTCGGCTCAGTGCGCGTTCGATCGCCGGCTCGAAATCCTTGGCGTCGTGGATGTCGATCAGCTGCGGGCCGGGGCGGCGGTTGTTGAACGTCACCACCGGTTTGCCGGTGAGCAGGAACTCGTTGAGCGCGGAGCTGGTGTCCGAGCACATCATGTCGACCTGGCCGAACAACTCCAGGATGTTGTCGTTCTCGGCGAAACTGAGGTACGCGTTCTGCAGCGCCTTGAACTTCGCCACCGTCTCTGGGTTCATCTTCGGGTGAAAGCTGACGATCCAGCGCCAGCGGCCATCGCGCGACAGCCGCTTCACTTCCTCGTACAGGGTTTCGGCGGCGCTCCACGAGGGCGAAAAGGTGGAGTGGTAGAGGATCACCGGCGGCGTGCGCACCGGCGGGATGGTGCCGCCGAGTTCGCGCATGAAAGGGTCGATCTTGGGGAAGCCGGTCTCGATCACGCTGAAGTGACCCAGCTTGTCGGCGATCGCCTGGAACTGCGCGGTGTCGCGCGGGCCGGTGGTGCAGTACAGGTCGAAGAAGCCACGCACGTAGATGTGCCGGGGCTTGCCGGCGTCGAAGCCGTGAAAGGTCTCCACCTTCACGCCGGGGAAGAAGTGCGGCACCGCGTTGGACGAGGTGATCACGGCGAGGGGCTTCCACGCACGCACCTCTTGCACCGTCAGCAGGCGTTCGTCCGGGTGCAGGTCCTCTGCGCCGGGGCCGTCGAAGAACCATGCCGCCTCGTCGCCGCGCGCGCGGATCGCCGCCTGGATCGGCCGCAGGATGGCGAGCGCATAGCGCTCGGAGCCGTAGAGGAGGTAGTGCTTGGGCATGGGGCTGGGTTGTTCAGAAGAGGCGAGTAGCTTAGCTGTTCTCCCTCTCCCCTCCGGGGAGAGGGCCGGGGTGAGGGGGGGGTCTTGCCAAGATTCTGCACCGGGCGAGGCATGCTTTGACGGACGCGGCGGTAAGCCCCGGCCCTCATTTCAATCCTCTCCCCAGAGGGGAGAGGAGGCGAACGTGCCGTGCGGGTCCGCAGCTTCGAACTGCGCCGTCGCGTGGGGCATCAATGCTCGATGCGGTGTTTGTTCAATGCGTCGGTCGCCTCGGCGACCGACGCGGGGTTGTGCAGCATCTCGTAGTAGCGCATGCGCTTGTACAGCGCGTAGCTGGCCGCGGTCTGCGCGATCAGGAAGCCGCGCCAGCCATCGAGGCAGGCCAGCCGGAACACGTAGTCCTTGAGGAAGGCCAGCAGGTACACGAACGGCGCCTGCCACATCCGCGCGGGCTTGCCCTTGTCCAGCCAGTCGCGGCATTTCAGCTCGGCATAGCGCAGCACTTTGAGCTGCTTGTGCACCAGGGTGGGATTGTTGGCGTGGTCGAACGGTGCGTCGAAGGTGGGCGCGCTGCCTTCGAAGCGCAGCGACTCATGCACCCGCGCGTCGCTCCAGCGGGCACGATCGCGGTGGTACAGCCGGGCCAGCTTCTCGCCCACATTGGGCCGGTACCAGCGCATCGGCCGGCCCATGTAGATGGTGCGACGGCGCAGCCATGCGGCGGGGGCATCGCCGGCCATCAGTGCCGGCAGCTTGCGTTCCAGTTCGGCGGCGAGCTCCGGCGACAGCGATTCGTCGGCGTCCAGCACCAGGATCCAGTCGTGGCTGCATAACGTGGTGGCGAAGTTGCGCTGGGGGCCGAAGCCCAGCCAGTCCTGCCGCACCACGCGTGCGCCATGGGCCTGCGCGATCGTCACGGTGTCGTCGTCGCTGCCCGAGTCCACCACCAGCTTTTCAGCCGCGAACGGCACGCTGTCCAGGCAGCGCGCGATGCAGGCCGCCTCGTTGCGGGTGATGACGGCTAGGGTGATCGGCAGGGTCGGCATGGCGGCATTCTAGCGGTCGGCGCCATATCGCCTCGATGTGACCGCCTTGACGTTTCCTGTGCGCCGGTGCCGGCCGGTGGGCTGGGTTTCAGGCGGCGGCGGGCATGATGCAGCCATCACCACGTTCCGTACGCATGCGCCGGCGTATTGTTTTGCTGGAAGTGCCGTTGGTTATGCTGCGCGCCTTACAGGGGAGTGTGGCGTCTATCGCCCGCCGTATACGAAGGTTCCATGGGTCACGAGAAACATGACATCCCGCTGATGCAAGGCATGCCAGTCGCCGCGCGGCCCGTTGCCGAAGCCAACGCCGCGCCGGTGTTCTTCCGGCGTCGCGGATTCTGGCAGGGCGTGCTGGGCGCGGGCCTGGTGTGGATGATGCTCGGGCTCGTAGCGATGCCTTCGGGCGTGTCGTTCAACCCGGGCAAGCTGTACCAGGGCAGCCTGATCGTGCTGTTGTACCTGCCGGCCTGGTGCCTTGCGTTGACGCCGCGGGCGGCACCCTGGAGGGCGTTGCTGTCGTTGCCGGCGTTCCGGCTTTTCCTGCTGCTGCTCGGCTGGGCCGCGCTGTCCCTGCTGTGGGCGCACTCGCGGCATCTGGGTGACGAGCTCAGCCGCCTGCTGAGCGTGCTGGCCTTCGTGCTGGCCTGGCCGATCTGGCTGGGCGACGACGAACGGCGCGGCCAGCGCCTGCTGCTGCTGGCGGGCCTGGGGGTCGCGCTGTTCGCGGGGTTCTACTGCGTGCAGTACTTGTCGCAGCCGCCGACGGATGGCCGCATCGTGGGCATCGGCGTGATCGCGACGGCGAACTACGCCGCGGCGACGATGGGGGCGGTATGCCTGTGGCTGAGCCTGTTGCCGGTCGCCGACCGGCGCATCTCGCTGCTGCGCTGGCTGGCCGTGCCGGTGCTGCTGGCCTTCATCGCGCTGACCGGGTCGCGCAGCGTGTGGCTGGCGCTGGCGCTGTGCGCGGTGCTCGCCCCGTTGTGGCATGCGGCGCGTGCGGCGCGCTGGCTGGCCGGCGCGGCTGTGGTCCTGGTGCTGATCAGCAGCATCTGGCCGCTGCCGATGCTGGTGGAACGCGGCACGTCGTTGCGGCCCGAGTTGTTCGCGCAGTCCGTGCACCTGATCGCGCGGCACCCGTGGCTGGGCCTGGGCCAGGACGCCCCATTCACGCTGACGGTGGCCGGGGTCGATTACACGCATAGCCACAACGTGCTGACCCAGACCATGATCGAACTCGGCCTGCCCGGCCTGCTGCTGCTGGTCGCGCTGTGGCTGATGACGGCCTGGCTGGGCTGGCGGCACCGGCGCCGGCTGACCGGCCGGCTGGTACTGGCGCTGTGGCTGTATGCCAGCGTGGTGCTGCAGTTCGACATGCCACAACTGCTGGACAGCCCGCGTCCCGGCTGGCTGCTGGTCTGGCTGCCGCTGGCGCTGGCGTTGTGGCTGGAACTCGACACGCATCGACGTACGGCTGCCGTTGCTCGCTTACACTAGGCGCTTCGCGTTCCGGAACGACCCAACGATGCGCAAGGTACTGGTGACCGGCGGTGCCGGCTTCCTCGGCTCGCACCTGTGCGACCGCCTGCTGGCCGACGGCCACGACGTGCTGTGCGTGGATAACTTCTTCACCGGCAGCAAGCGCAACGTGGCGCACCTGCTGAACCACCCGTATTTCGAGCTGATGCGCCACGACGTCACCTTCCCGCTGTACGTGGAGGTGGAGCGCATCTTCAACCTGGCCTGCCCGGCCTCGCCGGTGCACTACCAGCACGACCCGGTGCAAACCACCAAGACCTCGGTGCACGGCGCGATCAACATGCTGGGTCTCGCCAAGCGGGTGAAGGCGCGCATCCTGCAGGCCTCCACCAGCGAGGTGTACGGCGATCCGGAGGTGCACCCGCAGCGCGAGGAATACTGGGGCCGGGTCAATCCGATCGGCTTCCGCTCCTGCTACGACGAGGGCAAGCGCTGCGCCGAGACGCTGTTCTTCGACTACCAGCGCCAGCACGACCTGGACATCAAGGTGGTGCGCATCTTCAACACCTACGGCCCGCGCATGCATCCCAACGACGGCCGCGTGGTGAGCAACTTCATCGTGCAGGCGCTGAAGGGCGAAGACATCACCATCTACGGCGACGGCAGCCAGACGCGCAGCTTCTGCTACGTGGACGACCTGATCGAGGCCTTCGTGCGCATGATGGAATCCGAGCGCGGCTTCGCCGGCCCGGTGAACATCGGCAACCCCGGCGAATTCACCATGCTGGCGCTGGCAGAGAAGGTGCTGGCGCTGGTCGGCGGCACGTCGAAGCTGGTGTTCCGCCCGCTGCCCGCCGACGATCCGCGCCAGCGCCAGCCCGACATCGCGCTGGCGCAGGAGAAGCTGGGCTGGCAGCCGAAGGTCGCGCTGGAAGATGGTCTCAAGGAGACCATCGCCTACTTCCGCCGCCTGCTGGAGGCCTGAGGTGGACGCCGCGCCCGCGTTCTCGGTCGTCGTCACCAACTACAACTACCGCGATTTCGTCGCCGAGGCGGTGGACGGCGCGCTGGCGCAGACCCGCGCGCCGCTGGAGGTGATCGTGGTGGACGACGGTTCCACCGACGGTTCGCCCGACTACCTGCGGGAACGCTATGGCCACGACGCGCGGGTGAAACTGCTGTACGGCGAGAACGGCGGCCAGCTCGCCGCGTTCCAGCGCGGCCTCGCCGCCGCCACCGGCGACGTGGTGTGTTTTCTCGACGCCGACGATCGCTGGGGGCCGGATTATCTGCGCCAGGTCGGCGAACTGTTCGCCGCACGCAAGGACATCGACTTCGTGTTCTCCAATGTGCGACTGGTGGGCAACGAGTCGGGCATGCAGGGCTACGCGAAGGAAGCCATGGATCTCGGCTACACCGTGCTCGGGACCTGGGTGCGCGCGCGCTGGTACGGGGCGCCCACTTCGGCGCTGGCATTGCGGCGCAAACTGGCCGAACGCGTACTCGACCTGCCGCCGGAGTTCACCGCGAACTGGCGCATCAGCGCCGACAACTGCCTGGTGTTCGGCGCCAGCGTGCTGGGCGCGCGCAAGTACTACCTGCCCACCGGCAACGTGGACTACCGCATCCACGGCCGCAACGGCTGGTGGCACGAGCAGGCGCGCATGCGCGAGTTCGCGCCGCAGTTCCGCTCACGCTGCCTGATCAACCATTACGCCGCGCGCATGCACCTCGATGTCCACACGCTGGACCTGGCCAAGGCCGAGTTCAAATCGCGCGAACGCTGCGACTGGGAAGAAGCGCAAATCTACGCAGGCATCGCCCTGCACGGCCGGGTGTCGTGGTGGAAGCGTTTCGAGCGCGCGTTGGCGATACTGCTGCGCGGCCTGCGCGGACGTTGAGGCCGGCATGAAGGTCAGCGTCGTCGCGCTCACCTACAACTGGCCCGGAGCGCTGGAGCGCCTGTTGGCCAGCCTCGCCGCGCAGACGCGCCTGCCCGACGAGGTGATCGTCGCCGACGACGGTTCGGGCGAGGAAACCCGGGCGCTCGTTGCACGCATGGCGCGCGATTTTCCGGTGCCGCTGCGCCACGTATGGCACGAGGATCGCGGCTTCCGTGCCGCGCGCGCGCGCAACCGCGGCATCGCCGCCAGCCGCGGCGACTACGTGATCCTGCTCGACGGCGACATGCTGCTGCATCCGCGTTTCGTCGCCGATCATCTGATGCTGGCCGAACGCGGCTATTTCCTGCAGGGCGGGCGGATCAAGGCCACGCGCGAGGAAAGCACCCGGCTGCTCGCCGGCGCGCGCCCGGTGTTCGCGCCATGGTCGCGCGCCGACTTCCACGAGTTCGACGGCACCAAGCGCCTCTACGCGTTCCGCCAGCCGCAGCTGGCGCGCTGGAAATCGCGCTCGCGCAACGGCGGCCGCGTGATGAGTTGCAACATGAGCTTCTGGCGCGACGACTTGCTGCGTGTCAACGGCTTCGACGAGCGCATGGAAGGCTACGGCGCCGAGGATCGGGAACTGGTGGCGCGACTGGAGAATGCCGGCCTGCGCCGCCGTGCCTTGAAGTGGGCCGCGCTGGCGGTGCACCTGTGGCACAGCTCGCGTGCCCAGCCTGACGTGGACGACATGAGTCTGCCGAACAATCGCCTGTTCCACGCTACCCGCAGCGAAAGCATCGTGCGTTGCGAGCACGGCATCGACGGCCATCTCGCGGAATTCGCCGCCCAGCAACGTCTGGATAGCTAAATGGCAGCGAGCGCCTTGCGCAGCCGCTCCGGAAACGCGGTGCGCTCGGTCTCGTACCACGCCCGCGCCGACGCACCCAGCGCGACAGCCTCGGCCTCCGGCATCGCCGCGCAGCGTTCGATGGCTTGCGCCATGTCCTCGGCGCGGAAGCCGTACAGCGTGGCCAAGTCCTGGGTTCCCGTGGCCTGCGCCGGCACCCGCACGCCGCGTTCGGCGGTCACCAGTTCGTTCATCGGTTCGGCGTCCAGCGTCACCACCACCGCGCCGCAGCTCATCGCCTCGACCAGGTAGTGGCCATAGCCCTCGGTCTGCGAGGGGCACAGATGAAAGCGATGTTCGTTCTGCAGGCGACGATAGGCCGCATCGTCGAGGTGCTCGCGGATCAGCCGCACGTTGGCGGGCAAGGCATCCAGCTCCACCCGCTTGCGCCGCCAGATCACGGTAAGCATGGGCCATTCGGGGTGCGCGGCCCACAGCTTGAGCAAGGCGGCGGTGCCCTTGTTGGCGCTGCGGCCGGGGCCGTGGAAGAAGGCATGCCGGCGCGGCACCTGCGGATCGAGGCGATCGGGGCTGGTGAAACCGATATGGCGCACCGGCACATCCAGCGCAGCGAACAGGCGCTCGGCGTGGCGGGTCTTTACCCACACCGCATCGATGCAATCCAGCGCGGCGCGATCCTGCGTGCGGAAATATTCCGGATTGGGCACCAGCACGTTGCGCCGGGCGGCGCGGGCGAACTCCGGGCGCACACGTTCCAGCATCAGGTTGACGTCGAACGCGGGCGCACGTCCGGCCAAGCGCGCGCGCGTCAGCCATTCGGCGAAGCGGCCGCGGTGCGGCAGGCCGGTCGCGCGCACCGTCGCGCCCGCCTCGCCCAGGGCGGCGGCGAGCAAGGCCATGTCGCGGCTCAGTCCTGCGCCGTTGTCGCGCGCCAGCAGCTGAATGCGCGGCGTCGCCGTCACGGCTCGGCGCCCGGGTCGCCGTCGGGCAATTCATCCACGCCGGCGCCAGGCAGGCAGCCGGGTACCAGTGCATCGGCCTTGAACATCCACCAGTCGCGCTGGTTGGCGTGGCCGAGATAGATCGCCTTGGCGTGATCCACGCAGCGGCCCATCGCCGGTTGCTGCACGAACAGCCAGCGCGTGGCGGGTGCCTGCGCCTGCCACTGCACCGCGCGGGCGAACTGCAGGTGGTAGGGCTGCTTGAAGCCGAAGTCGGTGGCGGGGCGATCGAGCATCAGCAGGTTCTGCTCGGTCCATGCCACCAGGCCGAGCCGGTCGCCGGGGGCAAGATGGCCGCGTACGTCGGCCATCAGTGCGGACGAGGAACTGGAAGGATTGAACAACGGCACCGCCCAGAAACCCCAGGCCAGCCACAGCGCGGCCATGCCGGCGCATACCGCATGCACGGCACGGCGTACGCGCAGCGCGGCGACCAGGGCTAGCTGCACCGCGCCCAGCACCACGCACATCCACCACAACGCGACACCGCCGTCGGCGAGATCACGCTCGCTGGCGAACTGCGCCACCTTCGGCGCATGCGAGAGCAGGGCGTAGCCACCCACCGTCAGCATCGCCACGCCGAGCAGCGCGATGAACGCGAGGCCCAGCACACGCAGCCAGCGCTTCGGCAGCAGCTCGTCCACGAACGGCGCACAGGCCAGCGCCAGCATCGGCAAGGCGGGCAGAATGTAGACGTCGCGCTTGCCCGGCGAGGCGCTGAAGAACAGCAGCACCAGCACCACCCAGCCCAGCGGCAGCAACACGCGCGCGTCGCGTGCCTTCAGCCTTTGCCACCAGCGCGGCAGGCAGCCGGGATAAAGCAACGACAGCGGCAGCCAGCTGAACAGCAGGATCGGGATGTAGTACCACCAGGCATGGATGTGGTGCCATGCATTGGCGTAGCGCTTGGCGGTCTGGTGGAACAGGATGTCGTTGACGTAGGCCGCATACGCGGGATTGCCGTCCCGGGCGTGCGCCGTGAGCAGCATCGGTACCAGCCACAGCGCGATCGCCGCCAGCACTGCCGCCAGCCCCAGCAGCCAGCGCCACCACGCGCCGCGACCGGGGTGGGCCACGCCGTCCCAGTGGCGCCAGGCCGCCCATGCATAGGGAATCAGCATCAGCAGCGCGAGGAAGCCGACGCCCTTGGTGATCACGCCGAGCCCCGCGCAGAAGCAGCCCAGCCAGTACAGCGGCCAGTGCGCTGTGCGCGTTTCGTCGCCATCGGGCGGCGCCAGCAGGTGCCGCAACAGACCCCAGTTCGCCGCAGTGATGAGGAACATCACCAGCGGATCGATCTGTGCGCGCTGGCTCTGGTAGACGAACTGGAAGGCCAGCAGCAGGCCGCCTGCCGCGTACAGGCCGGCGCGACGGTTCCACAGCCGTCGGCCGAGGTCGTAGACCAGCAGCAAGGTGCCCAGCCCCGCCAGCAGCGAAGGCAGCATGAAGGCCAGTCGCCACCAGCGCACCAGCTCGAAGCTGGCGGCTTCGGTCCACATCAGCATCGGCGGCTTGTCCGCATACAGTTCGCTGCCGCGATGCGGGAACAGCCAGTCGCCACTCTCCACCATCTGCTTCGCGGCCAGCGTGAAGCGAGGCTCGTCGGAAGGCCAGGGGTCGCGCAGGCCGATGCCGGCGCCGAGGATCACCAGCGCAATCAGCAGCAGCAACCAGAAATGGCGGCGTTCCTGCGGCGTGGCCTTGGAGAGAGCGGACATGAAGCGTTTCCTGAGCGGCGCGACGCGAACGGATCAGCGCTTTTCGAGCACCGCATAGTACATGCCGTCGAGGTCGCCATCGCCAGGCAGGATCTGCCAGCCGGTGGCGGCCGCCTGCCCCACAGGCAGCGTGAACGACACGGCATGCGCATCGGCATGCGTGGCGAGGAAGGGCGCCACTACCGCCTCGTTCTCCGCGCGCAGCAGTGCGCAAGTGATGTAGACCAGCCTGCCGCCCGGCGCCAGCAGCGGCCACAGCGCTTCGAGAATGCGCCGCTGCTGCGTCGCCAGCGCAGAAATGTCGTCCGCGCGCCGGTGCAGGCGCACGTCCGGGCGGCGGCGCAGCACGCCAGTGGCAGAGCAGGGCGCGTCGACCAGGATGCGGTCGAAGGCCTGGCCATCCCACCATGCCGAAGGCTGGCCGGCGTCGCCCACGATCACCCTGGCTTGAAGATGCAGGCGGGTGAGGTTGTCGCGGATGCGTTCCGTGCGCTTCGGTTCGAATTCCAGCGCGGTGAGCGCGACATCCGCGCGCTCCAGCAAGTGGCAGGCTTTGCCGCCAGGTGCGGCGCAGGCGTCCAGCACGCGATGGCCATCGCGCACGTCGGCGAGATCGGCGGCGATCTGTGCCGCACCATCCTGTACCGCGAACAGCCCGTCGGCGAAGCCGGGCAGGCGGGTCACGTCGGTGCTGTGCGGAAGCACGATGGCGTCGGTAAGCCATGCGTGTGGTTCGGCCGCCTGACCGTCGAGGCGCAGGCGTTCGATCAGGCTGTCGCGATCGCTGCGTCGGCGGTTCGCGCGCAGCATCAGCGGCGGCTCGCGGTTGTCCGCCGCCATGATGGCGTCGGCCTGCGTCGGCCAGTCGCGTGCGATGGCCTCGGCCAGCCAGCGCGGGTGGGCGTGGCGGGTTTCCGGTTTCGCATCGAGCGCGGCAAGCAGCGCGACGCGTTCGCGCTGCCAGCGACGCAGCACCGCGTTCACCAGTCCTGCAAGCTGCGGCCGCTTCAGTGCGCGCACGGCTTCCACCGTGGCCGCCACGGCGGCGTAATCGGCCAGCTCCAGCACTTCCAGCTGCACCAGGCCCAGTACCAGCAGCGCATGCACCGCGGGTTCCTTCTTGCGCAGCGGGCGCTCCAGCAGGCCATCCAGCGCGGCATCGAAGCGCGGCCACCAGCGCGCGCCGTCGCTGACCAGCGCCATCAGCAGGGCGCGGTCGCGTGGGTCGGGGAGCTTTTGCGCATGGCGATCCATCGCTTCGCGCAGCGAGGCACCGTGCAAAGCGATGTCGGCGAGGGATTTCGCGGCCAGTGCGCGGGTGTCGGTCATGGTGCGCGCGGGGAACGCAGCTCGGGGCGCGCGTTGAGGTAATCCGTTGCGCTGATGCGCCGTCCGCCCGCGCGTTGCAGCGCGGTGATGCACAGCGCGCCTTCGCCGCAGGCCACGACGATGCCATCGCGGTGGGCGCCGATCACGGCGCCTGCGGTGGCGGCGTGCGATTGTTCGATGGCGCGCGCCGCCCAGATCCGTACACGCTCGCCGGCAAGCTCGGCGTCGCTGCCGGGCCACGGATCGAAGGCGTGTACCTGGCGCTCGAGCGCGATGGCGGGACGGGTGAAATCCAATGCGGATTCGGCCTTGTCCAGCTTGTGCGCGTAGACGACACCGTCGGCGGCCTGTGGCGTGGCGGCCAGCGTTTCGCCGGCCAGCACGCGGCGCAGCCCTTCGGCCAGTGCCGCGGCGCCCAGCGCGGCGAGGCGGTCGTGCAAGGTGCCGCCGGTGTCGTCGCGGGTGATCGGCGTGCGCTTTTCCAGCAGCACGGGGCCGGTGTCCAGGCCGGCTTCCATTTGCATCAGGTCGACACCGGTCTCGGCGTCGCCGGCGAGGATGGCGCGCTGGATGGGTGCGGCGCCGCGCCAGCGCGGCAGCAGACTGGCATGTACGTTCCAGCAGCCGAGGCGCGGGATCGCCAGCACCTTGCGCGGCAGGATCAGGCCGTAGGCCACCACCACCATCAGGTCGGGCCGCCAGGCAGCCAGCGTGGCCTGGGCTTCGGCGCCCTTCAGCGATTCGGGTTGCTCCACCGCGATGCCGGCGGCGAGTGCCGCCTGTTTCACCGGACTGGGCGCAAGCTTGCGGCCGCGGCCGGCGGGGCGGTCGGGCTGGGTGTAGACGGCTACCACCTCGGCACCGCTGGCGCGGCAGGCTTCAAGGCAGGGGACGGAGAATTCCGGGGTGCCGGCGAAGACGACCCGCATGGTCAGAGCCTGTTCAATGCCTTCGCATGACCCGCGCCGGGAACTGTTTGCGCGCAGGCCAAGGAAGAACGAAGGAGTGGACGTCCGTCCACGACTGAGTGATGACGCAGGCGTGCGGGCAAACAGACCCGGCCCCGGAATTTATAGGTGCAGGGGTTGCCTTGCCGTGGCCGCCATGCGGCAGCGCGCGGCTTGACCTGCCGGCCAGGCAGGCGCTGCGCCACGTGCCACCACCTGACGGCCACGGCAACGCAACGCGGGCCATGCGAAGGCATTGGACAGGCTCTCAAGCGCTGGCTGCCTGCTTGCGCTGCTTCTCCAGGCGCTTGAGCAGCAGCGAGCGTTTCAGCGGCGAGAGGTAATCCACGAATACCTTGCCGGCGAGGTGATCCATCTCATGTTGCACGGCCACGGCCAGCGGGCCTTCGGCTTCGTAGACGAATTCCTTGCCGTCCGCGTCGAGGGCTTTCACCTTCACCTTCAGCGCGCGGGTCACGTCGGCGTAGAGGCCGGGGAAGGACAGGCAGCCCTCCTGGTACACCTGCGCGCCGTCCTTCTCCACGATCTCGGCGTTGATCAGCACCAGCGGCTGGTTGCGCTCGTCGCTCATGTCGATCACCAGCACCTGCTGGTGCACGTTGACCTGGGTGGCGGCCAGCCCCACCCCGTTGGCGGCGTACATGGTCTCGAACATGTCGGCGACAAGCTGCTTCAGCTGGGCGTCGAACACGGTGACCGGCGCGGCCCTGGTGCGCAGGCGGGGATCGGGGAATTCAAGGATGGTGAGCGTGGACATGCCCGCCATTGTAGTACGCCGCCCCAAGAGCCTGTTCAAAGTCTCCGTATGGCATCCCAAAGGATCGGGTCCGTTTGCCGGTATCCCTGCGTGGCCGCTTGGTCGCAAGCGGATGCCCAGGCCCCGCCCCTCAAAAGCAGGGTCCGCCACGGACTCCCCGCGCCTTCGTTCTTCCTTGCGTGCAAACAGTCCCTGGTGCGAGTCGTGCGGAGGCACGGAACCGGCTCCAGGCGGCGGTCGCCCTGGATTCTGCGAACCGGTGCCGATTGCACCGCTTAATGCTTCAGTTACACTCGCCTCCACCGCGGGGAGGGGGATTCCCACCAATGCTCAAGAAAGCCTTCACAGTGCTGGCTGGCACCATGGTTGCCGCGGCGGTGTGTGCCGCCGGCGCCGCGCAGCTGCGCAGCAACCATCCTGATTCGTACACGGTGCGCCGCGGCGACACGCTGTGGGGAATCTCGGCGAAGTTCCTGGTCAAGCCATGGTTGTGGCCGGAGATCTGGCAGGCCAATCCGCAGGTGCGTAATCCGCACCTGATCTACCCGGGCGACGTGCTCAACCTGTCCTTCATCAACGGCGCGAGCCTGAAGCTGGAGCCCAGCCTGCACCGTGAGGGCGCGGCCGTGCCGGCGATTCCGCTGGATGCGTTGAAGACCTTCCTGAAAGACCTGCGCGTGATGGACTCCAGCGCGGTCAGCAAGGCGCCCTATGTGGTGGGCCTGGAAGAAAACCGGCTGGACGGTGCCCCCGGCCAGAACATCTACGTGCGCGGCCTCGACAGCCAGCCCGGCCAGCGCTGGGCGATCGTGCGACCCGAGCACGTATTCCGCGGTTTCGACAATGGCTCCGACGGCACCGCGATCTACGGCGACGAGCTGTATGCCAACGCGGCGTTGGTGAAGTCGCCGTGGGAGGAAGACTTCAACAACGGCTCCGGCCATTACCTCCGCGGCCGCGACATGGGCCTCGAGGTGAAGGTGATCGGTACCGCCGAAATGCTGCGGCCGGGCGACCCGTCCACCTTGCTGGTGGTGGATTCCACCTCGGAAATCCACAAGGGCGATCGGCTGATGCCGGTGAACGACAACCCCTACGACCCGTATTTCTACCCGCATGCGCCGCAAAGCCTGCCCAAGGACGGCCGCGTGATCGCGTTTACTGGTGCGATGGATGCCGTCGGCCCGTACCAGGTGGTGGCGCTGTCGGTGGGGGCGAAGGATGGTGTGGACAACGGCACCACCTTCGCCGTCTGGCACCCCGGCGAGTACATCCACGACGACGTGGCCGGCAACAGCTGGCGTCGCGGCGTGGGTCCACACGTCACCTTGCCGGACGAGTACATCGGCCACTTGATGGTGTTCCGCACTTTCGACCATGTCAGCTACGGCCTGGTGATGGACGGCCTGCGCCCGGTCAAGAAGGGCGACAAGCTGAAGCTGCCCGACTGACGCGGGCCTAGGCGCAGGACGACACGACGGCGCGGCTCACCCCGCGCCGTCTTCGTTCGTACACTGCCGGCATGGACGAAACGGACGAACTGCGCGCCTGGCTGATCGCCCTGCGCACACCAGGCCTGGGCCCGGGCGGCTTGCGCGAGGCCCTGGTGGCGACCGGCGGCCGCATCGATGCCATGCCGACATGGTTGCGCCGGCAGGCCACCGCGCTGGGCGAAGGTGCCGCCGCCTGGCTGGACACGCCCGACGAGACCCGCCTTGCCGAGGACATCGCCTGGCTGGCCGAACCCGGCCACCGCCTGCTGCGCTGCACCGAGGCGGATTTCCCGCCGCAGCTGGAAACCATCCCGCAGCCACCCGGGGCGCTGTTCGTGGCAGGCGATGCCGGTCTGCTGCTGCATCCGCAGGTGGCCATCGTGGGCGCCCGGGGCGCCAGTCCCGCCGGGCTGGACCATGCGCGCCGCTTCGCCCGCGCGCTGGCGCTGGCCGGCTTCACGGTCGTCAGCGGCATGGCCGACGGCATCGATGGCGCCGCCCACGAGGCGGCGCTGGAGGCGGGCGGGGCCACCGTCGCAGTGGTTGGCACCGGGCCGGACCGGGTCTACCCGCGCAAGCACCACGCGCTGGCCCGGCGCATCGCGGCGCAGGGCGTGGTGGTCAGCGAATTTCCCCCGGGTACCGCGGCGCGTGCCGACCACTTCCCGCGCCGCAACCGCATCATCTCGGGGGTGGCGCTGGGCACGGTGGTGGTGGAAGCGGGGCTGCAATCCGGCTCGCTGATCACTGCGCGGCTGGCCGGCGAGCAGGGCCGTGAGGTGTTCGCCTTGCCCGGTTCCATCCTCAATCCGCTGGCGCGCGGCTGCCACCGGCTGATCCGCGACGGCGCCCGGCTGGTGGAGGATCCCGCCGAAGTGATCGAGGCACTGACTCCGGCTGCACGGGCGCTGGGCGTGGAACTGGCCGAGCGGCTGGCCCGGCCGGATACCCCGGCGCCGGCCCGCCCCGGCGGCTGGCGCGACGACCCGGACTACCGGCGCCTGCTGGATGCGCTGGGCCACGACCCCGCCACGCTGGACGAACTGGTGCGGCGCAGCGGGCTGACCGCGGCGGCACTCTCCTCGATGCTGCTGATGCTGGAGCTGGAGGGCTGGGTGGCCAGCCTGCCGGGCAACCGCTATCAGGGCCTGCCGGGGTAGGGAAACCCGCACTGCAGCGCGCTTTCACGCCGTCCGGCTTGACAGCTGTCGCGCCGTCTGGCCTCACTAATATATAGGGATGCCGCACTGCGGCATGGAACCGTCACACCCACTGCAAGAGATTCATGGCCAAGAACCTGCTCATCGTCGAGTCGCCCGCCAAGGCCAAGACGATCAACAAATACCTCGGCAAGGACTTCCAGGTCCTCGCCTCCTACGGCCATGTGCGCGACCTGAAGCCGAAGGAGGGTGCGGTCGATCCGGATCACGGCTTCGCGATGAAGTACGAGGTGATCGAGCGCAACGAGAAACACGTCGACGCGATCGCCAAGGCGGCCAAGCAAGCCGACGACATCTACCTCGCCACCGACTTGGATCGCGAAGGCGAGGCGATCAGCTGGCACATCAGCGAGATCCTCAAAGACCGCGGTCTTACCGAGGGTAAGCAGCTGCATCGCGTGGTGTTCTCCGAGATCACGCCGAAGGCGATCAAGGCCGCGGTGGCACAGCCGCGCCAGCTCTCGCATGACCTGGTGGACGCGCAGCAGGCGCGCCGTGCGCTGGACTACCTCGTAGGCTTCAATCTTTCGCCGGTGCTGTGGCGCAAGGTGCAGCGCGGATTGTCCGCCGGCCGCGTGCAGAGTCCGGCGCTGCGCATGATCGTGGAGCGCGAGGAGGAGATCGAGGCCTTCGTTGCGCGCGAATACTGGACGGTGGAAGCGCAGCTGCGCCATGCCGACGGCGAATTCAGCGCCAGGCTCACCAAGCTCAACGGCAAGAAGTTCGAGCAGTTCGACCTCACCAACGAGGCCGATGCGATGGCCGCGCGCGCTGCGCTGAAGGAGGCCGCGCACGGCCGCCTCACCGTGAGCGAAGTGGGCAGCAAGGAGCGCAAGCGCCGTCCGGCGCCACCGTTCACCACCTCCACCTTGCAGCAGGAAGCCGCGCGCAAGCTCGGCTTCACCACCAGCCGCACGATGAAGGTGGCGCAGGGCCTGTACGAGGGCGTGAGCCTCGGCAGCGAAGGCAACGTGGGCTTGATCAGCTACATGCGTACCGACTCGGTGGCGCTGGCCGACGATGCATTGGCCGAGCTGCGCGCACTGATCGCGCGCGACTATGGCCACAAGGCACTGCCCGACGGACCGCAGTTCTACAAATCGAAGAGCAAGAACGCGCAGGAAGCGCACGAGGCGATCCGTCCTACCTCGGCGATGCGCACGCCGCGCGAAGTGGCCGCCTTCCTCAACGACGAACAGCGCAAGCTGTACGAGTTGATCTGGAAGCGCACCGTGGCCTGCCAGATGATCCACGCCACGCTGAACACCGTGTCGGTGGACTTCGAACTGCCGCACACTGCCGGCGGTCCCGCTGCGTTTCGCGCCACCGGTACCACCGTGGTCGATCCCGGCTTCCTCGCCGTGTACGAGGAAGGCCGCGACCAGAAGAGCGCGGACGACGACGACGAAGGCCGCCGCCTGCCGAAGCTGGAAAAGGGCGAGGACGTACCGCTCAAAGATATCCAGACCGACCAGCATTTCACCGAGCCGCCGCCGCGCTATTCGGAAGCTTCGTTGGTGAAGGCGCTGGAGGAATACGGCATCGGCCGCCCGTCCACCTACGCCAGCATCATCCAGGTGCTGCTGAACCGCGAGTACGTGCTGCTCGACAACCGCCGCTTCAAGCCCACCGACATCGGCCGCGCGGTGGGCAAGTTCCTCACCCAGCACTTCACCCGCTACGTGGACTACGACTTCACCGCCAGGTTGGAAGACGAGCTCGACGCGGTGAGCCGCGGCGAAGAAGCCTGGGTGCCGCTGATGGAGCGCTTCTGGCAGCCGTTCAAGCAGCAGGTGGAGGAGAAGACCGAATCGGTGGACCGCAGCGAGGCCACCGGCGCACGCGAGCTGGGCACCGACCCCAAGAGCGGCAAGCCCGTGTTCGTGCGCCTGGGCCGCTTCGGGCCGTACGCTGCGATCGGCGACAAGGACAGCGACGAAAAGCTGCAGTTCGCCAGCCTGCGCCCCGGCCAGAGCATGCACACCATCACGCTCGCGGAAGCACTGGAGTTGTTCAAGCTGCCGCGTCAGCTGGGCCAGGCGCCGAACGGCGACGAAGTCAGCGTGGGCATCGGCCGCTTCGGTCCGTTCGTGAAGCAGGGCGGTACCTACGCCTCGCTCAAGCCCGAAGACGATCCCTACACCATCGAACTGCCGCGCGCGCTGCAGCTGGTCGAAGACAAGCTCACCATGCTCGCCAACCGCGTGATCGCCGATTTCGGCAACGGCGTGCAGGTGCTCAACGGCCGCTACGGGCCGTACATCACCGACGGCGAGAAGAACGCGCGCATCCCCAAGGATACCGAGCCGAAGGACCTCACCGAGGCGCAGTGCCTGGAGTTGCTCGCCGCCGCGCCGGTGAAGAAGGGCGGCCGTTTCGGCCGCAAGACCGCCGCCGCGAAGAAGACCGCGGAGAAGAAAGCGCCGGCCGCGAAAAAGACCGCCACGAAGAAGACCGCCACGAAGAAGGCGGCGAGCAAGAAAACCGCGACCAAAAAGGCTGCCGCGAAAAAGACCGCGACGAAGAAAGCTGCGGCAAAGAAGACCACGGCCTGATGTCGCGGGTCTTCACGCTCGACGGGTTGGACGCCGCCGCCGATCTGCTGCGCGCAGGCGGCGTGCTGGCCTATCCCACCGAGGCGGTCTACGGCCTGGGCTGCGATCCGCACGACCAGGCGGCCTTCGCGAAGATCTTCGCGCTCAAGCAACGCCCGGCCACCCAGGGCGTGCTGCTGATCGCCGCCGACTTCGCCCAGGTCGAGCGCTACATCGACTTCGAGCGGGTGCCGGAGGCGGTATTGGCCCAGGTGCGTGCCAGCTGGCCCGGTCCCCACACCTGGATCTTTCCGCGCAGTGCCGCCGTGCCTGATTGGGTAGCCGGTGCGCACGCGGGCATCGCGCTGCGTGTTACCGCCCACGAACCTGTCGTCGCGCTGTGCCGCGCATTCGGCGGCGCACTGGTTTCCACCAGTGCGAACCCCCATGGCGAGCCGCCCGCGCGCAGTGCCGCCACCGTGCAGGACTATTTCGGCGAGGTGCTGGACGGCGTACTCGACGCCCCGCTGGGTACGCAGGCCAGCCCCACCACGATTCGCGATGCGCTGAGCGGCGCTATCATCCGGGCTTAGCCGGCGATGAACCGCGCCGCTGGCGGCTTGGCCGCGATTCAGCGGCACTCGCGAGCATGAGGAACCAGCAGCATCGACAGGCGCCGGCCCGGAGGGCCGGCAGGGCAGACAGCGGCCATCGCGGTGGCCGGCGAAACAAGGAGCGACACACCGGTGGCCATCGTCCACGACCATTTCCAGCGCGAGCAGGCCGAGCCACTGCTGCCGCTGCTCACTGCGCGCGACCCGCAGCGCATCGTCGCCTGGCGCCATGGCTCGGCGGTGAGCGCAGCGCAGTTCCTCGCCCATGTCGAGCAAGTCGCCGCCATGCTGCCCGAGGCGCCCGCCGCGGTGAATCTGTGCGAGGACCGTTACGCTTTCCTGGTCGCGTTCTGCGCCATCGCGCAGCGCGGCCAGGCCAACCTCCTGCCACCCTCGCGCGCGCCGCAGGCGGTGGAGGAGGTGATGGCCGCGCATCCCGGCAGCTACGCGCTGGGCGAGCTGGCGCTGTCGCCCGCGCCGCACGGTTATCGCAAGCTGCCCGAGCTGGATCCCAATCTGGCCGCCGTGTCGGCAGCCGTGCCGGCGATTCCCGCCGAGCAGCTGGTGGCGATCGGCTACACCTCCGGTTCCACCGGCACTCCGCGCGCCAACGCGAAGAGCTGGCGCAACCTCACCGCCAGCAGCGCCGGTACACAGGCGATGCTTCGGGCCGTGGCCGGCGAACGCTTCAACGTGGTCGCCACGGTGCCGCCGCAGCACATCTACGGCATCGAGATGAGCGTGCTGCTGCCGCTGCTGGGCGAGGTGGGTGTGCATGCGGGGCGGCCGTTCTTTCCCGCCGACGTCGCTAGTGCTCTGGCCGAGGTGCCCGCGCCGCGTGTGCTGGTGACCACGCCGGTGCACCTGCGCGCCCTGGTGGCTGCGGGCGCGCCGCTGCCACCGCTGGCGGCAATGCTGTCCGCTACCGCACCGATGCCGCCCGAGCTGGCAAAGGCCGCCGAGCAGGCTTTCGGTGCGCCGCTGCTGGAAGTGTTCGGCTCCACCGAGACCTGCGCCTTCGCGAGTCGTCGCGTCACCGCGGATGCAGACTGGACACTGTACGAGGACGTGCATCTGCATCCGCAGCCCGACGGCACGATGATCGAGGCACCCCAGCTCGACGAGCCGGTGGTGCTGGCCGACATCGTGAGCCTGCACGATGCGGGCCGCCGTTTCCGCCTGTGCGGCCGCAACACCGACCTGCTGGAGATCGCCGGCAAGCGCGCCTCGCTGGGCGACCTCACCCGCCGCCTGCTGGCGATACCGGGCGTGGAGGACGGCGTGGTGTTCCAGCTCGACGAGGCCGACGCCGCCGGTGTGTGCCGCATCGCCGCGCTGGCGGTGGCACCCGCGCTGGACGAGGCCGCGATCCTCGACGCATTGCGACGCGCCGTCGATCCTGTGTTCCTGCCCCGCCGTTTGCGTCTGGTGGACGCGCTGCCGCGCAACGAGACGGGCAAGCTGCCGCGCGAGGCGTTACTGGCTTTGCTGGGCTGACAAGTCTGCTTTTCTCCCGGTTAGGGATACCCAGCATCACTTCCGCAACGCCGGATGATCCGCCTGGGGCTTGTCCATGTGATGGCCCTGCACCATGTCCACACCGAATTCCTGCAGCAGGCGCAGGGTTTCCTCGTCTTCCACGAATTCGGCCACGGTGTGCTTGCCCATGCCGCGGGCCACTTCGATGATGGAGCGCACGAACACCTGGTTGTCGTGGTCGTGCGGCAGGTTGCGGATGAACAGGCCGTCGATCTTGAGCATGTCCACCTTGAGGTGCTTGAGGTAGGCGAACGAAGCGAAGCCGCTGCCGAAATCGTCCAGGCACAAGGTGCAGCCGGCGTGCCGCAGTGCGTCGATGAAGCGCTCGGCATCGCGCAGGTCCGAAATGGCGGCCGTCTCGGTCAGCTCGACCAGCAGCCGCTTTGGTGTCACGCCGCGCCTGGCCAGCTGGCTGGTAATGAAACCGGGCAGGTCGGGATCGTCGAAGGAGCGCCCCGAGATGTTGATGGCCAGGGCCGGCAGCCGGGGGTGCGCGGCCAGCAGCGCGATGCTTTCGCGCACCACCCAGCGGTCGATGTCGAGGATCTTGCCGCTTTTCTCGGCGTGGCCGATGAACTGGTCCGGCAGGATGTACTGCGTGGGGTCGGCCTCGTCCACCATGCGCACCAGGGCTTCCAGGTGCGTCATCTCGCCGTTGCTCGTGCGGTACACGCCCTGGAAATGCAGGCGCAGCAGGTCGCGTTCGAGCGCGTGCTCGATGCGTTCGTTCCAGGCCAGGCGTGCGGCCATGGCTTGCATGGCGTCGCGGTCGGAGCGGTAGATGTTCCAGCGGTTCTTGCCCAGGCGCTTGGCCTGGTACATGGCCATGTCGGCGTGCGACACGAGCTCTTCGGCGCCCTGGCCGTGGTCGGGGTAGTGCGCCACGCCCAGGCTGGCGGTCAGCCGCAGGGGCCGGCCTTCGATTTCCAGCGCCATGCGTCCCACGGTGCGTACGATGCGTTCCGCCAGCACCAGCGCGCCGTCCAGCGTGGCATGGGGCATGAACACGGCGAACTCATCGCCGCCCAGTCGGCACAAGCTGTCCGTCTCGCGCACCAGCGCCTTGGTTTCGCCGGCCACGCGCAGCAGCATCGCATCGCCCGCGAAGTGGCCGAAGGTGTCGTTGACGTATTTGAACTCGTCCAGATCGAAAATCAGCACGGCGCCCTGTTGGCCGGCGCGCGCGCCGCCCCGGAAGAAACGCGCCAGCTCGGCTTCGAAGTAGTGGCGATTGTGCAGGCCGGTCAGCGCATCGCACTCGGCCAGCGTGGTGAGCCGCTCACGCTGCTGCACCAATTCGGCCACCATGGCGTCGAAGGCGTTTGCCAGCCGCCCCAGTTCGTCGGGACTGCCCAGGGCGATGGGCCGGGGCGTGCGCCCCTGGCCCAGCTCGTCCACGGCCTGGGTCAGGCGCAGCAGGGGGCGGGTCACCAGCGCGTGGACGCGACGGCGCAGCAGCCAGAGGGCGGGCGCCAGGATCAACAAGCCGATGGCGCACATCGTCAGCCAGCCCAGCATGACCCATTGGTCGACGCGCTTCTGCGGAAGCACGTTCACCTGGAACCAACCCGGCCCGCGAATGCGCGACCAGGCCACCCACTGGCGGCCGCCGGGCGTGCGGCCCGTGCCGGTGTCGGTGTGGGCGGCCAGCACCACGCGCAGCACCTTTTCGAGCACGGGATCCTTCAGCGCGGTGATCTGCAGCTGGCCTTGCGCGGCGGCGATGCGCTCGCGCAGCTGCGGGTAGGCGATCAGGTTGCCCTGGTTGTCCATGATGAGTTGCTCCACCGCCGCATTGGGGCGGATCGGAGCCACGGAGTCGATCAGCGTCTGTATCGCCACGTCGTGGCCCAGCGTGCCCACCCAATGGCCTTGCCAGTCCAGCGGCGCGATGACCGACACCATCCAGGTGTGCGCCTGCTGGTCCAGGTACACCGGCGTCCAGAACACCTGGCGCCCGGGATTGCGGCGTGGGTTGGAGCCCAGCATGGTGGGGTAATTGGCGTTGCTGGCCTGCGCATTGGCGTTGCCGCCCCAGTTGATGCCGCGGGAATACACCATCAGCCCGTTTTCGACGAAGTCCATGTAGGCCGAAAAGAATGGCGGCACTAGCGCCGGGCCTTGCTCGCGCAGCAATTCGTAGCTGACCACCGCGCGCAAGCGCACCGAGTCGGACAGGCCATGCGGCCCTTCATGCAAGTACAGCGTGGGAGCGCTCTCGGTATCCACCCGCTCGGGGCGCACGCGCCACAGCCCGTCTGGGCTGCGTGCGAACAAGCTGTCGAAGCGCCCGACTGCGTCGGGCGGAGCCTTGTCCAGCCGTTGCACCAAGGTCTGGCGCAGGCGGTGCACGCTGGCATCGGCCTGCACGAACAGGCTTTCGTTGGTCTTTGCCTTGATCTGCACCCACTGCTGGATGACCATCGGCACCACGCGATCCGCCGCCAGTCGCAGGGCCCCGTAGCCCAGCACCGACAACAGCAGCAGCAGCGTCAGAAAGAGTCCCCAGAGCGTGAGGGACAATCGGTGGATCAACGATGTGCCGGTTGGAGCAGGCGGCAAGGAATCACCCTCTGTTTTCAATCAGGAGACATGACTTGCACGGTCGACAACCCGCTGTCGTTCGGGAGCGCGCCACCCTCTTAGCGAACATGGCCGCAAACGACTTGCCGACTTTACCGTAGGGCCGCGGCTTCGTCCCGGGGTCCGGGCATGTCCTCGCAGATCGTCTGCGGGATCGGTCACGGATGGCGGTGTCTGCCGCCCCGTCCCGCGCGATCGGCGCAGGCTTTCAGATGGGCGATCGCGCGCGATGTCGCCGGCATCGTTGAATCCTGCCAGCTGGAACGTCTTTCGATTTGCGCCACCGGCCTGCCAGTCGCCGGCCCGATCCGAACCTGCCGCGGCGGCTGCCGCTACAATAGCCGTCCGTTTTCACGCGGCACCCCTTGGAGTTATCGGCATGAAAGTCCTGGTCATCGGCAACGGCGGGCGCGAACACGCGCTGGCTTGGAAGCTCAAGCAGTCGCCACGCGTCGATGAGGTGATCGTGGCGCCGGGCAACGCGGGTACCGCGCGCGAGCGCGGCGTGCGCAATGCGGATGTGGCCGTGACCGATATCGACGGCCTGCTCGCGCTGGCGAAGGACGAGAAGGTCGACCTCACCGTGGTGGGGCCTGAGGTGCCGTTGGTAGCAGGCGTGGTGGACAAGTTCCGCAACACCGGCCTGCGCATCTTCGGGCCGCGCGCGATCGCCGCGCAGCTGGAAGGCTCCAAGGCCTTCGCCAAGGACTTCCTGCTCCGCCACAACATCCCCACTGCACGCTATGCGGTGTTCACCGAGCTCAGTCCGGCCCTGGCCTACGTGCGGACGCATGGCGCGCCGATCGTGATCAAGGCGGATGGTCTCGCCGCCGGCAAAGGCGTGGTGGTGGCGCTCACCCTGGCCGACGCCGAGCTGGCATTGCACGACATGCTCGGCGCGCACGCCTTCGGTGATGCCTCCGCGCGCGTGGTGATCGAGGAATTCCTCGACGGCGAGGAAGCCAGCTACATCGTGATGAGCGACGGCCAGCACGCGCTGCCAATGGCATCGAGCCAGGACCACAAGCGCCGCGACGAGGGCGACCTCGGCCCCAACACCGGCGGCATGGGCGCCTACTCGCCCGCGCCGGTGGTCACGCCCGAGGTGGAAAAGCGCATCCTGAAGGAAGTGATCGAGCCCACCTTGCACGGCATGGCCGCCGAGGGCGCGCCGTTCATCGGCTTCCTCTATGCGGGCCTGATGATCGACAAGGCCGGCCATCCCAAGGTGATCGAGTTCAACGTGCGCTTCGGCGACCCGGAGACGCAACCAATCATGCTGCGCCTGAAGTCCGACCTGGTCGAGCTGATCGAGGCCGCGCTGGACGGCGAATTGCATCGCACCCGCGTGCAGTGGGACCCACGCCCTTCGCTGGGCGTGGTAATGGCCGCAGCCGGCTACCCCGGCAAGGTGCGCAGCGGCGACGCGATCAGCGGCCTGGACGCGCCGCTCGGTGCCGACGCCAAGGTGTTCCACGCGGGCACGAAGCTGGATGCGGAAGGTCGCGTGCTCACTGCCGGCGGCCGCGTGCTCACCGTCTGCGCGCTCGGCAAGGATATCGCCGAGGCGCGGACGCATGCCTACGACGCGGTGGCGAAGCTGCATTTCGACGGTGCGTTCTGCCGGCGCGATATCGCCCATCGGGCGCTGCGTCGCTGAGCGACGCGACTTTATGCGCGCAGGGGCAATGCGTCGTTTCGCCTGCCCTTTGTTCGATCCGGCTGGCCGCGCGGCGCGTGGCCTGCGTAGCCCATCCGTACATAATGGATAAGCCGCCTGCAGCCCGGGTAAGCGCTTAGAGCAAGACGCAGGCGAACGCAAACGGGAGCCTGGCCATGATCAAGGTTCGAGAGTTCGGTTGGCTGTACCTGCCCAGATCGATTGGCGCGTGGTTGTTGGCCATGCTGATGGCCGCATTCTGCGTGCACATCTTCCTCGCCGTAGACGCGCGATCGCATTCGGTGAGCGACACGCTTTACGGCCTGTTCCCGTTCTGGTCGGTGACCTTTCTGTTGTGGAACTGGGTCGGTAGCCGGGCAACGAAGTCATAGACGTTCACCCAGCCCCCAGGCCTGCGCGCAAACAGGCCGGTCCTTCGGCTCGCCTCGCCGTGGCCGCCGTGCGGCAACGCGCGGCTTGACCTGCCAACCAGGCAGGCGCTGCGCCAGGCCCTGCCACCTGACAACCACCGCAAGGCAACGCGAGCCATGCGGAGATCGTGAACCGGCGCTTACGCCAGCGCCGCGTCGACCACCGACTGCGCTTCGCCGAGCAGGCTGTCGAGGTGGGCCTCGTCCTTGAAGCTCTCGGCGTAGATCTTGTAGATCGCCTCGGTGCCGGAGGGACGGGCGGCGAACCAGCCGGCTTCGGTGACGATCTTGATGCCGCCGATGGCGGCGTCATTGCCCGGGGCCTTGTCGAGCACGGCGACGACCTTGTCGCCGGCGATGCGTTCGGCCTTGAGCTGGTCGGGCGACAGTTTGGAGAGCTTCGCCTTCTGCGCCGATGTGGCGGCGGCGTCGATGCGGCGGCTGTGCGGCAGGCCGAGTTCCTCGGTGATGCGCGCATAAACCTCGCCCGGGTCGCGGCCTTCGCGTGCGGTGATTTCCGCGGCGAGCAGGCCGGGTACCAGGCCGTCCTTGTCGGTGCTCCACGCGCTGCCGTCCATGCGCAGCAGCGAGGCGCCGGCGCTCTCCTCGCAGCCGAAGCCCAGCGAGCCGTCGAACAATCCGGGGGCGAACCACTTGAAGCCTACCGGTGCTTCGTAGAGCCGGCGATCTAGCCGCTTTGCCACGCGGTCGATCAGCGCGGTGCTCACCACGGTCTTGCCCACCGCGGCCTGCGCGCCCCACTGCGGGCGATGGCGGAACAGATAGTCGACCAGCACGGTGAGGTAGTGGTTGGCAGGCAGCAGACCGGCCGAGCGCGTCACCACGCCGTGGCGGTCATGGTCGGTGTCGCAGGCACAGGCCACGTCGTACTTGCCCTGCAGCGTGATCAGCCGCTGCATCGCGTATTTCGAGGACGGGTCCATGCGGATCTTGCCGTCCCAGTCCACGCTCATGAAGGCGAACTGCGGGTCGACCGTCTCGCTCAGCACGTCGATGGCGATGCGGTGGCGTTCGGCGATCGCTGCCCAGTAGTGCACGCCCGCACCGCCCAGCGGGTCCACGCCCAGGCGCACGCCGGCGCTGCGGATCGCGTCGAAGTCGACGATGTCAGCGAGGCCGCCGACATACTCGGCAAGGAAGTCGTGTTCGTGCGTGGTGGAGGCTTTCAGCGCTTGCGCGAACGGCATGCGTTTCACGCCCTGCAAGCCGTTTTCCAGCAGCGCGTTGGCGCGGCCTTCCACCCACTTGGTGATGTCGGTATCGGCGGGACCGCCGTTGCTCGGGTTGTACTTGAAGCCGCCGTCAGCGGGCGGGTTGTGCGAAGGGGTGATCACGATGCCGTCGGCCAGGCCCGTGCTGCGTCCACGGTTGTGGACGAGGATCGCGTGCGACACCGCCGGCGTGGGCGTGAACTCGCCGCCCGCGGAGATCATCGTCGCCACGCCGTTGGCGGCCAGCACTTCCAGTGCGTTCTCGAAGGCGGGCTGCGACAGCGCGTGGGTGTCGGCGCCGATGTACAGCGGGCCGTCGATACCCTGCGATTTGCGGTAGTCGCAGATCGCCTGAGTGATCGCCAGGATGTGATGCTCGTTGAAGCTGCCGTCGAACGAGGAGCCGCGATGGCCCGAGGTACCGAAGGCGACGCGCTGCGCGGGCGCCGATGGGTCGGGTTTCACTGCCGCATACGCGGCGAGCAGCTTGCCGATGTCGACGAGAATGGACGCCGGCGCCGGCTTGCCGGCGAGCGGACTGATCTGCTGGCTCATGCCTGGTCTCTCAATGCGTTCCGTCGCGCAGCGTGCGATAGCGGCGGATCAAGCTGTTGGTCGAACTGTCGTGGGCAAGCTTCGGCTCGGTCGTCGCGATGAGCTCGGCGATGGTGGTCCTGGCCAGCTGCTTGCCAAGCTCCACGCCCCACTGGTCGAACGAGTCGATGTCCCAGATCGCGCCCTGCACGAACACGCTGTGCTCGTACAGCGCCACCAGGCTGCCCAGCGTGAACGGGGTGAGCCGTTCGGCGAGGATGGTGGTGCTGGGCCGGTTGCCTTCGAACGTGCGGTGCGGCACCAGCGCCTCCGGCGTGCCTTCGGCGCGCACTTCCTCGGCGGTCTTGCCGAAGGCCAGCGCCTCGCCTTGCGCGATCAGGTTCGCGATCAACAGGTCGTGTTGGTCGCCGCCGCCCTGGGCGGGCACCGGGTTCAGCGTCTGGCCGAAGCCGATGAAGTCGCAGGGCACCAGCCGCGTGCCCTGGTGGATCAGCTGGTAGAAGGAATGCTGGCCGTTGGTGCCCGGTTCGCCCCAGTAGATCGGGCCGGTGGCGTAGTCGACGTGGGCGCCGGCCAGCGTGACGTGCTTGCCGTTCGACTCCATGGTGAGCTGCTGCAGGTAGGCCGGGAAGCGCTTGAGGTACTGCTCGTAGGGCAGCACCGCCACCGTGGCGGCGTCGAGGAAGTTGGTGTTCCACAGGCCGATCAGGCCCATGAGCACGGGAAGGTTCTGTTCGAACGGCGTGCTGCGGAAGTGCTCGTCCATCGCGTGGAAGCCGGCCAGCATGTCGCCGAAGTGGTCCGGCCCGATCGCGATCATGGTGGACAGGCCGATCGCCGAGTCCATCGAGTAGCGGCCGCCCACCCAGTCCCAGAAGCCGAACATCTGCTTTGTGTCGATGCCGAACTTCGCGACTTCTGCGGCGGCGGTGGAAACCGCGACGAAGTGCTTCGCTACCGCGCTCTCGTCGCCCAGCGCCTTGACGCACCATGCCCGCGCGGCGTGGGCGTTGGTGAGCGTTTCCAGCGTGGTGAAGGTCTTGGAGCAGATGATGAACAGCGTCTCGGCGGCGTCGAGGTCGCGCACCGCTTCGGCGAAATCGGTGCCGTCCACGTTGGACACGAAGCGGAACGTCATGTCGCGCCGGCTGTAGTCGCGCAGCGCCTCGTAGGCCATTACCGGGCCCAGGTCGGAGCCGCCGATGCCAATGCTGACCACGTTGCGCATCGGCTTGCCGCTGTGGCCCTTCCACGCGCCGTTGCGTACGGTGTCGGCGAACGCGGCCATGCGGTCCAGCACTTCGTGCACGTCGGGGACCACGTCATGGCCATCGACGAGGATCTTCTCGCTGCGCGGCGCGCGCAGCGCCTCGTGCAGCACCGCGCGGTTCTCGGTGGCGTTGATGCGTTCGCCGCGGAACATCGCCGCGATGTGGCCTTTGAGGTCGCGCGCCTCGGCCAGCGCGCGCAACAAGCGCAACGCTTCGTCGTCCACGCGTTGTTTGGAGTAGTCGAAGTACAGGCCCGTCGCCTCGGCCACGAGGCGCTCACCGCGCTTCGGATCGTCGGCGAACAGCTCGCGCAGATGGCGGGTCTCGAGCTGGTTGCAGTGCTGCTGCAGGGCCTGCCACTCGGGCAGCAAGGTGAGGTCGGCGCGGCTCATCGGGCAAGCGGCTCCTTGCCCTTGGCGGCCAGCGCGGCCTGCTTGTCGGCAATGCGCTGCAGCAGCTGCTTCCACGACTTCACGAAGGCCTCCGCGCCATCCTGTTGCAGCTTCAGCGCTAGCGCGTCGATGCCCACGCCGGCCTTGGCGATCGCGGCCAGCACCGTGTCGGCATCGCCGCCGTCGGGAGCCAGCACCGCACCGGGCTTGCCGTGGTCGGCGACCGCGTGCAGCGTCTTCTCCGGGACGGTGTCCACGGTGTCGGGCGCGGCCAGCGCATCGACGTAGAGCGTGTCGGAGATGTTCGGATCCTTGGTGCCGGTGCTGGCCCACAGCAGGCGCTGCGGACGGGCGCCTGCGGCGGCGAGCTTGAGCCAGCGCGGCGAGGCCAGCAGCGCGCGGTAGGCGCGGTAGCTCTGCTTGCCCACCGCGATGCCCAGCGTGTTGTGCAGCTCCGCGGGCAGCTGCGGGTTGGCGGCCACGTCCCAGCGGCTGATGAACAGCGAAGCCACCGAGGCCACCTGCGGATCGAGCCCCGCGGCCACGCGGCGTTCGATGCCGCGCAGGTAGGCTTCGGCGGCGGCCAGGTATTGCTCACAGGAGAACAGCAGGGTCACGTTGATCGGGATGCCGCGGAAGATCGCTTCCTCGATCGCGGGGATGCCCTCAGGCGTGCCGGGGATCTTCACGAACAGATTGGGCCGCTGCGCCTGGGCGTGGATCGCGTCGGCGGCGGCGATGGTGCCGGCGGTGTCGGCGGCCAGCAGCGGCGAGACTTCCATCGAGACCCAGCCGTCCACCTGGTGGGTGGCGTCGAACACCGGCTTGAACAGGTCGGCGGCGCGGCGCAGGTCTTCCAGCGCCAGCTCCATGAACAGGTCTTCGCCCGACAGCCCGGCCAGCGACTTGGCGTGGATGCCGGCGTCGTAGGCGTCGCCGCCGCCGATCGCGGCGTCGAAGATGCTGGGGTTGGAGGTGAGGCCGGTGACCGAGTCCTCGGCGATGTAGCGCGCCAGCGTGCCGTCGTCGAGCAGGGTGCGGGTGATGTTGTCCAGCCACAGGCTCTGGCCGAGATCGTGCAACTGCTGGGTGGCTTTCATGCTGGCTCCGGGATCGTGGGGATGGTGCATTCAGGCCGAGGCGGCATGGGCCGCGCCCGGCGCGAAGTCTTCAAGCTTACGCTGTTGCAGTGCGCAAATGTGTGGGATGGCGAGGTCGGGCGCCGGCTCGATGGGCTGGTCCGCGGCGGCCGCTGCGTAATGGCCTTGTTGCACCCACACCGTGGTAAGACGCGCGCCGAGCTGGCGCTTCATCGCCGCCAGCAAGTCGGGCTTGTCGTCCACCATCACGTAGCGGGCGGCGGGGTAGCGCTGCTGCATAGCGTCCAGCATGAGCTGCTTGTGCAGGTAGATCAGCACGTCGCCTGCCAGCGCCTGCCACAAGCCGGCACGACGGATCTTGCGTGGCTGGAACACCACGTCGCCGTCGGAGAGGATCACCGGCCGGCCCAGCGTGCGCAGGTAGGCGATGGTTTCCGGCACTCCGGGGAACAGCCGCTGTTCGAACGGATAGTCCAGCAGGAAGCCGGACATCGAGAGCAGGGCGGGGTGGTTGTCCAGCCCGCTGCGGAAGCGCTGCAAGGTGTCGAGGTAGTCGGCGTAGCCCAGTTCGCTGCGTAGCTGGGCATAGATCGCCCAGTAGCGTTCGCGCTCGGCGGCACCGAAGTTGCGTTCCAGCTCGGCGCCGAGGTCGGCGGCGAAGCGGTCGTTATCGAGCAAGGTGTTGTCCACGTCGAGCAGGAACACCAGCGGCTCGGGCGAGGCGGTGTCGATCAGCATGGCGGTGTGGCCTCCGGCTGCGGGTCGTGCCAGCCCTCGTCGCCGGCCAGCGCCGCGGCCTCGGGCGGCCCCCAGCCGCCGGGTTCGTACGGGCGCACTGCGTCACCTTGGCCCAGCACGCTGTCCACCACCCGCCACGCCGCTTCCACGCACTCGTCGCTGGTGAACAGCGAGTTGTCGCCGCGCATCGCGTCGCCCAGCAGACGCTCGTAAGGCGCCATCTCCGTCCCGGCGTGGTGGCGGGCGATCAGCTCCACCGGCTCGCCCCGCATCGCCTCGCCAGGCTGCTTCACCCGCACGCCCTCGGCGATCACCACCTGCGGGCTGAGCCGGAAGCGGAAATAGTTCGACTGCGGCGCGCCGACGGTGTCGAACACCGACAGCGGCGGCGCCTTCATGTCCACCACCACCTGGGTGGTGGTGAGCGGCAGCTTCTTGCCGGCGCGGATGCAGAACGGCACGCCGGACCAGCGCCAGGTGTCGATGTGCAGGCGCAGCGCCACGAAGGTCTCGACGTCGGAATCCGCGGCCACCCCGGGCACGTCGCGGTAGCCCTTGAACTGGCCGCGCACCACGTCGTCCGGGGCCAGCGGGCGCATCGCGCGGAACAGCCGCAGCTTCTCGGCGTTGAGCGCGGCGGGATCGCTGCCGATCGGCGCGTCCATCGCCAACAGCGAGGTCACCTGCAGCAGGTGGTTCTGCAGCACGTCGCGGATCGTGCCTACGCTCTCGTAGAAGCTGCCGCGTCCGTCCACGCCGAACTCCTCGGCCATGGTGATCTGCACGCTGTCCACGTAGCGGTTGTTCCATACCGGTTCCAGCACGCTGTTCGCGAAGCGGAAATACAGCAGGTTCTGCACCGCCTCCTTGCCGAGGTAGTGGTCGATGCGGAAGATCGCCGATTCCGGGAACACCGCGTGCAGCGTGCGGTTGAGCGCCTGCGCCGAGGCGAGGTCGCGGCCGAACGGCTTTTCCACCACCACGCGCGCACCGTCCGCGCAGCCGGCGGTCTTCAGGTGGGTCACCACCGTGGCGAACAGCGAAGGCGGGATCGCCAGGTAGTGCAGCGGCGCTTTCGCTTCGCCCAGCACCTGCCTGAGCTGCGTGAAGGTGGCGGCGTCCTGGTAGTCGCCGTCGATGTAGCTGAGCCGCGCCGCGAGCTTTGCGAACGCGGCCTCGTCCACGCTGGCGCCGGTCTTCTTCGCTGCCTCCGCCACGCTGTCGTGCGCGCGCTGGCGCAGCTGCTCCTGTGTCCAGCCGGCGTGTGCCACGCCGATGATCGGTACGTCCAAGCCGTCGCGCGCCACCATCGCCAGCAGGGCGGGGAAGATCTGTTTGTAAGCCAGGTCGCCGGTGGCGCCGAAAAACACCAGGGCGTCGGAAGCGGGGTTCGTCATGGGCCGGGGTCTGTTCCGTATCGGGTGGGTGCGCGCAGGCGACGCATGGCGGGAGCACGTTGGCCGCGCGATGTCGCGCGCGAGCCGACGTATCGCCCAGCCTGCCGGGCGCGGGGTGAAGTCCGCGCATAAATAATGCTACGGGAATCGGACCGTGCCGGGATGGACGCCGGATCGGGTTGCGCTACGCGCCGGGCAACGAGAAGCTGATCACCACCCGCTTGGGCGCCTGCTTGAATCGTGCTGCGACCGACGCCCGGCTCAGTTGCGCGATCTGCTCGATGGACTCCCCTGGCGGGATGCCCTCGAAATTGACCGTGACATTGACCAGGCTGCCGTTGGACCAGTTGAAACCCACGAACGGCTTGGTGCCGACCGACCGTTCAAGGTCCGACGCCACTTCCTGCGAGTGCCTGAGTCCCTCGGTCATCGAGTCGACGGCGCCGCACCCCGCGAGGGTGGCGGCCAGAACCAGGCCAAGAAAAATCGAACGCATGTGTCATCCCCTCTGACATCCGACGTTTGAATCAGGCGATGCGCCCCCGCGCATTCACCGCAACCGGCACCTTGCCTTCAACGATAGGGGCAAGCGACTGGCCAAATTTCTGCAGCAGGGTAATCGATCGGAGTATGAAGCAGCATGGGACTTCCGATCTGCGGCCGCGGTTCGAATGAATGGTCAGGCCACGGGTGCAGTGAAATTGAGCCAATCCCCGTCCGGCATGCGCACCTGAAACTCGCGTTGTCCGTACGGCATGTCCTTGAGGGGTTCCACGCGATCGGCGGCAAGCAAGGCCAGCTTTGGGCCGAGCTTGGCGTGCAATGCGTCGACGTCGGCAACGTCGATGCAGATCGCCACCCTGGCTTTCCCATCCGGAGTGAGCTTGCGGGTCGGTTCCTCGAGCAGGCGCAGCCCGCAACCGCCAAGCTCGATGTAGGCATAGTTGCTGTGGCGATATTTCACTTCGAACGCGAGGACGTCGCAGAAAAAGGCGAGCGCTTCAGGCATGTCCGGCACATGCAGGAAGGGAGTAATTTGGTAAATCCCATTCATGCGCTTCTCCCGAGATGTTGCTTCCCATGACCTGGTGCCGGATTCAGGGGCGATGAAGCCGCACGCCTCGAACCGGCCACCAGGGATGCGGCTGAACTGGCCGGCCAGCCCGATCCGGTATGGGTTATGGCCCGCGAACAATGATGAACCCGATTGAGATGCCTGTGATGCCCCATGAAGTGCAGCGTGCGTTCGCCAGCCGAGCAGTCAGTCCTCAGCTTCGTGGCAAACCACTTCGATGTTGTGCCCGTCCGGACCGATGACGAAAGCCGCGTAGTACTTTCCGCTGTAGTTCGGACGCAGGCCAGGCGCGCCGTTGTCTTTGGCACCCGCCTCCAGGGCCGCGCGGTGGAAAGCCTGGACTTGCTGGCGATTCTCGGCCACGAAAGCCAGGTGAAGGTGTGCGGGCTTCTCCTGGGTCTGGAACAGGCACAGCGAAGCCTTGCCGTCCGCGCTGAGCTCGATACCGAGCGCTCCTTCCGAGACTACGGCCATGCCGATCGGTGCGAGCGCCTTGAGGAAGAAGGCCTTGCTCGCCGCATAGTCGCTGACTCCGAATACGACGTGGTCAAACATCGGTGCTCCTGAAGTGTGCGGCGTGCGCGAGGTTTGACATTCGAATCTGGCGGCCGCGGAACGCGGTTTGCGCGGATAAATTATCGGGCTACACCTTACACGGAACCTGCCGGGCATCTTGCTTTTGCATCCGCGTACGCAGCGGCGATGAGAGCTTGAAGCGCATGCTCATGCAGTGCGACGCCTTGCTGGATCTTGACGTGGCGCATGAATCGCCCGGAGCCGGTCAAGAGATGGTGCGGGTCATCCAGAACCGCCCCGAAGTAGAACCCGACATTCACGTGGGATCGGAATGCGGCGACATAGCTGAAGGCGAGGTTGCCGATGCAGGCCGTGGGTTGGCCGTCATGAAGCAGTTCCAGCACATCGGGACCGCACGACCGAATCTCATCGAACCACCTCAGTGCGACAACGCCTAGCTCGCCCGGCAAGGCTGAGAGCCAGCGCGCGACATCCGGATCGCGCCGTTGCGCGCCATCCAGCGTGAAAAGCCTTGTGTCGGTCATGTTCGCGATGAACCCGGTTTGCGAACCAACGCTGGAGTTAAGCGGGGGCGTAGCCGTCCACCTTGAACGAGTTGTTAGGCTTTGGTGGAAAAAGCAACCGAAGCCGCGACGATTTCAATGAGACCGCGAGCGAGGTACAGGTAGCTCACGCCCGGCTGCTCGCCGGTGACAAACTGACTGACGTTGCCGAACTTGGCATGCTCTTCCAGCAATGCCAAGTCCGTGATCTGGTTGAAGCGAGTCACGCCACTGAAGCTAAGCACCGCGAGTACACAATCCTGCATATGGCCCGACGGGTAATAGGCGAGCCGCACCTCAACAGTCCGCGCGACGGAATCGAGCGAAACACCGAGGAGATTAGCGTCGTGTAGTTCGAACTGCGACAGATCCATATCCGTGGGCCTAACGCTTGAGCTAAGCGGTGGCGCAACCATCCGCCTTGAACGAATTGCTAGCCATGCTAGCCATATACAAGCACCGTTGTAAGGCCCACGAATGCAATGGTGCGAACGCAGAAGAATGCTGCACATCCTTTGCAGAACTTCCCGAAGGCATGCCTAGCCATGAGATAGGCAAGCGAAAGCGGAATCGCTTGCGCCGCGCGCTACGATGCATGTCTCGCCCCAGCCGGAAACGCCAAGATGACGCTGTCGATCCGCCCTGCCACCGTCGCCGACATTCCCGCGCTGTGCGTCTGGAACCACGCGATGGCGCGCGAGACCGAAGGCCTGGAACTCGATCCGGCAGTGCTTGAACGCGGCGTGCGCGGCGTGTTCGAGCAGCCGCAGCGTGGCTTCTATCTTGTGGCCGAAGATGCGGGCGTGGCGCTGGGCGGTCTGCTGGTGACGCGTGAATGGAGCGACTGGCGCAACGGCGACTATTGGTGGATCCAGAGTGTCTACGTGGTGCCCGAAGCGCGCCGCGGCGGCGTGTTCCGCGCGCTCTATGCCGAGGTGGAGCGCCGCGCCCGCGAAGCGCGGGCGGCGAGCCTGCGGCTGTACGTGGAGGCGGAGAACCGGCGCGCGCAGCAGACCTATGCCGGGCTGGGTATGCATCCCAGCCACTACGCGATGTACGAACAGTTGCTCTAAGCGCCTGGTGGATCAGGCCGCCGACGCGGCCAGCCAGCGCTCGAGTTCGGCCGCCGGCATCGGCGTGCCGTAGTAGAAGCCTTGCAGCGAGGTGCAGCCGGCTTCGCGCAGGAAATCGGCCTGGGTAGCGGTTTCCACGCCTTCGGCGATCACTGTCTTGCCGAGGCTGCGCGCCATCGCGATGACTGCGCGGGTGATCGCGGCGGTGTCGGCGTCGGTGACGATGTCATGCACGAAGCTGCGGTCGATCTTCAGCGTGTCGACCGGGAAGTGCTTGAGGTAGGACAGGCTGCAATAGCCGGTGCCGAAGTCGTCCAGCGACAACCGCACGCCGCGCTGGCGGATGCGCTGCAGCAGCCGCGTGGTGGTCTCGCCGCCGGCCATCATCGTGCGCTCGGTCAGTTCGAGTTCCAGGTGGCCGGGGCCGATGCCGCAGGCGGTCATCAGCGCGTCGAGCTGCGGGTAGAAGTGTTCTTGCCGGAACTGCAACGGCGATACATTCACCGAGATCGGTATCACGCGGTGGCGCTGTCGCCACAGCCGGGACTGCAGGCAGGCCTGGCGCAGCACCCACTCGCCCAGTTCGGCGATCAGGCCGCTGTCCTCGGCGACCGGGATGAACTGGTCTGGCACGTACACGTCGTGGCCGTTGACCTGCCAGCGCAGCAACGCCTCGGCGCCGACGAGGCGGCCGCTGCGCGCATCCACCATCGGCTGGTAATGCAGCGACAGCGCCTCGTGCATCATCGCGTCGCGCAGCGATTGCTCGATGTTGCGCAGCGTGGCGGCGCGTTCGCTCATTGCGGCGGTGTAGCGGCGCCAGCCGCCGCGGCCGGCCACCTTCATCTCGTACATCGCCGTGCCCGCATGGCGCAGCAAGGCGTCGGCGTCGCTCGCGTCGTCGGGGAACACGCTGATGCCGATGCTGACGCCCACCTGCAGCGACGGCGTGCCCGGCAGTGCGATGCGCGCGCACTGGCGCTGCAGTCGTTCGGCCAGCGCGACCGCGTCGCAGGGTTCGTCCACGCGCGGCAGTAGCAGCACGAATTCGTCGCCGACGTAGCGGTAGAGGGTGTCGTCCTCGCGCATGGTTTCGCGTAGGGCTTGCGCCACCGCCTGCATCACCCGGTCGCCTTCCTCGTAGCCGATCTCCTCGTTGATGCGGCGGAAATGATCCATGTCGAGGTACAGCAACGCGCAACGGCGATCGTGCAGCGCAGCCCGGGTCACCGCTTGTTCGACACGCACCGGCAGCAGGCTGCGGTTGGGCAGGCCGGTGAGCGTGTCGTGCTGGGTGAGGTGGATCATTTTCAGCGCCAGCGCGCGGTTCTCGCTGACGTCGTGGCACACCAGCACGCCGCCGATCACGTTGCCGGCGTGATCGTGGATCGGCGCGGCGGAGTCCTCGATCGGCGTCTCGAAACCGTTGCGGTGGGCGAGCACGACCTTGCCGGACAGGTTCACGATGGCGTTGCGGCGGATTGCCTCGCGCAGCGGGTTTTCCACCTCCGCGCCCGTGTCCGCGTCACGCAGGCGGAATATCTCGTCCATGCGCCGACCCCTGGCTTCGCTGGCGCTCCAGCCGGTGATCGCCTCGGCGATCGGGTTGAGCGAGGTGATGTGCAGGCCCGGGTCGGTGGTCAGCACCGCGTCGCCGATCGAGTTGAGCGTGGCCTCGGCGAGCTGGCGTTCGCGGAACAGGATGTCCTCGAAGTGGCGGCGCTGGCTGATGTCCTGCACCTGGCTGACCACGCAGCGCAGCCGGCCAGCTTCGTTGCGTACCTGCGACACGCTGAGTTGCACGTGCACGGCATGGCCGTCGCGGTGCAGGTAGCGTTTCTCGGTGTGGAAGGCCTCGCGGCCGCCGTCGACCAGCTGGCGTGCGAGCGCCTCGCTGGTGGCCAGGTCGTCCGGATGGGTGATGTCGCGCCAGTTGCGTGCGAGCAGTTCGTGGTCGGCATAGCCGAGCATCGCGCACAGCGCGGCATTGACGCGCAGGAACTGGCCATCGGGATGGATCAGCGCCATGCCGATCGCCGCGTGCTGGAACGCCTGGAAGAAGCGCTGCTCGCTCTCGCGCAGCTGCAGTTCCAGCGCATGCCGCTCGGTGATGTCGGTAAACACGGCGATGACGCCGCGCACGCGGCCGGCGGGGTCGGAATCCGGCTGGAAGTGCCCGTGCACGTAGCGACTCAGCTTGCCGCAGGCGAGCTCGCCCTCGTAGTGCGTGGGCTGGCCGCCCAGCGCACGCAGCAGCGCGGCGCGGGCGCCGAGGTAGCTCTGCACGTCCAGCGTTTCGCTGACGCGGCGGCCGATGAGCTGCGCGGGGTCGACGCCGAACCAGCGGCGGTGAGTCTCGTTGAGGTAGCGGAAGCACAGCTCGCTGTCGATGAAGGCGATCAGCGCCGGCGCATTCTGCAGCACGTGCCCGGCCAGCTCCGACAGAAAGGCGGGAGCGGGTCGATCGCCATCGGTGGACTGCACTGCCGTGGACATCTTCGCTACCTGCAAAGATCCGGTTGCCGACCCGTACCGTGCATCATGCGCCCGCCGGCCACCGGTTTGCACCCGCCGCTGCGTGAACGATTTGTGCAGGCGGTATCCCGCCTCAGTGCAAGGGTATCGCCGGTGCGGCCAGGCGGCCGTGTTCGTCCAGCACGATGCGGCCCGGCGCCTGCAGCTCGGCGGCGGCGCCGTAGCGAGCGGACAACGCCGCCAGCAAGGGGCCGAGCGCCCGCGGCTGCAGGGGGTAGCCATGGGCGAGCAAGTGCGGGCGGCCGCCGTCGCCGCGCTGCGCCACGGTGACCGCCACCACGCCGAGACCAGGGGCTTCATGGGCGTAGAGCTGCGGCATGTCGTAGCGCGGATCGGCCGCGGCCACCGGTTCCAGCAGCCAGCCGGCCTCGCCGGTTTCTTCCGGCGCCGATTGCAGGCGCAGCGGCAAGGTATGTGCGTCCAGCAGGGCCGCGTACTGGCGCAGCTCGAACACGGCGCCGGCGAGGCCGTGCGCGCGTTCCGCCGGGTCGCCTTCCTGCGCGGCCAGCCATGCGGCGGGCGACTGCGCCAGCACCCGGCCTTGTTCGTAGCGCAGCGCGAGGCCGCGTGCGCTGAGTACATCCTCGCCGCGGTAGGGCGTGAGCAAGGCGGCCTCCAGCAGGCTCCACAGCGGCGCGAGGTTGACGTGTTCGTATTGCACGCAGGTGAGCGCCATCAGGTCGTTGCGGCTGAGATAACGCGCGTGTTCCAGCCGCACGCCCAGCGTGCGCATCAGCCAGTCGGCGGTACGCGCGCCGGCCTCGCCGCGGCCGACCAGCTGCACCTCCACCTGTTCCGACAGCTCGTCGGCCAAGGCCTCCGGCGCCAGCAGCGACAGCGGCAACAGGCGCATCGGGCCGTCGGCGAACTGTGGCGCGGGCTCCAGCGGCTGCGCCGGCATGCGGCGATCGTGGCTGCCGAACGCCACCACCTGCTCCACGCCGGCGCGCGGCACGCGGCGGCCCAGCTCGTCCAGCGTGGCCCACACCGGGAAACCGGGGCGCAACAGCTCGACCGGGTCGAACAGCGCACCCGCCAGCACCAGTCGCGCCTGGGCCACCTGCGGCAGCAGCGCGTGCAGGTCGGCGGCGACCAGGCCGGCGAGTTCGTCCGCCTCGTCGCGGCTCAGGCTGGCGCGCGGCACGGCACCGGCCACCGGTTCCAGGGCGAGCACAATGGGCAGGGCGATCAGCGAGGCAGCTTCCACGGTGGGGTAGTCCGGGAGGGGAAAACCGCCATTCTAGCAAGCGGGTCCGGGCCGGCCCGGCGTCGCCCCGGCCGGTTTCGGTGAATGGAGATCCACTTTGCGGCTTGCCGCGCTTTCGCGCCGTGGCGGAGCGGGTTAGCCTTGCAGGCAGGGCTTGGTTCTGGATCGTCTTGGACATGGAACAGATGCAACGGCGCGTAGGTGTGGTCGGGGGTGTGCGGATTCCGTTCTGTCGCAACAACACCGCCTACGCCGACGTGGGCAATTTCGGCATGTCGGTGAAGGTGCTCGGCGCACTGGTGGAACGCTACGGCCTGCACGGCGTGGAATTGGGTGAGGTGGCGCTGGGGGCGGTGATCAAGCACGCCTCGGACTGGAACCTCGCGCGCGAGGCGCTGCTCTCCTCCGGCCTTGCGCCCACCACGCCGGGCATCACCACCGCGCGCGCCTGCGGCACCTCGCTGGACAACGCGATCATCGTGGCGAACAAGATCGCCTGCGGCCAGATCGAGGCCGGCATCGCCGCAGGTTCGGACACCACCAGCGACGTGCCGATCGTCTACGGCACCCGCCTGCGCAAGCGGCTGCTGGCGATCAACCGCGCGAAAACCCTGCAGGACAAGCTGAAGATCGCGCTGCACCGCTTCTCGTTGAAGGAGCTCAAGCCATCCTTCCCCGGCGTGGCCGAGCCGCGCACTGGCAAGTCGATGGGCGACCACTGCGAGCAGATGGCCAAGCAGTGGCATATCGACCGCGAGGCGCAGGACCGGCTGGCGCTGGAGAGCCACCGCAAGCTTGCCGCCGCCTACGAGTCCGGTTTCTTCGAGGATCTGCTGGTGCCGTTCCGCGGCCTGACACGCGACGGCTTCCTGCGTCCCGACACCAGCATGGAGAAGCTCGCTGCGCTGAAGCCGGCGTTCGACCGGACTTCCGGCCAGGGCACGCTCACCGCGGGCAATTCCACCGGCCTCTCCGATGGCGCCGCCGCAGTGCTGCTGGCCAGCGAGGATTGGGCCGCCCAGCGTGGCCTCACGATCCAGGCCTGGTTCCGCGATGCCGAGGTGGCCGCGGTGGACTTCGTGCACGGCGAAGGCCTGCTGATGGCGCCGACCGTGGCGGTGCCGCGCCTGCTGAAGCGCAACGGCCTCACCCTGCAGGACTTCGACTACTACGAGATCCACGAGGCATTCGCCGCCCAGGTGCTGTGCACGCTGCGCGCGTGGGAATCGGCGGAATACTGCAAGAACCGGCTGGGGCTGGACGCGCCGCTGGGGGCGATCGACCCGGCCAAGCTCAACGTGCACGGCTCCAGCCTCGCCGCGGGGCACCCGTTCGCCGCCACCGGTGCGCGCATCATCGCCACCCTGGCAAAGCTGCTGGAGCAGAAGGGTTCGGGCCGCGGCCTGATCTCGATCTGCACCGCCGGCGGCATGGGCGTCACCGCGATCCTCGAACGCTAGCCTGAAGCCCCTCCACGTGCGCGCGGCAGGGGCTTCAGCCGCGATTCGCCTGCGCGGGTGCATAAAGGCCGGCATGTTTCGCCTGCGTACCACCACCACCTTGAGCCTGCTCGCGCTGGCCGCCGGCATCGCCGGCACGCAATGGCTCAGCGGCTTCAGCACTGGCTGGGCCGGCCCCAGCGAGCGCGTGGCGGGCTTCGTGCCCGCGGCGCGGCGCGGCCGCGAGCCGGTTCGCGTGCCGCAGCGCCATGCCGCGCGCCAGCCGCGTGCCATGGCGGTGGTCCACCGCGAAGTGCGGGCGCCCGTCGTGGCTGCCGCGCAGGCCGCGGAAGCCGCGCCATCGCCCGAGCTGGTGCCGTTGTCGATGCCGGATGCGCCGGTATCGTGGTCGCAGATGCAAGGCCATTTGCGCGGCCGCGTGTTGCTGCATGTCGCCATCGACGGCAGCGGCCGCGTCACCGATGCGACGCTGGCCGAATCCAGCGGCGACCCTGTGCTCGATGCCCATGCGCTGGCCACCGTGCGCGGCTGGCGCTTCGCCGTGCCGGCCGATCACCCCGACGGCTTCAGCGGCGACTTGCCGTTGCGCTTCACCAGCGGCGACCCGCAGGTGGCGCAGGCGCCGTAACGGGCGCCGCCCGCCTCACAGAATTCCCTTCACCCCCGCCCCGAACGCCGTGATCAGCCGCGTGTAGATCAGTTTCGGCGAGATCGCCACGTCGGGGAAGTCGCCCACTGGCGTGTAGCACTCCCGGAATTTCGGGTTGTCGGGGGCGAGCGGGCCGCAGCCGGGCTTGATCTCGTAGCTGGTGGCGTAGCGGAACGGCCACAGGTCGAACAGCGGCAGGCGCGCGGAGACGTCGCCGATGGCGAGGCTGATGTCGCCGAGGACCGGGATGGTGGGCTCGCGCTTGCCGATGGTCCACGCATTCTGCGGTTGGGTGTCCTCGAGGATCGAGTCGCGCAGCTCGCTGGCGAAGCGGGGGTCCTGGACGATCACGGCCGCCTCGGTGTTGTAGTGGTCCGAGCGCGGGTCGAAGTTGTGCGAGCCGACCATCGCGAAACTGTTGTCCACCACCATCGACTTGGCGTGCAGGCTGTAGCGGCGGCCGTTGCTGCGCAGGGGGGCGGGGCGGTTGCGCCTGCCGTGGCTGCCGAATACGCCGGGGCGGCGCTCGTTGCCCGGAAAGCGCCGGCGCGGTTTGCCGGGCGTGGCGCCCGGCGTGCCGGCGGGACCGTCGTCCTCGGTGTCGTTGGCGTCCTCGAACGCTTCCTCGGCGCTGTCCGCGTGCGGCTTAAGTTCGTGGATCTGGAAGCCGTATTCGGTGAGGTAGTGGCGGCGATGCTTGTAGGAGAGTGCATAGACCGCGAACGCGTCGGTGGCGGCCAGCGAGTTGGTGGAGACGATGATGCTGGGCGGCGGGGTCTGCTTGTGCAGGCGCTTGAAGATGTCCTGCGCGCGCTTGCTGAGCACCAGGTAGGGCGTCTGCATCACCACTTCCCGCTTCGCGTCGGCGACCATTTGCATCAGCTGGGCGGTGAGTTCGCGGGCGTTGCGTTTGTGCGGCTCGTCGGTCTTCGCCGGCAGGTCGCTGAAGTAGTTCACCTGGCTCACCTGCAAGGTGTCGTCGCCGATCCAGGCGGCGAGCCAGTCGGGGTCAGCCGCCTCGGCCTGGGCGCGCGCCACTCGCGCCGGGTCGGTGTAGTGCGGGGCGATCCAGCCGGGCGGCGCGCTGTCGCTGCGGATGCGCCGGTTGACGTCGCGCAGGCGGATCAGCGGCACCGAGCGTTTGTGGTCCCAGAACAGCGTGAAGCTGTCGGCCATCTCCCGGCCTACCGGCCCGCCGGCCATCACATCGCGGTCGAGGTAGTCGAAGTCGGGGTCCCAGTTGAAGTAGCGGTTCTGGTAGTTGCGCCCGCCGGTGATGCCGATGGCGTCATCCACCAGCAGCAGTTTGTTGTGCATGCGCTGGTTGAATTTCATGAAGCAGCACACGATGCCGGCGGCGAATTCCAGCGGCGGCGTTTGCGCGTCGTGGAAGGTGGGGTTGTACAGCTTCACTTCGAGATTGGGGCTGACCCGGGCGAGGCGGTCGAGCAGGCCGAGGTCGTCGAAGGAGAACAGCTGGTCGGCGAGGATGCGCACCTTCACGCCGCGCCGTGCCGCTCGCACCAGCTCGTCCAGCACCAGCTGGCCGACGTCGTCTTCGTCCCAGATGTAGGTCTGCACATCGATGCTGTGCTGCGCGGCGCGGATCAGGCTGATGCGCGCCACCAGCGCAGCTTCACTGTCATCCAGCAAGGTGACCGTGTTGACCGGGTAGTCGGCGGTGGAGGTGGCGATCGCCTGCTGCGCGGCTTCCAGCAGGGGCGAAGGCGTGGCGCAGCGGTCGGCCTGGTGGCAGGTGTCCTCGCGGCCGGGACTGGCGGCGACGAGGGCGCCGGCCTCGCGGATCTGGGCACGTGTGAGCGAGCAGCCTGGCAGCAAGACCACGCACGAGACGAGAAGCAGGAAGATGGACCAGCGCAGGCGCATGGCAACCCGCAGGGCCGGGTCTGTTTGCCCGCATGCCGGCGTCATCACTCGGTCGTGGACGGACGTCCACTCCCTCGTTCTTCCTTGGCCTGCGCGCAAACAGCTCCCGGCGCGGGCCGTGGGGAGATCATGAACAGGCTCCAGGGGTTGCATCAGTGCGGCACGGTCTGCAAGGCGATGTCCAGGCGCAGTTCGACGTGGTCGGAGACGATGGCGCGAAGGCTGGTCATGCCGAACGTACTGCGCTGCAGCTGGCCGACCAGCACGACGCGGCACGCGGCCGGCGCACAGTGCAGCGGCTGCAGCGTGAAGCGCACCGGTGCGGTGACGCCGCGCAGGCTGAGGCGCCCCGGCAACGCGCCGCCGCGTTCCAGCGTGGCCAGCGGGAACGGGTCGGAGACGAAGTGGATGAGCGGGAACTGCGCGGCGTCGAAGAATTCGGGTGCCAGCATCCGGCGGCGCGAGGCCGGCGTGTCGGCGCTCAGGCTGGCCACGTCGATGCGCGCGTCGACCACCACGCTGCCCGCCTGCGGGCCATCGCGCAGCGTACCGTCGATGCGGCTGAAGCGACCGAGGATCTCGCGCCACAGCAGGTGCGTGCTGAACGTGGCCTGCGAGTGCGCGCTGTCGATACGGTAGTCGGCGCCGTGGGCGGTCGGTGGCAGTAGCGCGAGGGCGAGCAGGGCGGCGTGTGCGTGTCGCCTCACGGCGACCAGAACGCATCCAGCCGCGCGCTGGCCGGCTCCAGCGGGCCGTTGAGGTGCAGTACCGCCAGGCCGGCTGGCGGCATGCCGCGGAACTCGTCCGAGCGGCCTTCCACCAGCAAGGCCACCAGCCGCTCGATGCCGGGATTGTGGCCTACCAGCAGCACGGTGCCGGCGTCGGCGTGCTGGTCGAGCAGGGCGAGCAGCTCGCCGGGCGTGGCGTCGTAGATCTCGCCGGCCTGCTGCAGCGGCGGCGGATCGGCGAGCGCGGCCAGCGCCAGCTGCGCGGTTTCCTCGGCGCGGCGCGCCGGCGAGCACAGCGCGCGCAGCGGCCGAGCGCCGTGCCGGGCCAGCCATGCGCCGGCGTCTTTCGCCTCGCGCCGGCCGTGCTCGCTGAGCGGGCGCTGGCGGTCGTCGCCGCCGCCGTCGGTGGGCAGGGCTTCGGCGTGGCGCAGCAGGATCAGTTCGTGCATGGAAAGCTCCGTGGAATGGTGGTGACGGCGCGCTCAGGCGGCCTGGCGCTTGATCCAGCGCAGTAGCGGTTTCCAGTCCTGCTGGTGGCTGCGCACCTGCTCGGACTGGTAGTCGAAGATGCCCTTGCCCAGCGCGGTGAGCAGCACGTAGGCCTGGCTGTCGCGCAGCTGCGCGACGACCGGGAACGGCGAGGCGGCTGCGAGCTGTTCCACCGCATCCTGGCTGGCGCGGGTCCAGGGCTTGAGGCGGTTCGCGACCAGCGCCACCGGCACCTTGCCGTTCTTGATGCGCTTGATGGACTGCAGTTCGCCGAGGAAGTGCGTCGTGGCGTCGAGGTCGAAGCTGGACGGCAGCACCGGCACCAGCAGCACGTCGGCCTGCTCGATGAAGGGTTCGAGTTCGCGTTCGCCGGAGCCGGCAGCGGTGTCGATCAGCAGCTGCTGGGTGTCTGGCGGCAGGCGCTGCAGGGCCTTGCGGCCGCCTTCCAGGCCCAGCACGCCGGGTACGTGGTCGGGACGGCGACCGGCCCAGCGGTAGCTGGAACCCTGGTGGTCGGCGTCCACGATGGCGGTGTGCTGCCCGGCCTGTGCCCAGTGCGACGCCAGTTGCGTCGCCAGCGTGCTCTTGCCGCATCCGCCCTTGCTGCTTGCCACCAGCGTCGTAAGCATGGGTCGCCCCGGTCCGCGAAGGTGGCCCAAGCCTAACCGGTGTTCCCGGTCATGGGGAGTGTGCCGGCGCCGGAGCATCCTGCGCAGTGGGTTGCCAGCTGCCCGGTGCGGTGGTGGAGACGCCGCTGGCACGCAGCACGGCGGTGATCTGGCTCATCTCGGTGCCGCCCTGTTTCGCGGCCGCCAGCAGCCGCTGCGCCGTCGCAGGATCGTCCTGGGCGCGCAGCGCCAGCTGCGAATAGTTCTGTATCTGCCAGGCCAGGTCGCGGCGCTGCTGGCGGGCGTCCGCCTGCGCGTCCGCGTCGCCGAGCACCTCGCGCAGGTGCAGGCCCAGCGAGCGTGCCAGCGGGCTGGAACCCCATTCGAGCAGTTTGCCGAGCTTGAGGCAGTCGGCCTTGGTCGCGGCGTCGTCGCCGGCGTTTTCGCACAGCTTGGCGACCCCTGGCAGGGCAGGCCGCGGCTGCAGCCGGGCGTTGCCCAGCACGATCAGCGCCTGCACGCCTTCCGGGCCACCCGCGCTCTGCGTGGCCGGCGGCGGGGGCAGCGCATCCACTACGCCGGCCAGCGCGGTAACGCTGCTGCCGGTGTAGTCGTCGTAGGATTTGGCGGCGGCGGCCTTGGCCAGGTCGTCGCGTGCCGCGTCGGACTTCATGTCGCGGTTGTCGAGGCCCAGCTTGAGCAGCCACGGTGCGGCGTTGTCCGGCGCCAGCTCCAGCAGCTTGCGCAGCGCGGTGGCGTTCGGGCAGGCATCGGCCTGCGCGTCGCAGTCGGCGAGGCGCATCCACTGCTCGGCGGGGCCGGCGTCGCTGGCCGCGGCGGCGCGGCTGATCAGCGCATGGAAGCTGTTGGTCTTCGGCTGCTGCGGCAGTGGACGGGCCAGCACGGCCGCGCCCAGCAGCGGCTGCGCCGTGGCGCGCAGCGCCAGCACGCTGACCAGGTCGCGCTGGAACGATTGCAGCGCCTGCACGCGTGCGTCGGCAGCGGGGGGTGTCGCGGTGGCGGCTGGCGCCGGCTGTTGCGCGGCGAATGCCGCGGGTGCGGCGGTCAGCGACAAGGCGCCGGCAAGGGCAAGGCAGTGCCATCCACGCATGAGGTGCTCCAGCGATCACAGAGCCGCCAGCTTAGCGGCGGGCGTTGAGGATGCTCTGAACGGTATCTGAGTCGGAAGATGCCGCGACAGGGCTGTCCGAAGACGAGTTGTTGCTAGGATGCCGGTTCGTCCGCGCGCCCGGCGCGCTCCACAACACAGGGGCCGGAGGACATGCCGTGAATCATTTTTCCAGTTTTGCCGATGGCGCGCCGTGGTTCGCCGGCTGGGGCACGCTGGCGCTGATCAATGCGGGCCTTGCCCAGGGCAAGAACCGCAGTGGCCTGATCTGGTTCCTACTCTCGCTGCCGTTCGGTCCGCTGGCGACGCTGGCGCTGGTGGTGTTGCCGAAGGTGCGCGGCAAGCTGTTTTGAGGGGCAGGGGCGAAAACTGCTGGCCCGAGGTGAACTAGGGCACTCACAGAGCGCGCTTGCTTCAAGCCACACCTCGACGATCCGTACTATGTCTATTTGAAGCTTTTGGCTTATTCGCCAAAAGCTTCGCGCATGAATTCCGGCTGGGCCAGCGCGGCCTTGTGAATCTCGGCGTTGTAGTAACGGGTAGGGAAACCCTTGCTGATCGCGCCGCGCTCGCGGAAGCCGCTGAGGTCGCCGCCCTTGCGCGCCATCGTGCAGCTCCACCAGCCGGTGGGGTAGCAGGGCTGCGGGAACGGCAGGGTCTTCACTGCGCTGAAGCCGGCCGTGCGCATTGCCGCGCGCATCGACTTGATGAGTTCGATATGCGCCAGCGGCGATTCGCTCTGCTGCACCAGCAGGCCGCCGTGGCGCAGCGCCTTGAAGCAGCTGGCGTAGAACGCGGCGTTGAACAGGCCTTCGGCCGGGCCCACCGGGTCGGTGGAGTCCACGATCACCAGGTCGATCGACTCCGGCTCGGCCTCGGCCATGTACTTGATGCCGTCGATGAACAGCAGTTCGGCGCGCGGGTCGTTGTTGGATTCGCACAGCTCGGGGAAATACTGCTCGGCGAGGCGGGTGACGCGCTCGTCGATCTCCACCTGGGTGGCCTTCTCCACTTCCTCGTGCTTGAGCACCTCGCGCAGCGTGCCGCAGTCGCCGCCGCCGATGATCACCACGCGCTTGGCGCGCGCGTGGGTGAACAGCGCGGGGTGGGTCATCATCTCGTGGTACAGGAAGTTGTCGCGCGTGGTGAGCATCACGCAGCCGTCGATCACCATCAGCTTGCCCCAGTCGGTGGTCTGGTGGATCTCGATGGTCTGGAACGGCGTCTTCTCCGCGTGCAGCAGTTGCTCGGTGCGGAAGCCGATGGAGGAGCCGGAGGCCTGGTGGGCTTCGGTGTACCAGCTGATCTGCTGCGACATGGGTGTTCCTGGGGGTCCGAACGGGATGTTTGGCCGCCCATTGTAGCCGAGCTGCAGCGTATGGGCTGTTACAATGCCGGTTCCGAGGCGCCATGCGCCCGGCTGGCGCGATCGGCCCCGCGGCGTGCGAGGCTTCCGGCCCATCGTGCTTACCTACCGTCAAGGCTCGCCGCTGCGACGACATGCTTTCCGTTGGTACGAGGAGACCCTCCATGTCGAAGCGCTGGACCGTGGCCGATGCCCGCCACACCTATGCCGTGGCCCATTGGGGCGACGGTTACGTCGATGTCAGCGATGCCGGCGAGATCGCGATCCGCCCGCATGGCGCGCGCGGACCCGCGCTGCCGCTGCCGGCCATCGTCGAACGCGCGCGCGGCGAAGGCCTGCGCCTGCCTCTGCTGGTGCGCTTTCCCGACATTCTGGCCGACCGCCTCGCGCGCCTGCAGGGAGCGTTCGCCAAGGCGATCGGTGAATGGAACTACGCGGGCGGCTACACCGCGATCTATCCGATCAAGGTGAACCAGCAGCGCGGCGTGGCGGGCGAACTGGTGGCCGCCGGGGCGCAGGGCTTTGGCCTGGAGGCCGGCTCCAAGCCCGAGCTGATGGCGGTGCTGGCGATGGCGCGGCCCGGCTCCATCGTGATCTGCAACGGCTACAAGGACCGCGAATACGTCCGTCTGGCGTTGATCGGGCGCAAGCTCGGCTTGCGCGTGCACATCGTGATCGAGAAACTCTCCGAGCTGGATCACGTGTTCGCCGAGGCGAAGGCGCTCGGGGTCGAGCCGCTGCTCGGGGTGCGCGTGCGTCTCGCTTCGATCGGCGCCGGCAAGTGGCAGAACACCGGCGGCGACAAGGGCAAGTTCGGGCTGTCGCCGGCGCAGGTGCTCACCCTGATCGAACGCCTGGAGCAGGCCGGTCTCAAGCACACGCTGAAGCTGCAGCATTTCCACATGGGCTCGCAGATCTCCAACGTGCGCGACATCGCCAACGGCATGCGCGAGGCCACCCGCTACTTCGTCGAGCTCACCCGCATGGGCGTGCCGCTGGAGACCGTCGACGTCGGCGGCGGCCTGGGCGTGGATTACGAGGGGTCGCGTTCGCGCAGCCACAACTCGATCAACTACTCGATCGAGCAGTACGCCGCCACCATCGTGCAGTCGCTGGCCGAGGCGGTCGAGGCGGAAGGCCTGAAGGCGCCGCATATCCTCACCGAGGCGGGCCGTGCGATGACCGCGCACCATGCGGTGCTGGTGGTCAACGTGAGCGAGGTGGAGGAGGTGCCGGCCGGCGCGATCCCACCTGTGGCGAAGGACGAGCCCGCGGTGTTGCGCCGCCTGCGCGAGGTGCACGGCGAACTCGACCAGCGTCCCGCGCTGGAGCTGTTCCACGAAGCCCAGCACCATCTGAGCGAAGGCCAGACCTTGTACGCGCTGGGCCAGCTGGCGCTGGCCGACCGCGCGCGGCTGGACGAGATGTACTACGCCGTCGCCAACGCGGTGCGCGCGCGCCTGCTGCCCGGCGAGCGCTCGCATCGCGCCGCGCTGGACGAGCTGGACGAGAAGCTGGTGGACAAGTACTTCGTCAACTTCTCGGTGTTCGAGTCGGTGCCCGACATCTGGGCGATTGACCAGATTTTCCCCATCGCGCCGATCGCGCGGCTGGACGAGGAGCCGGCGCGCCGCGGCGTGATCGTCGATCTCACCTGCGACTCCGACGGCCGCATCGACGACTATGTCGACGCCGAAGGCGTGGACGTGAGCCTGCCGCTGCACGCACTGCAGGACGGCGAAAGTTACCGGCTCGGCATCTTCATGGTCGGTGCCTACCAGGAGACGCTGGGCGACATCCACAATCTGTTCGGCGATACCGACGCGGTGAACGTGCGGGTGGCCGGCGATTCGTATGTTTTCGCGCACAAGCGCCGGGGCGACACCACCGACCTGATGCTGGACTACGTGGGCTACGACCTCGCCGCCCTGCGCGCCAGCTACCGCGAGCGCATCGCCGCTGCGGGCATTGCGGGCGAGGCGGCCGAGCAGCTTTACCGCACGCTGGACGGCGGCCTGACGGCCTACACCTACCTCGCCGAGGAAGGCTGACACCGATGGCCTCCTCTCCCTGCGGGGATGAGGAAGCAAGCCGCCTTGCACCAAAGGCTGATGGTGCCGTCACATGCCTTCCCTACAATGGCGGCCTCCCCCTCACGGAGTACCCCCATGGGCAGTCTCGACGGCAAGGTGGCCCTGATCACGGGCGCGGCCAGCGGCATCGGCAAGGCGATCGCGGAGCTGTACGCGAAGCACGGCGCGAAGGTGGCGATCTGCGATATCAACCAGCAGGCGGCCGACGCGGCGGCGGCGGAAATCAGCGCCGCGGGCGGCCAGGCCATCGGCATCGCGATGGACGTCACCGATGAGGCCGCGGTGGATGCGGGCACCGACAAGGTGGTCGCGGCGTTTGGCGCGCTGGATATCCTGATCTCCAACGCCGGGGTGCAGATCATCAACCCGATCGACCAGTTCGCCTTCGCCGACTGGAAGAAGATGCTGGCGATCCATCTCGACGGTGGCTTCCTGACCACCAGGGCCGCACTGCGCCATATGTACCAGGGCGACCGCGGCGGCATCGTGATCTACATGGGCTCGGTGCATTCGCACGAGGCGTCGAAGTTGAAGGCGCCCTACGTCACCGCCAAGCACGGCCTGCTCGGCCTGGCCCGCACGCTGGCGAAGGAGGGCGCACCGCACAACGTGCGCTCGCACGTGATCTGCCCCGGCTTCGTGCGCACGCCGCTGGTGGAGAAGCAGATTCCCGAACAGGCCAAGGAACTGGGCATCAGCGAGGCGGACGTGATCAAGAACGTGATGCTGAAAGACACCGTGGACGGCGTGTTCACCACCGTCGACGACATCGCGCAGACCGCGCTGTATCTCGCCACGTTCCCTTCCGCCGCGCTGACCGGGCAGAGCTTCGTGGTCAGCCACGGCTGGTACATGCAGTAAGGCCATGGCGGACGACAAGCAAGGCACGCCGCTGGCCGAAGCGGTAGCGCGCGACTACCGCACCGTGGCCCTGGTGCTGCAGGGCGGCGGTGCGCTGGGCGCCTACCAGGCGGGCGTGGTCGAGGCGCTGGAGGAGGTGCAGCTGCGCCCCGACTGGATCGCCGGTATCTCGATCGGCGCCTTGAACGCGGCGATCATCGCAGGCAATCCGCCGGAGCGTCGCGTCGAGCGCCTGCGCGATTTCTGGGACACGATCTGCCGCGTCTCGCCATGGCCGCCTGTCGCCTTGCCCGCGGCGCTCGATGCCCGCCACTGGCCGTTGGTGCTGCAGAACGGGCTCAGCGGCCTCGCGGCATGGAGCGCCCTGATCCAGGGCCAGCCCGGCTTCTTCCGGCCGCGCTTGCCGCCGCCGTTCCTGCAGGCGCAGGCCACGCCCGCCACCGCGAGCTGGTACGACACCACGCCCTTGCGCGGCACGCTGGAGCGCCTGGTCGATTTCGACCGCCTCAACGATGCGCGCGCGATGCGCGTGTCGGTGGGCGCAGTGAACGTGAAGAGCGGCAATTTCGTCTATTTCGACAATACCAGGCAGCGTCTCGGGCCCGAGCACTTCATGGCCTCCGGCGCGTTGCCGCCGGGCTTCCCCGCGGTGGAGATCGACGGCGAGTACTACTGGGACGGTGGCGTGGTTTCCAACACGCCGCTCTACCGCGTGCTTACCGAGCAGCCGCAGCGGGACATGCTGGTGTTCCAGGTCGACCTGTGGAGCGCGCAGGGCGAGTTACCCCACGACATGCCCGGCGTGGCCGAACGCAGCAAGGAGATCCAGTACTCCAGCCGCACCCGGCTGATGACCGAGTACATGCACGAGAGCCGCCGCCGCCAGCGCCTGCTGCAGGACGTATTGGCGCTGGTGCCGCCGGAACGTCGCGCCGACCCGGCCTATCGCCAGGCCGAATGCGAGGCGAACGGCGCGCTGGTCAACCTGGTGCACCTGATTTACCGCGACAAGCCCTACGAGGGCCACTACAAAGACTACGAGTTCAGCGCCGCCAGCATGCACGGCCACTGGCGCAGCGGCCTGGCCGACATGCGCCACACCTTGGCGCACCCGAAGTGGCTGGCCGCGCCAACGGCCGAGCAGCCGTTCGTGACCCACGACGTGCACCAGGAGTGAGAACGATGGTTTCCGATCGCCTGGCTTCAGCCCCGGTAGGGCCCGCCGGTCTCGCCCCAGCCCCAGGCGGGCATAGGCGCTTGCTCGCCGGGTAATTGTTCGAGCTGCGAGTTCAGTACGGCAAGTCGCGTGCCCCATTCCACGTAGCCGACAAAGGCGGAGCGGAATTCCGGGTCGTCCGGCAAGCCGGCAACATCGGCGCACTCCAGCAGCAGCGCCATCCAGCGTGCGCGTTGCGCTTCGTTCAAATGCCGCCCCACGTGCTTCGCCAGCATGGCCTGGTGGCCGCCGCGTTGCTGGCTGTAGTCGGCCGGGCCGCCGAATACTTCGGCGAGGAACAGCGCGACGAAGTGGGGATGGCGGGCATCCATGTGCGCAAACAGCGGCGCCAGCAGCGGATCGTCCGGTACGCGCTGGTAGAAGATCTCGGTGAGGCGCTCGAGCGCAGGCTGGCCGCCGGCCCATGCGTAGAGGCTGGGAATCCCGTCATCGCTCATGGCGACTTGGTCCGTTGCACCGACGTAGCACGGTAGTGCCGCATTTCCTCGATCATGTCCACGTAGGGCTTGATCGCGGCGAAGAAGGCGCGGAATTCTGCGCTGTTGCGGAAGCCCTGCATGTGGCCTTCCACCGAATCCCATTCGATGCGCAGGATATAGCTGCCCGGCTCGTCCAGGCAGCAGGCCAGCTCGTAGCCCAGGCAGTGCGTGGAGGCATCCAGGCCACGTGCGGCTTCGACGTAATCCTGTTCGAATCGTGCCGCCTGCGCCGGCGGAATCTTGTAACGGATGTACTCGGCAATCATGCTCGGCCCTCGTGGAGACATCGGGGTGGCCTCTCGATTCTGCATCCGCCGTTGTGCGGAAAGATACGCACCGCAAAGTTACCTGCCTTGCCTTGAGTCGCCGCATGAACCACTCCCAGCGCAAGACCTTCGCCTGTCCCGTCGACGTGACGCTGAGCCTGATCCACGGCAAGTGGAAGCCGATGATCCTGTGGCTGCTGTCGACACGGCACCGGCGCTTCAGCGACTTCCAGGCGGCCATGCCGCAGGTGGCGCACAAGGTGCTCAGCCAGCAGCTGCGCCAACTGGAGGAGGACGGATTGATTTGCCGCGAAACGCGCGATGCGCGCGGACAGCGCATGGATTACCGGCTGACCGAGTTCGGCCGCAGCCTGAGGCCGGCACTGAACGCGCTGGCGAACTGGGGCAAGACCCACCATCGCGCCTTGGGCATGGAGTACGGCGTTTCCGGCGGGGTGGGTTGATCCGCGCCGGTGCGCGATCGCCTTAGTCGCGATGCACCTGCAAGCCGGCCGCCGACTGGCTGGTCGGCATGATTTCGAGGCGGTTGATGTTGAGGTGCGGCGGCAGGTTGGCGATCCACCAGATCGTGTCGGCGATGTCGCCGGCGGTGATCGGGCAGGCGCCGGCATAAAGCTGGTCGGAGGCAGCCTGGTTGCCGCCGGTACGTACCAGGGTGAACTCGGTTTCGGCCATGCCGGGCTCGATCGAGGTGACGCGCACGCCGGTGCCGTGCAGGTCCACGCGCAGGTTCTGCGAGAACTGGCTGACGAAGGCCTTGGTGCCGCCGTAGACGTTGCCGCCGCGGTAGGGATAGCTGCCGGCGATCGAGCTGATATTGACGATCGCGCCGCGGCGCGCGATCAGTCCGGGCAGCAGCAGATGGGTCATCGTCGCCAAGGCGGTGACGTTGGTGTCGATCATCTGCCGCCACTGCGCCAGGTCGGCCTGCTGTGCCGGCGCGGTGCCCAACGCGAGGCCGGCGTTGTTCACCAGCAGGTCGATATCGGCGAAATCCGCCGGCAGGCCGGCGACGGCGGCGCGCAGCGCGGCTTCATCGCGGATATCGAAGGCGACGGCATGCACCTTGTCGGCGCCGTGGGCGTCCACCAGCGCTTGCAGCCGCTCGGCGCGGCGGCCGCTGGCGATCACGCGCCAGCCGCCAGCCACGAAGCGTGCCACGGTGGCGGCGCCGAAGCCGGCGGTAGCGCCGGTGATCCAAACAGTCTTGGTCGTCATGTGCGCCAGTGTAGTGGCCGGCGCGCATCCGGGCGACCGAGGCGGCCGCCCGGATCGCAAGCTTGCACTCACTTGCCGGAGGCGATGTAGCTCAGCTCCGCGTTGTAGCTGTCCACGTGGGAGGACTCCTTGGCGACCGCGTCATTGATCGACTGGCGGATCGCAGCCGCGTCGCTCTTGCCGTACACGTTCTCGACCATCTTCCACACGTCGGGGTCGGGCTCGGTGCCCACGTCCGCCCAGCTCTTGTCGGGGATCACCAGGATGAAGTCGGGGGCGTCGTCGCCGGCGTCGATCATGCGGGCGAACTGGTAGTAGTGGGGCCAGTTCGACTTCGCGGCGGCGGCGGCGATCTTCTTCGCGGCGGCCATGAAGGTCTCCACGGCCTGGTGGCCGGGCTTGAGCATGAAGTAGCGGACCTCGATCAGCGGCGGCGGCGGGCCCTTGTCCTTGGGCAGGTGGCTCAGCTCGGGCATGGCCTGCATGAACGCGCTGATCTCGCTCTTCAGGTGCGGGTTGACGTCGGAGTGGATCACCCCGAGGCAGGCTTTCACTGCGGCGTCCATCGCGTCGAAGCTGGCCCACGGCATCGGATCCGAGACGTAGGAGTAGCTGTAGGTATCGCCGGTTTCGTGCGCCCAGGCCGTCCAGTTGTACTTGAAGCCGTGCTGGTGCAGGCACTGGTTGAAGTGCCTGGTACCGGCCTCGTACGCCTGCTGGTCCGCGGGCGCGACCATGTCGGTGAAATCGCGGGCCACACGGACATCGTCCGCCGCCTGCGCGCCATTGCATGTCAGCGCGAACGCCAGCGCCAGCCAGACTGTGCTGCTCTTCATGCGAACCTCCCCGGGCACGGGTCCCGTTGCGTGGATAGAACATCCCCCGCGTGTTGCTGACTTCCCCTGCACGTCGCTGACGGACGGCGGCCAAACAGCGTGCGCGGCGCCCGCGAAGCGGGGCGTGAAGGTCGCTATGGGCGAGCTTCACGCATGCTTAAGGCAACAAAAAGGCCGCGCTGCGAGCGCGGCCTTGGGGTGTGGGGCGGTCAGGGGTGGTCAGCCTAGCGGCCTTCCTTCAGCGCGATCGAGCTGATGCCGGCGCTGGAGAGGCGCTGCTTGGTCGTTTCCAGTGCGCTGGCGCTGGGGAACGGCCCCAGCCGCACACGGTGGAACGTCTGGCCGTTCACGTCGACGGATTGCACGTTGGCGACGAAGCCCTGCATGGCGAGCCGGGCCTTCATGGTCTCCGCATCGGCGGGATTGGGGAAGGCGCCGACCTGCAGCAGGTAGCCGCTGCCCGCGGCGGGCTTCGGCACGGCGGCGGCGGGAGCGGCCTCCACGTTCTGGGTGGCCACCGGCGCATTGCCCGCTACTGGCGGCGCCGCGACAGGCGCGGTCACCGGCTGGGCATTCGCCACAGCGGCCTGCTGCTTCTGTTGCTCGGCCTTGGCCTGCGCGCTGATCTCGGCATCCGGGATGCGCACTTCTTTCTCCGACAGCACGGAGTAGAAGTCGAACTGCGGCTTCTTCGGTGCGCTCTCGGCGTTGCCGGGCGCCACCGCGCCCGTTTCGCTGGGCGCCTCGGCGGTGGCCTGCGGATTCGCCTGCGGACCGTTCTTGGGCGCCATCGGCATCAGCGAGTGGCGCATCAGCACCACCACGGCCACCGCGCCGACCAGCACGCCGACCAGCGCCCAGACCCAGCCAGGAATGCCGCCGCCGCTGTTGCGTACGGCCTGCCGGCCCTTGCCTTTACGTGCTGCCATCACATGCTCTCCGGGGCGCCCAGGCCCAGCAGATCCAGACCGTTGCGCAACACCTGCCGGGTCGCCACCACGAGGGCGAGGCGGGCGTCGCGCAGGTCCTTGTCGTCAACGAGGAACTGGTGCGAGTTGTAGTAGGTGTGGAACGCGTTCGCCAGCTCGCGCAGCCACACGGCGAGCAGGTGCGGCTCCAGGTTCGTCGCCGCGGCTTCCACCACTTCGGGGTAGCGCGACAGCTCGGTGAGCAGGGCCTGCTCGTGTTCGTTGTCCAGCCGCGCGAGTTGCGCCAGCCCATTGTCCTGATCGAACGTGAACCCTTTCTCGCCGGCCTGGCGCAGCACCGAGCACACGCGGGCGTGAGCGTACTGGATGTAGTACACCGGGTTGTCGTTGGTCTGCGAGCGGGCCAGGTCGATGTCGAACACCAGCTGCGAATCGCTCTTGCGCGAGATCAGGAAGTAGCGCGTGGCGTCGCGGCCCACCTCGTCGATCAGGTCGCGCAAGGTGACGTAACTGCCGGCGCGCTTAGAGATTTTCACCTCCTCGCCGCCGCGCATCACGGTGACCATCTGGTGCAGCACGTAGTCGGGATAACCCTTGGGAATGCCGCAATCCAGCGCCTGCAGGCCGGCCTTCACGCGGGCCAGCGAGCCGTGGTGGTCGGAACCCAGCTCCGTGATCGCTTTTTCGTAGCCGCGCTGCCACTTGCTGAGGTGATAGGCCACGTCCGGCACGAAATAGGTGTAGGTGCCGTCGGACTTGCGCATCACGCGGTCCTTGTCGTCGCCGAAGTCGGTGGTCTTCAGCCACAGCGCGCCGCCTTCCTCGTAGGTGTGGCCGTGGGCGATGAGTTCGCGCACGGTCTCTTCCACCTTGCCGTCGGCGTACAGCGAGGATTCCAGGAAGTACACGTCGAAGCCCACGCCGAAGGCCTTGAGATCCAGGTCCTGCTCGCGGCGCAGGCTGGCGACCGCGAAAGCGCGGATCGCGTCGAGATCCTCGACGTTCTTCGCACCGGTGACGGTGTGGCCTTCCACGGTGACGTTGTCGCCGGCGAGATAGGCCTTCGCCACGTCGGCGATGTAGTCGCCGCGGTAGCCGTCCTCCGGCCAGCCGGCGTCGCCGGGGGCAAGGCCGCGCGCCCGCGCCTGCACCGAGATGCCGAGATTGGCGATCTGCACGCCGGCGTCGTTGTAGTAGAACTCGCGCTTCACGTTCCAGCCGCTGGCTTCCAGCAGGCGGCTGAGGCAGTCGCCGATCGCCGCACCACGGCCATGGCCCACGTGCAGCGGGCCGGTGGGATTGGCCGAAACGAACTCCACGCCCACCGTGCGGCCCGCGCCCAGCCCGTTGCGGCCGTAATGCACGCCCTGTTCGAGGATCTGGCGCACCTGGGCCTGGCTGGCGTCGGAAGCAAGGAAGAAGTTGATGAAGCCGGGTCCCGCGATCTCCACCTTGGCGACCAGGGTGCTGGCCGGCAGCGCGGCCACCAGCTTTTCGGCCAGTTCGCGCGGCTTGGCCCGCGCGGGTTTCGCCAGCAGCATCGCCGCGTTGCAGGCGAAGTCGCCGTGTTCGCGGCTGCGCGTGCGCTCGATCACGAAACCGGGGATCGCCAGGTCGACAGGCAGGATGGCCTGGGTTTGCAGGGCGTGGATGGCCTGCAGGATCAGTTCGTGCAGCTGTGCTTTCACGGGCGCGGCGGTTCCGGGATGGAACCGGCAATCCTAGCAGACCGCCCGCGCCGGACGGCCGGCGTGCTGCGGCGCGGCGTAGCCCTTGTGGATAAGTCTGTGGGGAAAGCGGCGCCTCGCGTGGCAAGGGCGGCATTGCATGCGCGGTCGCGTAGCTTTCATTGAAAATAATTGATTGAAATCATGTAGATATATCGCATGCTTGAAGTCGTGGGTACGTATGGCCCTGCAAGTCCCGGTAGCGGGCTTTTGTGCATAAGTAACGGCCGCCTAGCGGCCATGGCCGCGGCGCGGGATCGTCATCGCCCTGTCATGCGGCGGCGCCACACTGGCTGGGTGCTGGTGGCGACTCCCCTCCACCATCCGGCACACGGAGACGCCGCTCTCTCCGCTCCCCGAATCGGCACCCACGGCGCGGCTCATCCCGCGCCGCTTTTTTTGGGTGTCATCGCTCCGGCGATTTTGCCTTGTGGGTTCAGATCAGGCCGCGCGCGGCCATCGACACGGGTTTGCCGCTGCCGATCACCAGGTGGTCCAGCACGCGTACGCCGACCAGATGCAAGGCTTCGCGCAGTTCGCGGGTGATCGCGCGATCAGCCGCGCTGGGCTCGGCCATGCCACTGGGGTGGTTGTGGGCAAAAATCACCGCGCAGGCGTTGTGGGCAAGGCAGGCCCGCACCACCTCGCGGGGGTGCACGCTGGCGCCATCGACGGTGCCGCGGAACAGCTCCTCGAAGGCCAGTACGCGATGGCGGTTGTCCAGGTACAGGCAGCCGAACACCTCATAGGGCAGGTGGCGCAGCCGGGCGCTGAGGTAGTCGCCGCTGTCGCGCGGATTGCCCAGCGCCGGCTGTTCTCGCAGTTGCTCGGCGAGACAGCGTCGGGCCAGTTCCAGCGCGGCGGCGATGCGCGCGCGCTTGGCCGGCCCCAGGCCCACCGCGCGCACGGCCTGGTCAGGGCGGCCAAGCAGGGCGGCGAGGCTGCCCGCGCCAGTGAGCAACTCGCGGCCCAGCGCGATCGCGTCCTTGCCGCGCACCCCGCTGCCGAGCAGTACCGCCAGCAACTCCGCGTCGGACAGCGTGCTGCTGCCGCGGGCCAGCAGTTTCTCGCGGGGGCGTTCGCCTTCGGGCCAGTCGCGGATGCTCATGCGGTTAGTGTGCTGGCGCCGATGCGAAGCAGGCAGCAGTCGCGCGGCATGATTCCGGTAAGCTACCCGTCTGCCCGCACGTCAGGCCCTGCCTACATGAGTCTTGCCCAACGCCGCATCCTGCTGGGAGTGTCTGGCGGCATCGCCGCCTACAAGTCCTGCGAGCTGGTCCGCCGCCTGCGCGAGCAAGGCGCCGAGGTGCGCGTGGTGATGACGGCCGGCGCCGAACACTTCGTGGGCGCCGCCACCTTCCAGGCGCTGTCCGGTCAGCCAGTGCGCACGTCACTGTGGGACGAGAGCGCCGAAGCGGCGATGGGCCACATCGAGCTGGCACGCTGGGCCGAGCGCATCCTGATCGCGCCGGCCAGTGCCGACATCATTGCGAAGCTGGCCCATGGCCATGCCGGCGACCTGCTCACCACGCTGTGCCTCGCCAGCGCCGCGCCGCTATCGGTGGCGCCGGCGATGAACCAGCAGATGTGGGCGCATCCGGCGGTGCAGGCGAACGTGGCTCTGTTGCGCCAGCGCGGCGTGCAGCTGCTCGGCCCGGCCGCGGGCGAACAGGCCTGCGGCGACGTGGGTTCCGGCCGCATGCTGGAGCCGCACGAGCTGCGCGATGCGCTGGCGGCCTCGTTTGGCAGCGGCGCGTTGGCCGGGCTGTCGGTGGTGGTCAGCGCCGGCCCGACATTCGAGGACATCGATCCAGTGCGCTTCATCGGCAACCGCAGCTCCGGCAAGATGGGTTTCGCGGTGGCGCAGGCCGCGACCGAAGCGGGCGCGCGGGTGACCCTGGTGGCCGGCCCGGTAAGCCTGGCCACCCCGCCCGGCGTCGCGCGTCGCATCGACGTGCGCAGCGCCGCGCAGATGCAGGCGGCGGTGCTGGATGCATCCGCGCAGGCGCAGATCTACATCGGCGCGGCCGCCGTGGGCGATTACCGGCCGGCCGAAGTCGCCGAGCGCAAGCTCAAGAAGCAGGCCGGCGCCGACCTGGTGCTGCAGCTGGCCGAGAATCCCGACATCCTCGGCAGCCTCGCGGCGCGTCCCGCGCATCCTTTCCTGGTGGGTTTCGCTGCGGAGACGCATGACGTGGCGCGGTATGCGCAGGACAAGCTGCAACGAAAAGGCCTGGACATGATCGCCGCGAACCGCGTCGGCGACGGGCTGGGTTTCGAGACGGCCGACAACGCGCTGGACGTGTACTGGGCCGACGGCATGCTGGCGCTGGCGCGCGCCGGCAAGGCCGAGCTGGCGCGGCAGCTGGTCGCCTGCGTGGCCGAGCGCTATCGCGCGGTGCGCGGATGAGCGCGGCGATGCTGGATGTCGAACTGAAGATCCTCGACCCGCGTCTGGGCGACAGCATTCCGCTGCCGGAGCCGGCCACTACCGGCAGCGCCGGCATGGACCTGCGCGCCGCGCTCGATGCGCCGCTCACCCTGGCACCCGGCGACAGTGCCCTGGTGCCCAGCGGCATCGCCATCCACATCGGCGACCCGGGCTGGTGCGCGCTGATCGTGCCGCGCTCGGGCTTGGGTCACAAACAAGGCCTGGTGATGGGCAACCTGGTCGGCGTGATCGACGCCGATTACCAGGGGCCGTTGATGATTTCCTGCTGGAACCGCGGCCGCGAGCCGGTCACCATCGGTGTGGGCGACCGCATCGCGCAGCTGCTGCTGGTGCCGGTGGCGCAGGCGCGGTTGAACATCGTGGCCGAGTTCGCGCCCAGCGCGCGCGGCGGCGGCGGTTTCGGTTCGACGGGCATCAAGTGATCTGGCGCGGCGTCGGGCCGGATGGGGCGGACACCTGCGGGGGCAGGGGGTGGCGATGAGTGACACAAATGGATTGCGTGGTCGCACGCAGTTGGACTGGCGACGGCTGTGGCCGCTGGCCATGGGTACGTTGTTGCTGCTGCTTGGCGGGTTCTGCGCCTGGCAGACCTGGCTGATCGCCGACGAGGGCAGTGCGGCGGACCGCGTGCGACAGGCGCGCGACGAAGTCGTGCAGCAGCTGGCGCAAACGGTCGCCACGCAACGCGCCGCGGTGGTGAAGGCGGTGGCGGGGTTGGATCCGTCCATGCTGCAGGGCGACCACGCCCAGCTGTTGGCGGTGCTCCACGCACGGCTGCCGCAGGCGTTGCAGCTGGATGTCTACAGCGGCAGCCTCGACGAGGTGCTGCACGCCAATTTCCGCGAGTTCGGCTATGCCAAGGCCGCGCAGCTGATGGCCGCGCAAACCGACGATGGCCTGCCGCCGGTGCAAAGCGTGTCGCACAGCGTGGGCAATCGCCGGCTGAGCCTGGTGCTGCCGCTGGGTTCGACACCGCAGGCGCGGGCCTGGCTATGGGTAGAGTTGCCGTTCGCGCCGGTGCAACAAGTGTTCGACGCGGCGTCGCCCGCAGGCGGCCGCCTGGATCTCCGCCAGGGTGACGCCAGCGCCGACATGCGCATTCTTTCGCACGGCAGCGTCGGCGCCGATGCGGAGTCCACCGCCAAGGCGGTGCCGGGCAGCGCATTCAGCGTGGCCGTGGCCCTGCCCGAGGCTTTCATCGTGTTGCCGCGCTCGTGGCTGTTGGCGGGGTTGCTGGCCCTGGTCGGCATCGGCGCGGGGCTGTACCTGCTGTGGTGGCGCTTGCGGTACCGCGAAGTGCCGCTGGCCGAGCAGGATATCGATATCGAGGAGTTCAAGTTGTCCCAGGAAGCTGCCCGCAAATCCGCACCGCCCGAGCCGGTGCTCGCCAAGCTCGCGTCCGCGCCGGTCGCCGCACCTGCACCTGCACCCGCGCCCGCGGCGAAGGCCGTAGCGGATGTCGCGGTCGATCCGACGATCTTCCGTGCCTATGACATCCGCGGCGTGGTGGGTATGACACTGACGGCCGGCGTGGCGCGCTTGCTGGGCCAGTCCATCGGCACGCTGATGCGCGAGCAGGCTCTCACCGAGATCGTGGTGGGCCGCGACGGCCGCCTGTCCGGCCCGGAGCTGGCCGGCGCGCTGGCCGATGGCCTGCGTGCCGCAGGCATCGACGTGATCGATCTCGGCGCGGTGCCCACGCCGGTGGTGTATTTCGCCGCGTACCACTTCAACACCGGTTGCGGCGTGGCGGTCACCGGCAGCCACAACCCGCCCGACTACAACGGCTTCAAGATCGTGATCGGCGGCCAGACGCTGTCCGAAGGTTCGATCCAGGATCTGTACCAGCGCATCGCCCGCAACGCGCTGGAGCAGGGCGGCGAAGGCAGCCTGCGCCAGGTCGACGTGCTACCGGACTATCTGGAGCGCATCGTCTCCGACGTGCAGGCCGAGCGCCGGCTCAAGGTGGTGGTGGACTGCGGCAATGGCATTCCGGGCGCGGTGGCGCCGCAGGTGCTCTCCGGCATCGGTTGCGACGTGGTGCCGCTGTACTGCGACGTGGACGGCACGTTCCCGAACCATCATCCCGATCCCTCCGACCCGCACAATCTCGAGGACCTGATTCTCGCGGTGAGGCAGACGGGTGCCGACCTCGGCGTGGCCTTCGACGGTGACGGCGACCGCCTCGGCGTGGTGACCAAGGCCGGCGAGATCATCTTCCCGGACCGCCTGCTGATGCTGTTCGCGCGCGACGTGCTGGCGCGCCAGCCGGGCGCCACCATCATCTACGATGTGAAGTGCACCGGCCACCTCAAGGGCCAGATCCTCGAGGCCGGCGGCAGCCCGCTGATGTGGCGCACCGGCCATTCGCTGATCAAGGGCAAGATGCGCGAGACCGGCGCGGAGCTGGCCGGCGAGATGAGTGGCCATTTCTTCTTCAAGGAGCGCTGGTACGGCTTCGACGACGGCATCTATGCCGGCGCGCGGCTGATGGAGATCCTCGCCGGCGACCTGGAAGAGCGCACGCCGGAGGAGATCTTCGCCACCCTGCCTGCGGGCGTCTCTACGCCGGAGCTGAAGATCGAGCTGGCCGAGGGCGAGCATTACCGTTTCATGGAGCGTTTCCGCGCCAAGGCGAGCTTCGGCGACGCCACCCTGATCACCATCGATGGCGTGCGTGCCGACTGGCCGGACGGCTGGGGCCTGGTGCGCGCGTCGAACACCACGCCGGTGCTGGTGCTGCGTTTCGATGCGGACGATCCGGTGGCGCTCAAGCGCATCCAGCAGGCGTTCCGCGAGCAGCTGCTTGCCGTCGACCCGGCGTTGAAACTGCCGTTCTGAGGCGATCTCGAACCACCGTCAGCATGACGGTGGTTCGAGTCAGTCTGTCCGGACTCGCCCGTTTCCACCCCCAAGCACGTCCATGCCTGAGGGTGCGCAGCAGGTTCCTGTGTGCCGGGTATCCGGGCGGACTTCAGGGCTGATTCTGTGCGGCCTGCAGGGCGCGATAGTGCGCCAGCTGTTGCACCTGAGCTTGCGTGGCTTGCTCGCGCTGCGCCAGCTGGCGTTGCAGCACCGCCTGCAACTCGCTCACCACGCCGCGTTGCTTGGCGATGCCGTCCTGCAGGAACTTCGGCAGCGGTTGCTTGTTGTGCTCGAATTCGGCGCCGCGGCCCAGCAACTCGGTCAGTGCCTGCTCCTGGCTGCGCAGGTTGAGCTTGCTGGTGTGGATCTGCTGGTCCATGTTCGCCAGCGTTTGTTGCAGCGCGGCCTTGTACGCGGCTTCGTCGGGGTAGGTGGACAGCATCTGCTCGTCGGCACGGGCCCGATCCTGGGCGGCGCGCTGGGCGGCGGCCTGCAGGGCGGCCTGTTTCTGCGCGGCGGCACGCTCCTCCGAGCTTAGCTGGCGCTGCACGTGCGACACCACCAGGCCTTGGTCGTTGACCACGTCGTAGCCGTATTTGAGCGCATCCGGGCTGAGGCTGTCGCTGAAATGCAGCTGGCCCTTGCCGTCCACCCACTTGTAGCGTACCCCGTTGCTACTCGCGGCCTGCATGGCGCAGAGCGGCGCAGCGGCGAGCAGCGCGGCGATGATCAGGATGGACAGTGATTTACGCATGGGTACCCCCTCGGCCGAAGTATAGACGCGGCGGCGGCCTGCAAGCCTGCGACGGGCGATTCGCCGCCGCGGGCTGTGACCGGGTTCAGTGGTTCACACCATAACGTTCGCGGTAGGCGAGCAGGCGCGCGTGTTCGGCCGCCAGTTCCGGGCGCTCGCCCGCATAGGCCAGCACGTCGGCGAGGCTGGTGATCGCGATCACCGGGATACCGTAATCGCGCGCCACTTCCTGCGCGGCGGACAGTTCGCCCTGGCCGCGTTCCTGCCGGTCCAGCGCGATCAGCACGCCAGCCGGTTCGGCACCGTGGGCACGGATCAGCGCGAGCGACTCGCGCACCGCGGTGCCGGCGGTCATCACGTCGTCCACGATCAGCACGCGGCCCTTCAGTGGCGCACCGACCAGCACGCCACCCTCACCGTGGTCCTTGGCCTCTTTGCGGTTGTAGGCCCAGGGCAGGTCGCGGCCCTGCTGGTCGGCCAGCGCGATCGCGGTAGCCGCGGCCAGCGCGATGCCCTTGTAGGCGGGGCCGAACAGCATGTCCACGCCGATTCCGGCGTTCACTACCGCGGCGGCGTAGGCGCGGCCCAGCCGGCCCAGCGCGGCACCGGAATCGATGCGCCCCATATTGAAGAAATACGGGCTTTGCCGCCCGGACTTCAGCGTGAATTCGCCGAAGCGCAGCACGTCGCGCTGCAAGGTGAGTTCGATGAAGTCGCGCTGGTAGTCGTGCATGGGCACTCTCGTCAGGGAAGGGCACGCCACAGCAGGTGCTGTGGCCCGGAGCGGCCGCCATGGTACAGCTCGTCGCTGTCGATGAAGCCGTGTCGAAGGTACAGCGCCAGCGCGGCGGTATTGGCGCAGTTCACCGTGAGCAGCATGCGGCGCGCCTGCGGGTGGCGCTGTGCAAGGTCGGCCAACAGTGCTTCCATCGCGATCGCGCCGAGTCCGCGCCCCTGCCAGCGGGCATCGAGCTGGAACGAGCGCAGGCCCAGTGCATCGGCATCGGCGTCGCGGCCGGTAAGGCTGCGCGCGCTGCGTTCGATGCGGTAGTAGCCGATCACGGCGTCGCCGAGCAGGATCGCCATCGGCTCGCTGTCAGGACACTGCTCGGCATCGGGCAGGGTGCGCGCAGGCGGGCTCACGAAGCCGTCCTGCTCCGGTTGCACGTGCAGGCCCAGCACGGCGTCGCGCAGGACGGGCGTAACCGGGCAGACGCGGATGGAGGGTGGTGCAGTCATGGTTGCTATGATGCCGTTTCACACCGGGAGTCGCGCATGCGCATCATCAGCTTGAACGCCAACGGCATCCGCTCGGCCGCGACCAAGGGCGTGTTCGAGTGGCTGCGGCAGCAGCGGGCCGACGTGGTCTGCCTGCAGGAGACCAAGGCGCAGGAGGATCAGCTCACCGACCCGATGTTCCGTCCCGACGGCCACCATTGCTTCTACCGCGACGCCAGCACCAAGAAAGGCTACTCGGGCGTGGCGATCTACGCGAAACGCGAGCCGGACGAAGTGCGCACCGCGCTGGGTTGGGACGAATTCGACAACGAAGGCCGCTATGTCGAGGCGCGTTTCGGCAAGTTGAGCGTGGTGTCCTTTTATGTGCCGTCCGGTACCTCGGGCGAGGAGCGCCAGCAGTTCAAGTTCAAGGCGATGGACTGGCTCGCGCCCATCCTCGGCGAATGGCTGAAGAGCGGCCGCGACTACGTGCTGTGTGGCGACTGGAACATCGTGCGCAGCGAGAAGGACATCAAGAACTGGAAATCCAACCAGAAGAACTCCGGCTGCTTGCCGGAGGAGCGCACCTGGCTCAACGGCCTGGTCGAGCGCGGCTGGGTGGACAGCTACCGCACCTTGCACCCCGAGGGCGAGGACTACACCTGGTGGTCGAACCGGGGCCGTGCCCGCGAGAACGACGTGGGCTGGCGCATCGACTACCAGTTTGTCACGCCCGGACTGGGGAAGCGGTTGAAGCGTTGCGCGATCTATCGCGACGAGCGTTTCTCGGATCACGCGCCGTACACCGTCGACTATGCCGACTGAGGGCGCGGCCGCCGTATCGGGACGCAACTGGCGCATCCTCAGCGTTGGCCTGCTGGGCTTCGCCTCCGGCTTGCCGCTGGCCTTGACCAACCCGACCCTGCAGGCGTGGTTCACCACTGCTGGCCTCAGTCTCAAGGACATCGGCTGGGTCACGCTGACCGGCACGGCCTACGTGTTCAAGTTCCTTTGGGCGCCGCTGCTTGACCGTTTCCAGCTGCGTTGGCTGGGACGTCGCCGCGGATGGATCGCTCTGATGCAGGCGGTCTGCGGTTGTGCCCTGATCGCCATGAGTTTTCACACGCCGCAAAAGGCGGCGGCCATGCTGGTGCTCCTTGCCGTGCTGGTGGCGTTCTCGTCCGCAACCCAGGACATCGCCTACGATGCGCATCGCACCGATCTGTTGCGGCCGGAGGAGCGTGGCTGGGGCATCGCCTTCATGCAGGGCGGCTATCGTGCGGCCATGTTGGTATCCGGTGCACTGGCGCTGATCCTGGCCGGTCACTTGGGCTGGGCCTGGGTGTATCGACTGATGGGTGCACTGATGCTCGCGGCGATCCTGGTCACCGCGACCTCACCGGAGGCGCCGGACGAGCAGCCCACGCGCAGCTTCGCAGAGGCAGTGGTGCAACCGTTCGTGGATTTCTTTCAACGCTATGGCGTGCTGGCACTGGCCTGGCTGGCGCTGATGGTGCTGTACAAGCTGTGCGATGCGTTCGCGTTGTCGCTGTCCACCACCTTTCTGCTGCGCGTGCCGCAGTTCTCGCTGATCCAGCTGGGTGCGATCAACAAGGTCCTCGGCCTTGCCGCTGGTCTGCTTGGCGCACTGGCCGGTGGCTGGGTGGTGACGCGGATACGGCTGTTTCCTGCGCTGCTGTTGCTGGGTGTGCTGCAGGCGCTGGTGAACCTTGGCTATATCTGGCTGGTGCACAGTGGCCCCAATCTGCTGGCGCTAGCCGTCGTGGTGGGTGCGGAGAACTTTTTCAGCGGCTTGGGCAGTACCGCCTTTGTGGTGCTCGTGACTGCGCTGTGCAATGTGCGCTATTCGGCCACCCAGTACGCACTGCTGTCCTCGCTGTCGGCGGTGGGGCGGGTGTTCCTGGGTCCGCTGGCGGCGTGGCTGGTGCCGCAGGTGGGCTGGTCGAACTTCTTCGTGATCACCGCCTTGTCGGCCCTGCCCGGCCTGCTGCTGATACTCGCGATGCGCCGTGCGATTGATCGTGTGGAGCTGGCGCGACCGCACTGAGAGCGCGCTAGCTCTGCGCACGGGATCACGTTACGGCTGCGGCATAGGCCACGGATTGGCAAGGCACGGCTTGCCCGGCATTCCCGGGCCGGCGATGATCATGGCGCAGGGGGGTACGCCGCGCGCAAGGAGCCGACGAATGCCCGATCTAGTGATACGCCATGTCGATCATCTGCTGGCCGAGCGCATCCAGTCGTTCGCCAAAAACCATCAGCTGAGCATCAACGAGGTGCTGCTGTACGCGCTGCGGCGTGGCCTTCGTGCCGCCGAAAGCGGCCAGCAGGCCGAAGCCCTGATCGAGGCCGACGAGCTCGCCATGCTGGCCGGCCCGTGGAATGCGACCGAACAGGCGGTGTTCCGGGAGACCGTGCAGGCACTGTCGACCGCACGCAGCGACTCGCTGGTGCCTCTGCAGCGCAAAGCCGGTTTGTTCGAATAAGCGATTCAGCGCGGCGCGGGATGGATTGCGCCGAGCTGGCGCAGGCCGCGCGCGCCGGTGACCGCGGGCAGGTTGCCGGGCAGGCCGAGCAAGCGCTGCCGGGCCAGCCACGCGAACGCGGTGGCTTCGAGGAAATCCGGGTCGACGCCGAATGCCGCGGTGCTCGACAGTGTGCGTGGCGCCAGTAGTTCGGCGAGCCGGCGCATCAGCGCGCCGTTGTGCACGCCGCCGCCGCAGGCCAGCACGTCTTCCGCATCCGGTGCGTGGCGCGTGATCGCCTCGGCCACGCTGCGTGCAGTGAGCTCAAGCAGCGTGGCTTGCACGTCGGCTGCCGCCAGTGCGGCCATGCGTGGATGCGTAGCGAGCCAGTCGAGGTGGAAGTGTTCGCGGCCGGTGCTCTTGGGCGGCGCCAGCGCGAAATAGGGATCGGCCAGCAGCGCATCGAGCAGTGCCGCGTCGACCCGGCCGCTGGCGGCGAAGTTGCCGTCGCGGTCGAACGGTTCGCCATGCTGGCGCAGGCACCATGCATCCAGCAGGCCGTTGGCGGGGCCGGTATCGAAGCCGAGGACGCTGCCGTCGGCGCCGAGTACGGTGATATTGGCGATGCCACCGAGGTTGAGCACCACGCGGCCATGGCCGGGATGCGCCAGCAGCATCGCATGGACAGCCGGCAGCAAGGGAGCGCCCTGGCCGCCGGCGGCCACGTCGGCGCGGCGGAAGTCCGCCACCACGTCGATGCCGCAGCGTTCGGCGATCGTGGCGGGATCGCCCAGCTGCAGGGTGAAGGGGTGTTCGCCGGTGGGGCGGTGGCGCACGGTCTGGCCGTGCGAGCCGATGGCGCGCACCGCCGAGGCATCGATGCCGTGTTCGCGCAGGAGGGCGAGCGCGGCTTCGGCAAAGCCGTGGCCCAGCGCCACGTCCAGTCGTCCGAATGCGTCGAGGTCCAGTGTGGCTTCGCCTTGCGCCACGGCGAGGATCTGCTCGCGCAGCGCCGTCGGCCAGGGATGCGCGCGTGCGGCAAGCAGGCGCGGCCGTTCGTGCTCGAACGACACCAGCGCGGCATCGATGCTGTCGGCGCTGGTGCCGGAGATCAGGCCGAGATAGAGCGCCGGGGTTTCACTCACGCGGTCGCGGCGCTCAATTGTCGGTGTTGGGCGTGTTGTTGCGGGCCAGCTTCACGCGCTGATCGATCTGCTCCAGCCTTGCCAGCTGAGGCTTCACCACGGTGGCCTTGAATTGCGCCAGCTGGGCGCCGGGCAACGGCTCGGACTTGGGCAGGGTCACCGTCTGCGGGTTGCGCTGCGCGCCGTCCACGCGGAATTCGTAATGCAGGTGCGGGCCGGTGGCGAGGCCGGTCATGCCGACGTAGCCGATGATCTGCCCCTGCTTCACGTGCTGGCCCACACGTTCGCCGGAGGCGAAGCGCGACATGTGGCCGTAGGCAGTGCTGATGTCCTTGTTGTGCTGGATCAGCACGAAGTTGCCGTAGCCGTTCTCCCAGCCACGGTACTTGATCACGCCATCGCCGGCGGCGTGGATCGGCGTGCCCGACGGCGCAGCGTAGTCCACGCCCTTGTGGGCGCGCATGCGGCCGAGGATCGGATGCATGCGCGCGGCGGTGAAGGTGGAGGAGATCCGGGTGAAGTCCACCGGAATGCGCAGGAAGGATTTCTGCAGCGGGCGGCCATCTTCGCTGAACCAGCCGTAGTTGCCGTCGGCCTTGCGGAAGCGATAGGCGGTGTAGCGCTTGCCCTGGTTGACGAACTCCGCGGCCACGATGTCGCCTTCGCCGTAGCGCGCGCCGTCGCGGTAGATGTCGTCGTAGATCACGGTGAAGCTGTCGCCTTCGCGCAGGTCCTGCACGAAGTCGACGTCGTACTTGAACAGGTCGGCCAGCTTGCCCACCATCGCCGCGCTGAGCCCGGCCTGGTCGCCGGCGGCGTACAGGCTGCTGCGGATCACGCCATGCGCGACTTCTTCACGCGTGTCCATGTCGCGTCGCTCCAGGGCGAGCGTGGGCTGCGGGCCGTCGAGGCGCACGATCGCGCGGTTGGCCTGATCCTTGTCGAAGCGGATGCCGCGCAGGCTGCCGCCGGGGCCGAGCAGGAAGTCGAATTCTTCGCCGGGACGGATGTTGTGCAGCGCGGACTTCGCGTCGCCGGCGGCATCCATCACCTTCTGCAGGTCGGTAAGGCTCAGGCCGCGACCGCCGAAGATGTCCGACAGCGTCTGGCCCGGCTGCACGCGCACCACCTGCCAGTCGTCTACCGTGGAAGTCGCCGGGTTGATCGGAGCCGGCTTTGGCAGGGCCAGCGGCAGCAGGGTGTGTGCCTCGATGGTCGGCGCGGGCTTCATCGCGGTGGCCCAGGCCGGCATGATGAAGCCGGAGAGCAGCGTCACCATCAGTGCGGTGCCGGCCAGCACCCAGCGTTCGCGGTGCCAGTGGATGGGCGTGGTGGATTCCGAACGGTCGAACGACCAGTGCGCGCAACGCTCGTAGAAGCTGACGTGCCGGCGCTGCGCCTTGCGGCAGATGGCCTGCTTGCGTGCGTGGCGCGCCCCCCGATTTTCCTCAACCATGCTGCGCGAGCCTCGTCGTACAAAGTAACAAACCCGCGTACCATAGTCGTCGTGTGACAAGTGCGTCAATGCCTTTCCCATCAAGGGTTTGCGCTGGGTTTTCGGTTAACGCACAATTAACGCTGAAACGTGATTGCCATCCCGCAGATGGTTGTCATGGCAACCATCATCCCCGAGGAATGCATGAACGAACCCGAGCAGGCGCTGGCCGCGATCGCGCGTGGCGCCGATGAAATCATCAAGCGCGAGGATCTGCTGGAGCGGCTGAAGAGTGGGCGCCCGCTGCGCATCAAGGCCGGCTTCGACCCCACTGCGCCGGATCTGCATCTCGGCCACGCCGTGCTGCTCAACAAGATGCGCCAGTTCCAGGATCTGGGGCACCAGGTGATCTTCCTGATCGGCGACTTCACCGGGATGATCGGCGACCCTACCGGCAAGAACGTCACGCGCAAGCCGCTCACCCGCGAGGACGTGCTGAAGAACGCCGAGACCTACGCCGCGCAGGTGTACAAGGTGCTCGACCGCGAGCGCACTGAAGTGCGCTTCAATTCCGAGTGGTTCGGCAAGATGGGCGCGGCGGACATGATCAAGCTCGCCGCGCAGCACACCGTGGCGCGCATGCTCGAACGCGACGATTTCGCCAAGCGCTACGCGTCACAGCAGCCGATCGCCATCCACGAATTCCTCTATCCGCTGGTGCAGGGCTACGACTCGGTGGCGCTGGAGTGCGACGTCGAGCTCGGCGGCACCGACCAGAAGTTCAACCTGCTGATGGGGCGGGGCCTGCAGGAACACTTCGGGCAGAAGCCGCAGATCGTACTCACCATGCCCTTGCTCGAAGGCCTGGACGGCGTCAACAAGATGTCCAAGTCGTTGGGCAACTACATCGGTATCGACGAGCCGGCGATCGACATCGTCACCAAGACCATGAAGATCGACGACGCGCTGATGTGGCGCTGGTTCGAGCTACTCAGCTTCGAAGTGTCGCTGGACGAGCTGGCGCGCATGAAGCGCGAAGTGGAAAGCGGCGAGCTGAACCCGCGCGACACCAAGCTGCGCCTGGCGCGGGAACTGGCTACGCGCTTCCACGATGCCGCCGCCGCCGAGCAGGCTATTGCCGGCTGGCATGCGGTGGTGCGTGGCGAGGGGGATACCTCGCTGCTGCCGCTCAGCGAGATCGCGGCGCCTGCCGAAGGCCTGCGCCTGCCGGCGCTGCTCACCGCGGCGGGGCTCACCGCCAGCAACTCGGAGGCGAACCGCAAGCTCAAGGAGCGCGCGGTGCGCATCGATGCAGAGGTGGTGGAGGACGCGCAGCGCGTGTTCGCCGCCGGCTTCGAGGGCGTGCTGCAGGTGGGCAAGCGCAACTTCGCCAGGGTGCGGTTGACCGGCGGCTGAGCACAGCGCGCGACTTTGCAGAATTGTTTCGCGCAAGATCAGTAGCTTGCGCGAAAGAGCAAGATTTCTTCGAAGAAAATGCTTGCCAAGCCACGGTCGTCTACCTAGTATTCGCCGCCCCGCTGCTGCATCGGCGCGGCGTCACACCGAACGGCAAGAAATTCTTCGCTGCAGGTGTTGACGGACCGGAAAGACGATGTATAGTGAGCGGCTCACCGGGACGAAATGTCCTCTAGCGGAAACGACCGCGGTGAAGAGATCTTTGACAGTGTGCACAGGTGAATTGTGTGGAC